>JBFMBU010000021.1:0-9517 GCA_040755035.1 Thermodesulfobacteriota bacterium
TTATCGCTTGAATATCGTCAATATAACCATCCCCCCCTTAAGGGAAAGGAAAGAGGAAATTCCAAAATTAATTGAACATTTTATGGCAAAGTATCAGGCGAAACTAAACTTAAAGCGGATGTGCCACCTGTCCGGCCAGGCCCTGAAAGCATTGATTGCCTATAATTGGCCGGGAAATATACGGGAGCTGGAGAACAGTATACAAAGGTTTCTCGTTTTGGGAAATGATTCGGCACTGATCGGAAATTTACCGGTGACTATTCCTTCCCATCCACTCCCAATCAGCAAAAAGAATACAACCTTTAAAATCTGGCCCACTTTGAAGGAAGTCAACCGGCGGGCCGTTCAAAAAATTGAAAGAGAAACGATAAAAAAAGTATTAGAATTAACTTGTTGGAATAGAAAAAAGACAGCGCAACTCTTGAATATCAGCTATAAGACCTTATTAACTAAGATAAAAGAGTGCCGAATCCAAGAGAGCTATAGCGCTTATATCCCTCAATGAAGGACTTGGGCGGAGGAGGGAAGCCACTTCCGTTTTATTACCGGTTTTAAAACCGGTCCAAAGAGAAAAAAATGGACAATCTAAACAAGTTATATCATAGTATAATGTTTTATCCATTTTGGGTATCATTTTTCTCTTTTTATAACCGGAAATACGCTGAAGGAAGGGAATAGTTTTTCCCCGCGGGCGAATTACATTTTACTGAATGATAAAAGCAATGCATCCTGTATCTTTGAAAAAGACCCCAACAGAGTCCTCTTCCTATTCCTATGATCTAAAAGAAATGGGGAAAAAGGCGAGGGCGATGGCCGAGAGGGAACACATTCAAAACACCCTGGCCTACACGAATTGGAACCGGAAGGCTGCTGCCAGGTTGTTACAGGTCAGTTATAAGGCCTTATTATACAAGATTCAAAAATACAGGTTAAACCACTTGACCCCCTATGACGGGCAGACCAAGGAGTAAAATCGATGAGGACGTCATTTAACAACAACCTGGGTAGGATGGTTATCTTATTTTGTTGTCTTTTATTCCTCCTGGCCCCGGCCACCGCTTTTTCGCAAGGGGAAAAAGGGGAGGTAAAAAAGGAGACCGGGACAAGCGGGATCTCGCCGGATAGTGATAAATATTTGATCGGACCCGGAGATGTCCTTTCCATACAAGTTTGGAAGGAGGACCATTTATCTCAAACCGTTATGGTCAGGTCCGACGGCAGGATTTCCCTGCCGCTAATCGACGAGATCCAGGCCGCGGGGTTGACCCCCTTACGATTGAAAGAGGTATTGACCCAAAAAATCGGACAATTTGTCGAACTGCCCATTATTACGGTCATGGTTCGTGAAGCCAAAAGCTTTAAAGTTTACATCGGCGGACAGGTCAAAAATCCCGGTGTTTATACCCTGATTGAGGAAATTTCTCTTCTCCAATTAATCCCCTTGGCCGGGGGATTTACCGACTGGGCCAATCAACGAAAGGTCCTCCTCATTCGTAAAGAGGGGGAAAAAGAAAAACGGTATACGATCAATTACAAAAGGATTGTCTCCGGTCAGGACATAGAGACCAATTTGATGTTAAAACCCGGCGATACGGTTATTGTGCCGGATTAAACGGATTCAGGGTTTGCCGGGTTGCTTGAGTTCTATCCCATTCGACCCCACGAACCCCGGCAACCCGATAAATTAAAGGGGGGAGTTTAAGATGAACAGGAAAAGAACAGGATGGTTACTGAGTTGGATCATAGCAGCGGTCCTGGTGTTCGCTCCGGCCGCTTTTGGAGCCGTGCAGGGGCAGCTTTACGGATTTCATCCCTATATTACCATTCAGGGTGAATACAGTGATAACGTAGCCTTGACGGAAGAGCACCCCACGAGTGATTTCATCACCACCGTTTATCCCGGCTTGAAATATAATACCGAAGGGGGGGGGTATACATTCGAACTGGACTATCAGATGGGGCTGAATTTCTATGCTTCAAATTCGGAAAACAATTATATCAGTCATCAAGGCAGCCTGAATACCTATTATTCCTTCAATCCCCGTTGGACCATCCGCCTTACCGATTCCCTGATCAGGTCCCGGGAAGGGATCGAAAGCTATACCCTGACAACCTGGACCGGTGGTCAGTCTCAAATTTCTTCCAGCAGTTTCGAAAATTTGTATTTGCGTCATATTTTCGAACCGGCGTTGGATTATAAATTCGGCCAGGAGAACCTGGCGGCACTCCGCTACCGCAACATGATCTACCGGATCGTGGAAGGTGAAGGGCAAGACAGTACGGAAAACCTAATTAACCCCCATTTGGCCTATTGGTTCAATATCCGGAACGGAGTTACCCTGGATTATGCTTTCTCAACCGCGGATTTTTCCAAAGATCCCGACTGGGTCGGGAGTGATGCGGCGGGAAGTTATTTTTACCGTTTTAACCCCCGGACCAAGGTATTTGGCACCTACGCCTTTTCCAAAAGAGATTTGGAAGCACCCGGCATCGATTATAGCGTCCATTCCCTGAATGTCGGGATGGAACACGCCTTCAGTTCCACCCTGAACCTGAAGGCCGCATTGGGTTGGTTCAGGCAGGAGATAGAAACCGGCCCTGCTTTTGAAGGACCGGTCTATAACTTGTCAATGACCCAACGCTCCCAAAGGACGAATTATGCTTTAACCCTGTACGGCGGCTTCCGGGAAAGTTATTTTACCTCTGAACGTCTGGGTTTTTCAAGGTTCAACCAGGCGGAGGCTAATGTGCTTTACAAACTCCGGGAAAGGTTGAGTGTCGGGTTGACCGGAACCCTGGGACGGGACGAGTTCCATAACCCTGCCCGCACCGATTTGTCCTGGGGGCTGACCGGTATCCTTTCCTATCAACCCTTAAAATGGCTGACCGTTTCGCTGGAAGCCTCTACCTTAACCAGGGATTCGGATTTGAGCGGTTTCAGCTATGACAGAAACCGAATATTATTGAAAGTAATGGCGGTTTATTAAAAAAAATATCGACCCGGAAACCTTTTTGCAAGGGGAGTAAGTGCAATGATCAATTCCCAAACATCCTTCAATATCCATTCCTATCTTGATATCTTTCTGAAACGGATCTGGTATTTTCTCATTCCTTTGACCTTAGTGATTGCCGGTACTGTATTTTACCTGATGACCACCCCCAAGTATTTCCGTTCGGAAACACTGGTCCTGGTTTCTTCGCAAAAAATTCCGGAGGATTACGTCAAGGCCACGGTGACCTCCACCGTGGCGGAAAGGCTGCAATCCATCGCCCAGGAAATATTGAGCCGGACCCGCCTGGAACAGGTGATTACAGAATTTAATCTCTATCCGGAAATGGTCCGCTCTATGCCTATGGAAGCGGTAGTGGAGGCCATGCGCGGGTACATCAAGGTGGATGTCCCCGATAACCCGAGAGAAAGAAATCATTTCACCATTTCGTATGAGGGGAAAGACCCCAAAATGGTGGCTGCGGTAACCAATAAACTGGCCTCCCTTTTCGTGGATGAAAACCTGAGGATCCGCGAGCAACAATCTCAGGGGACCACCGAATTCTTGGCTTCGGAAGTAAAAACCAACAAAGAAAAGGTGGATCAAGCCCAGCAGAAAATTATCGAATTCAAAAAACGCCATATCAATGAATTGCCGGAAAACAGGGATGCCAATTTAAAAATCTTGGAACAGTTAAATCTCCAGAGTCAAAAGATAAACGAATCGATCAAGAGTGCCGAGGACAGGAAATTGATCATCCAGAATCAGTTGGCGGCCATGTCTTTCCCGGGTGAAACCGCCTCCACTGCAGGATCTCAGCGAACAGGGGCAAGCTCCCCCCTGACCGGGAAAACTCCGACCAGTACCCAACTGACCCAGCTCAGAAATCATCTGGAAAATCTTCAAGTTGCCTATACGGACAACCACCCGGACATCATCCGGACCAAGAAAAAAATCGCGGATCTGGAAAAAAAGGTGACGGAAGAACTTGCGAACGCTAAAAAAAGCCCGGGAGGGGATCTTTCCCGGGATCCGTATAATAGTATCCAGGAGGAACGAAAGGCCCAGTTGCCTCTGATAGAGAAAGAAATCAGCCGCTTGAAAAAAGAGGATGAGAAGGTTCGAGCTATGATGGCTTCCTACCAGGCCCGGATCGAAAGTACACCCGTCCGGGAGTTGACCCTGAGCACCATGGTCGGGGATTTCAATAACCTCAACGAAACCTATCAGGATTTATTAAAGAAGAATATTTCGGCGCAGCAAGCCGAAAACCTGGAACGGCGTCAAAAAGGAGAACAATTCCGGATCATCGATCCGGCCAGGATTCCGGAACGTCCTTTTAAGCCGGATACCCGCAAGGTCCTTCTGATTGGTCTGATTTTGGGCTTTGGTTCCGGATTGGGATTGGTTTTTGTCCGCGAGCAATTGGACCGTTCTTTCCGGGATGCGGAAGATCTGGAAGCCACCTTAGGGGTCAGGGTTTTAGCCAATATCCCGAAAATCGGAAAAGAGGCGACCGCCTAACGGCGGATCAACTATGTATACCCAATTTTACGGTTTTAAAGAAAGGCCTTTTGAAATCACCCCTGATCCGGGTTTTCTCTTCCTGGGAGAAAGCCATAGGGAAGCCCTGGCCCACTTAATCTATGCCGCCAGGGATCGGAAGGGATTTACGGTCATAACCGGTGAAGTGGGGACCGGCAAAACGACCCTGGTTCAGGCCTTCCTGCACCGCCTCAACGGTAAAGTAAAAACCGCCTATATTTTCAATCCGCGGCTGAACGCCGTTGATTTCCTCCGCTATATTTGTGAGGATTTTGGAATTAAAGAAGAAAAGCATTCCAAGGGACAGTATATCGCCCTTTTGCATAATTTCCTGTTGGACCACTATGGTCGGAATGAACAGGTGATTCTGATCATCGACGAGGCCCAGAGCCTTCCCCCGGCCCTTTTGGAAGAGGTACGCCTGTTAACCAATCTGGAAACCCCTAAAAGCAAATTGCTTCAGGTTATCCTCATCGGGCAGCCTGAACTTAACCGGGTATTGAACAGTCATTCCTTCCGGCAATTGAAGCAGCGGATCAGTCTTCGTTATCACCTGCAATCGTTGAATGCCGAGGATACCAAAAAGTACATTGAAACCAGGTTGGCCAAAGCCGGGGCCGCAGATCCCCATCTTTTTACCGCCAAGGCCCTGGATAAAATTTATACCTATTCCGAAGGGATTCCAAGGTTGATCAATACCATCTGCGACAATGCCTTGTTGGCAGGCTATTCCGAAAGCAAGAAAATAATCGGACCGAAAATAATCGGAGAAGCGGTCAAGAATCTGGAAGGCTTCTCCAAAAAACCAAAAAAGAAAAAAAACAAAGTATTACTCTATTTGCTGCTGTGGGGGCTGGTACTCTCCCTTGTTATAGGTCTGTTTTTGCTTATACCCGGAATCTTAGGGGTACACCTGTCATTTTAAGATCAGAAGGAAAACATAAATACAAAGTTGCACAAACCGGAAAAAGGAATCGATCAATGAGTCATATATATGAAGCGCTGGAAAAGGCCGAGCAAGAGCGAAATAAGCAGACGGCAAAAGACGAAGAGATCAATAGGTTGAGGCCGTCCAAACAGGTCATCAGCCTGCCTTCCAGGCAGTTTGATGTCCCTTCTTTCCCTCTTTTTCAAACCGGGTCTTTGGCGGCCGAACAATTCCGGAAGCTCAGAACGTTTTTAATTAAAAAACAGCCCCTGAAAACGATTATGGTCACCAGCGCCCTCCAGAGTGAAGGAAAAACCTTTATTTCCGCCAACCTGGCTATGGGGATCGCTTTCGACCTCCAGCTTCATGCTTTATTGGTCGATTGTGATTTGAGGAATCCTTCTCTGGGGTCCCATTTCGGATTAGCCGAGGGGAAAGGGCTTTCCGATTTTCTTTTAGGTCGAGAAACGATTCCTAACCTGTTAACCCGGACCAAACTTGACAAGCTGAACCTGATCCCCGGGGGAAAAATTCCGGACAACCCGGCTGAATTGATAGGTTCGAAAAAGATGGAGAACATGGTGGAAGAATTCAAAAACCGCTATGATGATCGCTTCATTATTCTCGATACCACCCCCATCCTGGCCACTTCAGAGCCGGAAATTTTAGCCAAAGTGGTGGATGGAATCATCCTGGTAGTGCGGGCCGGGTTTACACCCCGGGAAACCGTCCAGCAAGCGATCAATCTTATTGGAAAAGAAAAGCTTCTGGGGATCATATTAAATCAGGTCGAGTTTAAATCTCCGGGGCTTTTCAAAAAATATTTCGGCTCCAACGGGTATTATGGGCGTTACGGATATGGATACGGCTATGGGAAAAAAAAGAAAAAATAAGGTGAATTGAGAGCCCCAAAGGGAATTTTCAAAGGGGGCACCTTATTGACTTGATAGCGGTTGTTACTACCGGTTATTTATTGACGACTTGTTTCAATTTGGAATATTTCACAATAATTTTAAGCTGTTCACTATTGATAAGATACCATTATGTATCCGAAAGGGCGGTAGCTTAGGCTAAAGTTATGAAAAGAATCACGGTGGCACCAAAAATCGAAGGGAAATCGGGATTAGGGCCGGAGTCGTCAATTTTTCTGAAGCCTTCAGCGTTTTGGGAAGAAAAGGAAAAGCTGAGTCAACCCGGAGAACTTGTTTTTCTGGACACGGTAGGGAGCGACGATTGTTTTTTGTCGCCCGACGAATTCAGGGTTCAATTACAGAGGGAAAAACGCCGGGTGGAACGGTCCTCAACCCCTTTATCCATTGTCCTTTTTCAATTAAACCAATCGGTTTTAGGAAACGGGTATCAGATCCGGACCTTTCTGGAGGCCATGAAAACCAGGACGCGGGAAACGGACATCAAGGGCTGGATAGATACCCGGACCGTCGGCGCTATTCTTTTGGACACCAACGGACTGGGAATGGATCGATGCGTCTCCTCAATAATTCGGGGAAATGATAAACTGATCTCTTCTATCATCACCGGAAGTTTTCCCGATTCTTTATTTGAGGAGCTTTTAGACGAATCCAAACCGGCGCCTGATCTTTTCATCTTTGATCTGGATCAGCCCTCGAGCAGAAATCGAGTTTCGTCTTTTTGCAAGAGAGGCCTGGATCTCTGCGGCGCGCTGATGGCTTTGACCATTTTTGCCCCTTTCATGATTATAACCGCCCTGGCCATCAAAGGAACCTCTCCCGGCCCGATCATTTTTAAACAAATTCGTATCGGTAGAAGGGGGAAACGGTTTCATTTTTATAAATTTCGATCCATGGTCGCAGAAAACGACGATCGCATTCACCGGGAATACGTGACCGGATTGATTGAAGGAAGCCATGAAAAATCGGATCAGGGGGATGGGGCCCGACCTTTTTATAAGATAAAGCATGATGACCGGATCACCCCACTGGGGAGATTTATCCGCCGTCTTAGCATTGATGAGCTGCCTCAGCTTTTCAATGTCCTCAAAGGGGAAATGAGCCTGGTGGGGCCTCGCCCACCGATCCCTTATGAAGTGGAAAAATATAAACCCTGGCATCTGCGCCGGATTTTAGAAATAAAACCGGGAATCACCGGATTGTGGCAGGTGGAGGGGAGAAGCCGGACCTCCTTTAATGAGATGGTGCGTTTGGATCTCCGGTATATTAAGAAATGGTCTTTATGGTTGGATATAAAAATATTGCTTAAAACGGTAAAGGTGGTTCTGGGAACAAAAGGGGCCGTCTGATAAGGGGGAGAAATGAAAATTGCAGTGATAGGATGCGGCTATTGGGGCCCTAATCTATTAAGAAATTTTTCGCAATTAAATAAAGTAAATGAATTGGTTTGTTGTGATCAGGACCCCAAAAAACTGGGGCGGGTGAAAAACCTTTTTCCGAACGTTAAATGCTTTCAAGAGTATCAGAAACTTCTGGAAATGGATGATTTGGACGGTGTGGCCATCGCCACCCCGGTTTTCAGCCATTATCCTTTGGCCAAGGCCTTTTTGGAACACGGGAAACATGTCCTGGTGGAAAAACCGTTGACCCATTCCCTGGAAAGCAGCGCGGATTTGGTCAAAGCGGCCGAAGAAAACAAACGGATTCTTATGGTGGGTCATACGTTTGAGTACACGGCGGCCGTGAATAAGATCAAGGAAATCGTGGAAAGCGGAGAGCTGGGAAAAATATTATATGTCAGTTGTACCCGGGTCAACCTGGGACTTTTTCAAAATGACATCAACGTAGTCTGGGATCTGGCCCCCCATGATATCTCCATCATTCTTTATGTCCTGGGCGAATTTCCGGTCTCGGTCAACTGCCAGGGGATGGCCCACTATAAATCCGGCCTGGAGGATGTGGCCGTCACCACCCTCAATTTCCGGAACGGGTTGATCGCTTTTATCCATAACAGTTGGCTGGATCCGAAAAAAATTCGGCGGACCACCATTGTAGGGACCCGAAAGATGCTGGTCTATGATGACATCAAGCCCCAGGAAAAGATAAAGATCTATGACAAAGGATTGGAAATCCCGCCCTATTATGATACCTTTGCCGAATTCCATTTTTCCTATCGTTCCGGGGATATCAACAGCCCCAGGATCGACGAGTATGAACCCCTAAGGAAGCAGTGCGACACCTTTTTGGAATGCATTAACCAGGAGATCCTGCCCCCCACGGACGGAAACAACGGCCTGCGGGTGGTGGCGATTTTAGAGGCGACCTCCAAGTCCTTAAAAAAGGCCGGCCGGGAAGTAGCCTTGCATCTGCCTAAAGAAAAAAAAGATGCCCAACTAAAAGAAAAGGTCTTTCCGGTTTTTTCCAAGGCCGGGGCCAAGGGCAAAGCGGAGGCCCCGTTACGTATCCTGGTCAAAGGGGGGGGCAATTAAGTGGAATACTCCAGCATCGCTCCGGATGTCAAACTGGGGAAGAACGTCAAGATTTTTCGGTTTGTTAATTTATATGGCTGCACCATCGGCGATGAAACAAAAATCGGAACTTTTGTTGAGGTTCAAAAGAACGCCGTGATCGGGAAACGCTGCAAGATTTCCAGCCATACCTTTATCTGTGAGGGCGTAACCATAGAGGATGAGGTCTGTATAGGACATAACGTCACCTTCATCAACGATAAATACCCAAGAGCCGTTACCGGCCAGGGCAGCCTTAAAACCGATGAGGATTGGCAGGTGGAGACCATCGTAGTCAAGAAGGGAGCTTCCATCGGTTCCAGCGCCACCCTTTTAGGCAATATCACGATTGGAGAAAACGCCATCGTCGGTGCCGGAAGTCTGGTGACCCGCGATGTCCCGCCTAATACCATCGTCGCCGGCAATCCGGCCCGAGTACTTCGCAAGATTTAGTCTATTCAGTCCTTTTGGTCATTTAGTCTATTTAGTCTGTTTGGTTAAAAACATCGGGACAATAAACCAAACGACCAAACAGACCAGAAGGACCAAACAGACCAAACAAACCAAACAAACCAAACAGACCAATAGACCAGACAAACCAGACAGACCACACACACC
>JBFMBU010000022.1:0-29890 GCA_040755035.1 Thermodesulfobacteriota bacterium
GGCTTCCTGCCCGACTCCCTTTGGGAGTCTCCTCCGGAGATCGGGCCGCTCGGCTCCGCCGAGCTTATAATAAGGCCACCCTTCGGTGGCCGAACAGCCGATCGACCGGAAGCCGGCCTCCCGCGTTCGGCGGAATTGATCTTCCCGTCCAGCAAAAATGATATAGCGCACTGGAGGGAAGAAAACTGGCCCTCTTCGGGGGCCGTGTTGAGAACCACTGAAATTTCCAAACCGAATTGCCGTACAGGACAGTCGCCCGCTTCCTCCAACCAGGGGAGATGTTCTCTATAGTGTTCATAATGAAAGCCCAGGACAATGATCGCCCGCCTTCCCCCGGCTGCCTTGAAGCGCTGCAATTGCACGACCAGCCAAGGCCGTCCCTGAAAATCCAGCAAGCCTTTGGGTGTCCCCATGCGCGAGGAGCGGCCGGCCGCCAAAAGAATCAAAGGGAAGTTCTTCACTGAAACAGCCTGGTTTTTCATTTTCATACGATTCGATTTTATCATGACTCTCCGGTTCCGACCAAGAGGAAAAATACTTACCAAACCTACTTAATATTATTAACAGGAACAAGGGGGTCTTGTTTTTTGGGGTTGTCCACCCCAACGCCCTGCGATTCTTTGCCGGGCCAAATTGTTTAACTAAGTCTGAAGTAGGCCTACACCCTTGTCCGAAACTGGCGATGGTGAAGGCCCTGCCTCGAATCAAACTTTGCTGGACTGGCCGGGATTGGGCAAAATGTCACCTTTTGGACAATCCCCAAAAAACAAGACCCCCTTGTTCCTTATTATCAAATGTGAGAGATAAATCTCCAGACCTTTCGAGTAAGAACCTATTCCTTGAAAAGCTGAGGGGTTGCATCGCCAGGCCGGAGGCAGGACTATTCTTGATAATTTTTTTCAAATTGGTTATTATGAATTTTCTTGACATTTGTTTTAAGTTCTAACTATACTTCGCTTCATTATAAACATAATATCTAATGTTGATTCACTTTTGATAAAAAATATTTGTAACACTTTAGTTGTTTGAAAAATGTTTTTAGCCACAGACGCACACAGACAAAGACCGGACGATAGATTCTTGTCCCGGCCCCAACAAACCCAGGGGCCAGGCCAACCAGCCGTCGCTGGCGCGAAGCAGAGTTTAATTGCCCGAAGGGCCTGACGGCAGGAGGAAGACAAGTCGTCTTTCTCCTGTCCCGCCTTTGTCTCGGGAGGCTCTGCCGACCTGATGCAAAGGCCCCCATTCGAAGGCCGTGGCAAAAAATGGGTTTTTCCGTTTTAATAAAACTAAAATGATACAAATATTTTTAAACCAACTTGGAGCATTCTAACTATGCGCGCCTTTCTGATCAAACGTATCTTAGCCCTGATCCCGACCATCATCTTCGCCACCCTGATCGTTTTTATCGTTATCCGATTAATCCCCGGAGATATTATCGACCAGATGGTCTCCCAGCACGATATCGGTTCCGAAGAAGTGACCCGCAAGTCCCTGGAAAAGGCCCTGGGCCTGGATGTCCCCATCTATCAGCAATACCTGCGCTGGATGGGAGATATTTTTTTACACGGCAACCTGGGCAAGTCCCTATGGAAAGAAACCCCGGTTTCCGAACTGGTCATGGAACGTCTTCCGGTCACCTTTGAACTGAGCGCCCTGGCCATTATTTTTTCCCTGATTCTGGCCCTGCCCATCGGGGTTTATTCGGCCATCCGCCAGGATACGACCGGGGATTATGTTGGAAGGACGGTTTCCATCCTGGGGATCGCTGTTCCCAATTTCTGGCTGGGGACCATGGTGGTCATCTACCCGGCCATCTGGTGGGGTTGGTCCCCCTCGGTAGAACTCGTTTCCTTTACCCAGGATCCCTGGGGCAACATCAAACAATACATCGCCCCCAGTATTGTTCTGGGGTTTTCCCTGTCCGGGGTGACCATGCGCATGATGCGGGCCATGATGCTGGAGGTCCTCCGTCAGGACTATATCCGCACCGCCTGGGCCAAGGGGCTCAAAGAAAAAGTGGTCATCATGCGTCACGCCCTGAAAAATGCCATGATCCCGGTAGTGACCATCTTCGGCCTTCAAATTCCGATCCTTATCGGAGGGACGGTGGTGGTCGAACAGATCTTTGTTTTACCCGGCATGGGCAACCTGATGTTCGACGCTATCCAACAACGGGATTATCCCATCATCACCGGTCTGATGATGATTATCGGTTTGGTGGTCCTGGTGGCTAATCTGCTGGTGGATTTAAGCTACGGCTATCTGGATCCCAAGATCCGCTATCGATAAAACCCATCAACAGGAAATGTTTTTGAGGAAAAATTTTTTTCTCTGAATGCTGAACGCTGAACACCGAACTTTTTTTTAACACACAGGGGCTTTTTAATGGCTAATTCATCCCTTTCCATCGATTCCGACCATACCTTTGCACCTGTTCGGCGCGGGTTCTTCGCCGATTTCTTTATACGACTTTTTAAGGAAAAACAACTTGGCGCCTTCGGCGGCGTCATCTGTCTGATCCTGTTGCTCACCGGCATCTTTGCCGGGGTCCTGGCGCCTTATGGGTATAATGACATCAACCCCATCGAGTCCCTGAAACCGCCTTCAGCCCAATATTGGCTGGGGACCGACAACCTGGGCCGGGACATCCTCAGCCGGATCATTTATGGGGCCCGTCTATCGGTCATCGTCGGTTTTGCCGCCACCATTCTTTCCATTTTGATTTCCACCCTGATCGGCATCACTACCGGCTATTTCGGCGGTAAATATGACATGATCATGCAGCGCTTTGTGGACGGCTGGATGGTTTTTCCCGGGCTGGTGATCCTGATCGTGGCCGTTTCCATCGTCGGACCCGGTATGTGGCAGATCATTGTCGTCCTGGCCCTGCAGTTCGGCATCGCCGGATCGCGGATCATCCGCGGCTCAACCATCGCCGCCCGGGAAAACATGTATGTCCGGGCCGCCGACGCCCTGGGGGCCTCCACTCTCAGGCTGCTCCTGCGCCACATTCTGCCCAATATCATGGCCCCCATTATCATCCTCTTTACCACTCGAATTGCAGCCGTCATACTCGCCGAAGCCACCCTCAGTTTCCTGGGGTTGGGCATACCCCCTCCGGCCCCGAGCTGGGGCGGGATGCTCAGCGGCACCGGCCGCCAGTATATGCTCATTTCCCCCAATATGGCTTTGATCCCCGGTATTTGTCTGACCGTGGTGGTTTACGGCATCAACGTCTTCGGCGATGCCATGCGCGATCTTTTGGATCCCCGTCTACGCGGCGGGGGTGGGTCCTATTCTATGAGAAAGCGGAAGAAGGAAAAAACGAAGTAACCCTGAAAGGTGGTGTCTAAAAAATAAGCAAGATCGTTGGTGAGAACGTTTGAGTGGAAGACACCGCTCAGTCCGTCTGACAGCAGCAAAAAAGGACGGAACTTTTCCAGATTTGATGCATACGGTGAATTAATAACAGGTTTTTAATCCGGAGATTTAAGGAACCTTCTATAAAAAAGGGACCTCAACCGCTGGGGCTCCTCCGTTTTTCGGAGGACAAAAAGACTGAGCCCGTTTGAAGACCATTGGGAACGAAAACGGGAAAAACCCTGTTACACGGTATTACACCAGAATCATTATAAAGAAAAGTCCCCTTGGGCTTGCCGGGACGGCAATGGGCGGGTCTTTAAGAAAATATTGCTGTAACCTGCAAAGCATAAGGAGAATAAAATGAACGTTAAAAAAATTCAGCCCCTATTAGGGCTTATCCTGATCTTATCTTTAGGAATATTCAGCAGCCTGGCCGGCGCCGCCCAGGAGACCCCCAAGTATGGCGGGACCCTCACCTACCTGGATCGGGTGCCGACCGTCAATGCCATAACCTGGGATACGGCCGACTGGCAATGGAAGCACGGTTACGATACCGGCTTTTACATGGAGCATCTGCTCATGGGCGATCTCCAGAAAGGGCCGAGAGGGAGCAAACAATTTAATTTTCAATCCAACGCCTGGATCCCGCCCGATGTGGTGCGTGGTGAGCTTTTGGAAAAATGGGAAGTAAAGAAGAATCCCCTTCAGCTCATCTTGAAACTTAGAAAGGGCGTCATGTGGCAGGAAAAACCCGGGATCATGAAAGCCAGGGAATTTGTGGCCAGTGACGTGGTTTACGCCATCAACCGCGTTAAAACCTCTAAAAAGGCCATTCCCCTTTATCTGGATTTTGTCGGGAAGATGGAAACTCCGGACCGACATACCGTCATAATCAATATGCCTGAGTGGAAGATTGACTGGTGGTATAGTTTTGGTTGGGGGTACTATGACGCTATCCAGGCCCCGGAACAGGAAAAGGCCCCGGGTGGACCGGGCAAATGGCAGAATGCCTGCGGCACCGGACCTTATATGCTCACCGATTATAAAGAAGGCCATTCCCATACCTACACCAAGAACCCCAATTATTGGGACACGGAAACGATCGGAGGGAAAAAATACAAACTTCCCTTTACCGACAAGGTGGTGATGCAGATCATGAGGGATGAAGCTACCCAAGTCGCCTCCCTGAGGACCGGCAAGCTCGACTTGGTCATGGCCATGAACTGGAAACACGTAGACGGCCTGAAGAAGACCAACCCTCAATTGAAATGGTCCCGTTGGCTTTATACCGACAACTTTACCGTGGCCCTGCGCATGGACCGCAAACCCTTTAACGATATCCGCGTCCGGCGGGCCATGAATCTGGCCATTAATAAAAAGGAGATTATCGATTCTTTTTACGGTGGGAATGCCATATTGCACACCTACCCTTTCCCACCCTCTTTTACCGATGTTTACACCCCCATAGAAAAGCTGCCGCCTTCGGCCCAGGAATTGTTTACCTACAATCCGGAAAAGGCCAAAAAGCTTTTGGCTGAGGCCGGGTACCCCAATGGGTTTACCTTTAAAGCCCAGATCTCTAATGCCGGCCAGACCGGTATGGACCTGGCCGCCTTGGTGGTGGCCTACCTGGCCAAGATCGGGGTTAAATTGGAACTGGAACCCTTGGATTACCCCTCTTATATGACCCGGATGATCAAAAAAACCCATTCGGAAGGGTATTTCTTCTCCAACGATCAAGGGACTCCCTTCGCCGGGATCCGGAAAAATTTCCTGACCGGTCAGACCTGGAACCCGCATATGATGAGCGATCCCTATATGGACAAGACCTGGCAGGATGCGGTGGAGAACCCCAAGCTGACCGAAAAGCAGGCCCTGGCGGTGATGAAAAAGCTGGCCGTTTATGCCATCGAACAGGTGCCCTGTATTATCTTGCCCACTTCTTACACCTATAGTGCCTGGTGGCCCTGGGTTAAAAATTATTACGGGGAACTGCGTGTCGGCGCCCATCGCTCGGCACCGATCATCGCTCGCATTTGGGTCGATGAAGATATGAAGAAAAAAATGGGTTACTAAACTCTTAAACCTTCTCATCTTGCCGTATTGCTTCCTTTCCGGAGGCAATACGGCAAGGGATGAAATAATTATAAGGAAGTACTTAAAGTTATGCCAACCTTATTGGAAGTAAAAGATCTACGGACCTATTTCTTCAATATGGACGGGACCATCAAGGCCGTGGACGGGGTCTCCTTTGATATCCAGGAGGGAGAAACCCTGGGGCTGGTGGGGGAAAGCGGCTGTGGGAAAAGTGTCAGCGCCCTTTCCATTCTCCGCCTGATTCCCAATCCGCCCGGAGAAATCGTCGACGGACAGATTCTCTTCGAGGGGCAGGACCTGCTGAAACTGAACAACGAGGAGATTCGTCAGGTCAGAGGCAACCGCATCGCCATGATTTTTCAGGAACCCATGACCTCGATGAATCCGGTCCTGACCGTGGGGCGGCAACTGGCCGAACCCCTGGAAGTGCATAGGGACATGGCTCTGAGGGAAGCCCTGGAGAAAGCCAAGGAATTGCTGGGGCAGGTGCAGATCGCCGACGGCGATAAAAGGATCCGGGATTATCCCCATCAGTTCAGCGGAGGCATGCGCCAGAGGGCCATGATCGCCATGGGTATGGGTTGTGGGCCCAAGCTGATTATTGCCGACGAACCGACCACGGCCCTGGACGTCACCGTCCAGGCCCAGCTTCTGGAACTGCTTAAAGAGCTTACACGTAAATTGTCGATGTCCCTGATCATCATCACTCATAACCTGGGGGTGGTAGCCAGGTACGCCGACCGGGTCAATGTCATGTATGCCGGAAAAATAGTGGAAAAAGGAACGGCCCATGACATCTATGAAGACCCCAGGCACCCTTATACCATCGGCCTCATGGCCTCAGTGCCTTTGCTGGATCAGGACATCAAGAAGAAACTGGTGCCCATCCAGGGACAACCGCCCAACCTGGCCAATGTCCCTACCGGATGTGCCTTCCATCCCCGCTGCAACTACGCCATAGAGCGTTGCCGCCAGGAAACACCGCCGTTGGAACTTATCGGCGGAAAACATGAGAAAGCGTGCTGGATCGATGTCACCAAATAATTCCAATATTCTGGTAGAAGTGCAGGACCTGAAAGTCCATTTTCCGGTTGCCGTGGGCAACATCATCAAAAAGAAAATCGGTGATATTAAAGCCGTTGACGGCGTCAGCTTTCATATCGAACGGGGGGAAACCCTGGGGCTGGTAGGCGAAAGCGGCAGCGGAAAAACCACCACCGGCTCCGCCCTGCTCCAACTGGAACGTCCGACTGGGGGGAAGATTTTTTTCGAAGGAGCGGACATTACCGGAATCGATATCAAGGCCATACGAAAACTGCGGGCCCGGATGCAGATCATTTTTCAAGACCCCTTCAGTTCTCTGGACCCGCGAATGAAAGTGACCGACATCATCGGCGAACCGCTCGTCATCCACGGAATGGCCGGTAGCCGCTCCGAATACCGGGAAACGACCGCAGAACTGCTGCGGGTGGTCGGTCTGGAGCCCTCCATGGGCGACCGATATCCCCACGAATTCAGCGGCGGTCAGCGGCAGCGTATTGGAGTAGCACGGGCCCTGGCCGTAAAGCCCAGCTTCATCGTCTGTGACGAGCCGGTCTCGGCCCTGGATGTCTCCATTCAGGCCCAGATCATCAATCTCCTGGAGGACCTTCAGGAGAAGTTCAACCTGACCTATCTCTTTATCGCCCATGACCTGGCCGTAGTCCGGCATATCAGCAACCGCATCGCCGTTATGTATCTGGGGGAACTGGTGGAAATTGCCGACCGTATGGAACTCTATCACAACCCCCTGCATCCTTATACCCGGGCCTTGCTTTCGGCCGTACCCATCGCCAATCCCACGGCTGAGGCCAAACGGGAGCATATCATTCTCAAGGGAGAAGTGCCCAGCCCTCTTTTCCCGCCCCGGGGCTGTCATTTCCACCCCCGCTGCAACTCGGCCATGGCCCAGTGTTCCAAGGAACCGCCTCAGAAAAAGGAAATCGCGCCGGGACATTTCGTGACCTGTCATTTATATTAGCAACGTAAGAATAGAATTTTACGCAAATAGGATAGAATATATTCTAAAACGGAATGTTTACCCGGACCGAATGAAGAATTTTCAGATTTCCAATTTTCGTTCCGGTTGGTACGGGTTGGGGTAAAGGCTCGTTTACTTTGGGCCTTAATAAAAATCCTACGAATTTCATTGTGCTTTTTCTTATGTAGCGCCGATTGAAAAAAATCAATTCCTCTTTCACCATCACCTCTGTAAAAACGAATAGACCTTCAAAAAGAAAGGGAAACTATCTTTTTTCTTGACTTTCTGGAGGATTTAAAATTTTATAGAATCGAACAGATGAAATTAAAACCCATCCTCGAAATTTCAGCCCATATCCGACAGTCAACCTGGAAACAGATCGATCCTTTAATTTTCTGACAAAAGGGGGTGATCGCGGCTTTCAAGATACTTTTATAACTGTTGTCGGTCCCCATCACCTAATCCACCTGGTTTTTTTGAAATAGACCAATTGAGGAGGAAAAAATGAAAAAAGGTTTGAAAAGCTGGATAATGATCTTAACCGCTCTAACTGTTTTAGTTTTTGGGTTTGGGATTTCAGCCTTCGGCGCGGCTGAAAAACCCCAATATGGAGGGACGTTAACCTATCTGGATATGACACCGACTCTTAATGTCCATACCTTCGACAGCGCCGATTGGCAATGGAAACACGGTTACGACACCGGGCTGGTCATGGAACATTTGATCATGGGGGACCTGCAAAAAGGTCCCAGGGGGAGCAAGCTGACGCCCTTTCATAACAATGCCTGGATCCCTCCGGAATTGATGACCGGCGAACTGATGGAAAAATGGGAAGTGAAAAAAAATCCCATGCAGCTCATTTTTCACTTGCGCAAAGGGGTCATGTGGCAGGAAAAACCGGGAGTGATGAAAGCCAGGGAATTCGTGGCCAGCGATGTGGTCTATGCCATCTCCCGCCTCAAGAATTCCCGTAAGGCCATCCCCCTGTATATGGACTTTGTGGGCAAGATGGAAACCCCGGACAAATATACGGTGATCATCAATATGCCGGAATGGTGCGCTGACTGGCATTACCGTGCCGGCTGGGGTTATTATGACGGCATCCAGGCCCCGGAACAGGAAAAGGCCCCCGGGGGACCCAATAAATGGCAGAACCTCTGCGGTACCGGACCCTTCATGCTGACCGACTACAAGGAAGGCCATTCCCAGGTCTATTCTAAAAATCCCAATTATTGGGGAACGGAGATAATCGGAGGGCAGAAGTATAAACTGCCTTTTGTCGACAAGGTGGTCATGCAGATTATCAAGGACGAAGCCACCCAGATCGCCTCGCTCCGGACCGGGAAAATCGACCTGATGATGACCATGAACTGGAAATATGTGGACGGGCTGAAAAAGACTAATCCCCAGTTGAAATGGTCGAAGCATATCGCCACCGGCAACTACACCGTGGCCCTGCGCATGGACCGCAAACCCTTAAATGATATCCGCGTCCGTCGGGCCTTGAACTTGGCCATCAACAAGAAAGAGATCATCGACAGCTTTTACGGCGGTAACGCGGAACTACACACTTACCCCTTCCCCCCTACTTTTAGAGACGTTTATACCCCTTTAGACAAACTGCCTCCTTCGGTGCAGGACTTGTACACCTACAATCCGGAAAAGGCCAAAAAGCTCCTGGCCGAAGCCGGTTATCCCAACGGCTTTTCCTTCAAGGCCCAGGTTTCCAACGCTGCCCAGGAGGGAATGGACGTCGCTTCAATGGTGGTGGCTTACCTGGCCAAAATCGGGGTCACCATGGAGCTGGTCCCCATGGATTATGTTTCCCATATGACCATGATGATCAGAAAAACCAATACCGACGGCTATTTTTTCTCCAACGATCACGGGGGACCCTACTCCGGGATCCGGAAGAACTTCCTTACCGGCCAGACCTGGAACCCCCATATAATGAGTGATCCCTATGTGGACAAAACCTGGAATGATATCGTTCAAAACCCAAAATTAACCGACAAAACGGCGGCAGCGGAAATTAAGAAACTGTCCGTTTATATCATGGAGAAGGTGCCCTGTATCATCCTTCCCACCAGCTACCGCTACTCCGCCTGGTGGCCGTGGGTCAAAAATTATTATGGGGAAATCCGCGTCGGCGCCCATCGCTCGGCCCCGATCATCACCCGCATCTGGATCGATGAAGAAATGAAGAAAAAGATGGGGTACTAACCCCGACAAAGTAACATTTCAAACCAAAACACCCCTGAGAATCAAGATAAAGATTTCAGGGGTGTTTTTTTTCTTCTTAAGTGCCTTTTTACTTCCTCAGGCAATTGGCGCAAATTCCGCTGACCAGGACTTCCACCTCCCGTATCTCCCCTGGAAAAGAGCCTTTGATCTCTTGCAAATCCACCTGGGATCTCAGGGGCTCCAAGCAATGTAAAACCCCGCAGCTCTGGCACTGGAAATGAGGATGGGCGGGGTGGTTTTCATTGGGAGCCAGCCCAAACACCAGACCACGAGAGGTGCCTCCCAGCCTTAACACCAAACCTTTTTCCACCAACAAATCCAGGATGCGGTAAACGGTGACCCGGTTGATAGCGGAGTTTTTACGCAAGCCGGCGGTAATGGCCTGTGCCCCCAGCGGGGTCTCCTGTTTCCCCAAAATTTCCAAGACCCGAAGGCGATTGGGAGTCGGTTCCAGTCCTCTGCTGCTGAGCATTTCCTGGTAATCACAATTTCGGCACATGGAGCATTATTTAGAACAGTTTAAAAAAATATATACAAAGTCTCAATTACGAAAGATCACTTTTCGCCCCCTCCATTCTCTTTGGCCAGGGCAGGTTTCGGCTTCAAAAAATCCCAGAGAACGGCCGCCAGAAAACCAATGGCAGCCACGAGGATGATAGTCGCCCCGGAAGTCAGGTTCAAAACAAAAGACAGCACCAGACCAAGGGTCGTAAACAAGGCGCTGAGAACGGCGGAGAGGATCATCATCGATCGGAGAGAGGCGCTTACTTTTTCAGCAATAAAAGGGGGGATAGTCAGCAAGGCGATAACCAAAATCAACCCCACCACGCGGATGATCATGACCACCGTTACGGCGATCATCCCCAATAAAAGACAATAGAGAAAGGTAACCGGGATATTTCTCAGGCGGGCGAATTCATCATCATAGGACAGGCCCAAAAAATCATTATAATAATAAATGACAATACCCAGGATGATGAGGACCATGGCCGCCATCTGCCACAAGTCCATTTTGGGAACGGCTAAAATACTTCCAAAAAGAAAACTCATCAGGTCGGCATGATAACCGGGGGTAAAATCCAAAAGGATGACCCCGACAGCCATGCCCACGGCCCAGATGACCCCGACCACGACATCGGATCGGTGTCTGGCCTTGAGCGTGACTACGGCCATCACCCCCGCGGCCAAAAGTGAAAACCCGACTGTTCCCACTAAGTAGGGCCAGCCCATAAAAAAAGCCAGACCGATCCCGCCATAGGCGGCATGGGTGATGCCCCCGGCCAGAAAGACAATCCGGTTTACCACCACCAGGGTTCCGATCATACCGCAGACGATGCTGACCAGCAGACCGGCTATCAGGGCATTACGGAAAAATTCTAATTGCAGTGCTTCCCACATCTCATTCATCCCTGTGCCGTAAAAGCACCCGGTGCGGCACCCCGTGGGCCACTAAGTCCACCGGGCAATGGTAGACCTGATCCAACATCTCCTGGGTCATTTCCCCCGAGTCGTGATAATGCAGTTCCCGGTTGACACAGGCCACGGCCTTGACATGGCTGGACAGGACCATCAGGTCATGGCTGACGGTCACAATGGTTACCCGCTTATTCAATTTGTAAAGCAGTTCATAAAACTCTCCCCTGCCGTAAGTGTCAATGCTGGCCATGGGTTCATCGAGGAAAAGGCATTCCGGTTCGGCCACTAAGGCCCGGGCGATGAAGACCCGCTGCAATTGTCCTCCGGAAAGCTCTCCAATCCTTTGTTCTCGGATATCCCAAACCTTCATGAGATCCAAGGCCTCCCGGGCTGCTGCACGATCATCCCGGGAGTAACGGGACCACCCCCGACTATGGCGCAGACACCCCATTAAGACCACATCGAGGACGGAAACCGGAAAGTCTTTGTTGATATGGACATTCTGGGGAACATAGCCTATCCGATGGGCCGCTTTCCCCGGCGGTTCCCCGAAGACCCGGATCATTCCCCGCGTCGGTTTCAATAAGCCCAGCATCAACTTGAGTAAAACGGTCTTTCCCCCGCCGTTGGGGCCGAAAACGACCAGGTAATCCCCCCGGTGAATGGTCAGGTTTACGCCCTGAAGGACCGCTTGGCCGTTAAAGGAAAACCAAAGGTCTTTTATTTCAATAATCTGTTCGGACATAGGGTTATTTTTTCCCGAAAGCGGAAATGAACTGCCGGGCGGCCCGGCGCAGGTTTTCCGCCCAGTCTTCCGCCAGGGGATCGACCAAAACCACCCCTCCGCCGATCTCCCGTGAGATAATCTCCGCGCTTTTTGACGAAAATTGGGGTTGGGCGAAAACAACCCGTATATTTTTTTTTCGGGCTTCCTGAATCAGTTTTTGCAGTTGGGCCGGTTTGGGTTCCTTCCCCTCCATTTCCATGGAAATCATTTGTAGTCCGTAAGCCCGGGCAAAATATCCCCAGGAAGGATGCAGGACCAGAAAGGGCTCCCCCGGATGTTTCGAAAACAGATCCCTTAATTCACGGTCCAGGGATTCGATCTCCCTTAAAAAATGGGCATAATTGGCCCGATGGAGCTTTTCATTCTTTGGATCTACCCTGACCAGGGCCGAGAGGATATGGTCGGCCTGTTGTTTAACCAGCGGCGGAGAAAGCCAGATATGAGGATCCGGGCTTGCGGCCTGATGCTTACTATCTTGGCCATGGTCGTGTGAGCCGGCCACCGGTATTCTGGGAAGGCCTTCCTCGGTATGAACGATAAGCATTCTGGAATTAAAAGAAACCATTTTTTTCAACCAGGCTTTCTCAAAATCGACCCCGACGGCAAAATAGATGTCACATTTTGCCAAGGCCCGCATTTGGGCCGGTTTGGGTTCATAGGTATGGGGATCGGCCCCCGGCGGAACCAGCACCGAAACCGCTACCTGCGCTCCTCCGATTTTTTGGACAAAATATTTCTGCGGGGCAATACTGACAAATGCCTGAAGGGCCGAGGCCTCGGCCGGGGAAATTCCTGCCGCCCCCATAATCAGTATGAACAGGAAGTAGATAATCGGCATAGGATTAAACTTCATTGTTTGTGTTCCCCGGGAATTACCGGACTCCTTTTCTTGAGTTGGGGCACAATCAGCCTCCCTTTATTAAAGGGGAATATTGCCGAACCTTTATCAGGTCTTTCAATGCAACAATGTTGCATTGGGATCCGTTTGTCAAGGGATTTTAATGCTTGCCCCTTCCCTCTTGGGGACGTTGTGTCCTAAATAGCTTTATAAGCGTGCATAAGCGTGGAAGTGATTTTCTTTTTCTGTCCGCGCTACGGCACGAGCGATGCTTGAGGTGGTTACACCCACCTGGCGAGCGATCTCTGCCAACGAAATCCCAGCTTCATCAAGTCCACGCTTGGCAATTAATGCCCTGAGGGCACTGACCTTCCGCCGTCGACTGCCGTTTCGAAGTTCATGGATGCTTATTTTGAATCTTGCACACTCTTCTTCGATAATTTCGGTTAAGGTCTTCCCGGGCGGTCGGAGTTTTAATTGTGACCGCATCTTCTCTTCTGTTTCTTTGAGAATGGCATCAACAAAGTCTCCCCCTCCGAGGATACGTTCGTCATATTCTTCTTTCTCGCCCATTCGTCTGGCGGCAATGACCTGGGACCACCCCCCCTTACTTCTGATCAGACCACCACCGGTCAGCTCCGGGATAACGCCCATAGTCATCCCCTCGGCGATAAAAGCGCGGTAGGCATTCCTGGCCGGTTTCTCTCGGGTTCCGAACTGGCTTAATACAATCTTATTATCCATCCAGTCATGCTGAAAATATCCTACAATGGCGCTGTGCCCGGTCCAGGGATAAAGATCTAATTCTTTAAGCGTTGTGACGTTTTTAACTCGGACTGGGTTAAGATGAATATATCGAATCAGGGCCAAAAAATATTTATCTTCTTCGCACAGGATGGACTTAAACCGGTTCTCAAATAAGTGACCGGTTCGAAAATGGCGGCGATTAAAGTATTGCGCATACCAGGTAAGGAGCTTGCGCATGACGGATGAAATCCCCTTCCAACCGCTCTTAAACAGGATATGAACATGATTATCCATGATCGCCCAGGCATATACTGATCCACCGGCATCAGCGACATTCTGACCGAGGCGTTTTAGAAACAATTCCTTGTCCTGTTCGTCCTCGAAGATGATTGATTTATTGATCCCTCGCACAATGATGTGATGAAGGGCTCCGGGGGTATCTAATCTTGCTTGACGCGGCATGAACTGAACCTATAGGATTTATCATCGGTTGTCAAGTTATTTGCAATTTGGGACACAACGTCCCCAATTGGCTTTTCAGCGCTTCTTCCAGCGCCCTTGGGATCTGATGGATAATATCAATAATTTGTGTTGCCGGAGTGGGTTTTGCATAATGTCCGGCCAGGCGGTTGACCCTGGCCGCCAGGACCGCTGCGGAAACCATATCCATACCAGAATAGATCAAGGCGGAAACAATCCCGGTCAGGGTGTCTCCTGTACCTCCGATAGCTTCCAAAGCTTCTTCCATCGGCCGGTCAATGACCGCCTTAATTTTCCCCTGATGAACAACAACGTCCTTTTGGCCTTTGACCAGCAGGTGACGGGCTGCGTTTTTATGTTGATACGCCCTGGCGATTAATTCCGGGACCCGTTGATCCTCGTGTAGTATAAATCCCCGGGTATAAAATGGGTGCGGGGCTTCCTCATCGGCCAAAAAGGCCAGTTCCCCTAAATCGGGAGTGAACAGATCATATTCCTCGGCTTGACCGCTCATCTTGGCCGCATACATGAACCCGGCGTCGGCCACCAAGAGAGGACGTTCGGACATCTCCTCCACAGCGAAAAGGACCCGGTTATGCCAGTCCACATCAGGTTGAAGATAATGAAAGGTCAGGACCCTGAAATCTAAAGCGGGCAGGATGTTAACCAGAAATTCATATAACGTGCGGCTGCCCTTCCCCCGACCAATATCCCCAACCAAAAAACCGGTCGGATTGATTAAACCCAGTACTTCTCCGGCCTTTACCGCTGCTGCCAGCAGGGCCGGGGTACCCCGATGAACGGGAATAACCTGGTCCTGGATACCGATGTTTTCCCCCTGGATCCGGACTTCTCCCCTGGTCAGGGGGAAATTTTCATGCGCTATGGTTCCAACTACGGCAAACACCTTCTTTTCATCTCCTCATAGGCCAAGTGCAGGGCGTAGCCGCACAGGGTATGACCGATAGATCGGGGACTCGGTGCCTCACTTAATTTTTTCCCGACCATCTCTCCCGCCAGATAAGGCACATCCGGGCAACCCCCGCCGGAGATATTGACAATGATCAGGGTCTGTTTATCCACAGTCAACTTCATGTTAGCCGCCCGGATCATCAGATATCGACCGAAATCTTTGGATTGGAAAAGATCGACCGGCTTAAGCAGGGGACTGCTGACCGGAACAATTTCCAGAGGGGGAATCCCCTGGAATTCGAGTTCCCTTAAAATGTTCAGTTCCTCTATCAATGGAAATTCGATGACCAGATCACACCCTTTTCGAATTTCCGGCGGGGGTCCCATAACCCGGATATCCCACTCACCGGCCTTTAAGATATTCTCGGCTCGGATGACTTCGCTGGTATTTTCAAAGACCAGGATGCCGCGGGATATTTTCCCAGATTTCAACTCCGGACGGGAATTGTTTTTTTTAAAAAATCGAAACAAGATTCCTTTTAATCCTTTTTGATAACAATCCGGTAGGACTCCCCTTCTTCCCTGACCTCTTTTACCTGCCAACCCTGATTCCCGGCCGCCCGGCTGACATTCTCTTTGGAGGTGTCGGTATCGACCAGGACTTGGATTTCTCCTTTACCCATCTTTTTCATTTCATCCAGGGCTATAATGACCGGCTGGGGACAGCTTAGACCCCGGGCATCAACGATTTGACTCATGGTTTCCCCTCCTTATTCTGTAGTCCCTTGTGGTGATATTTTACTGGGTTCACCCCTTCGGTGCGGAATGTTTTTCAATAATCTAATTCCGTTCCTAAAAAATCGACCAATTTACTCCGACCCCTGTTCTCTGAACTCCGAACTCTATACTCTGAACATTTTTCGACGAACGCTGAACGGTTTTTCACGCATACGTTTTTCTCATGCTAAAACCGATGAACAGGCACACCAAAAGTCCCACCACAACGGCGGCGATACCATGAGGCCCTACACCGGCCGGGGAACTGGCCAGGCCGAAGTTATGGGCGAACCCCGCTCCTACGATCATGCCTAATACAAAAACGGCCGCATCGCCGTCCCCTTCACCGGCCAGAAACAATTGCCGTCCGGGACAACCTCCGGCCAGAGCAAAAGCCAACCCGGCCAAAGTCATTCCGGCAAAATTCCAGATATGGAGGGTGTGGGCCACCGGCTGCCCGGCAAAACCGGCCCTGAACTGACCCAGGATAAGATTGGTGACAAAGGCCAGAACGGCCAGCGACAATATACCCAGGAAGAGGTGAAATTGCTTAAAAAGAAACAAGTCCCGCAGGGCGCCCATGGTGCAAAAACGGCTTCTTTGGGCTAAAAAACCTATTAAAAGACCCACCCCCAAGGATATCGCCAAAGGCGCGGCCAGGGAACCCGGTCCCTTGAGGCTATAGAATAAAACACCGCTTTGAGCTGATCCCTCCACTTTAGGAAATACGAGGCGCAGAACTATAAAACCGACCATGATCAAAGGCAGCATCCATCCCACCGAGGTATGGGTCTTCTGCGACCGTCCCAGGTTATACCCCTTTTTCAAAAACAAAGTACCGATCCAGACCCCGAAGGCCAGACCGGCCAGGCCCAGTATGGCACTTCCATCTCCTCCAGCCAGGCGCAGCAAAGCCCGCCAGGGACAGCCTAAAAAGACCAGTGCCCCGATCATAGCGAAAGCACCCAAAACAAAACGGACAATGGGCGCCGACCCGGCCCTGGGCCTGAATTCTTTAAAAAGATAGGCAGCGATTAATGAACCCAAGACAAAGCCGATGATCTCCGGTCTCAGGTATTGAACGACATCGGCCCGGTGCAGTCCCAGGGCCCCGGAGATGTCTCGCTCAAAACAGGCCACACAGATGCCCATGTTTCCCGGATTCCCCCACTTTTGCAGCAAAGGGGCCAGGATGCCGATGACTGCTCCGACTCCGATGATTCCCCCTTTGGAGGCTAAAACATTTTTTAAGGATGCCATTTTGTAATCTCCTTCTTGGGATGATTAATTACCGGCATTAAAAAATAGGCCGCAGGGAAAGTCAAATCGGTAATCTTGATGAAAGATCGATAGTAGAGAGGTTTTTCCGATGAATATAAAAATAGGAAAGGCTTCCTCAATGTCGTGAATCTGAGAGTCCGAAGAGTAAACGCTTCCTGTGTTATTAGGGGACGCCCCTAATTTTATAAGTTTTATTATTTAAAGATAGAATCGGAAATGATAAACATGAAGGTATGCCAAGATTAGCCAGATTAGATGCCCCCGATGTATTACATCATAAGATGACCAGGGGGATAGAGCGTCGTAACATATTCAGGGGCAATAAAGATCGAGAAGATTTATTAGACCGGCTCTCGAAAATATATTAATATCTTAAGGGCGTCCCACTTTGTCCGGAAAAAAAATAATTGGATAATAGTTTAAGTTCAGAGAAACCTCACCGACGGCGGATATCGGCCAGGGTTCCCCTGTATTTTTCCAGCTTCTTCTCCTCCAGCTCGATACCGATGCCCGGCCGGTCCGGGGGAATCAGATCCCCCTTTTCCCATTGGAAAGGCTCTTTGACGATCTCCTCAAAGAAATGGCGGCAGGTGAAGATGCTTTCCTGGATCAGAAAATTGGGTATATTGGCATCGATTTGGAGGGCGGCGGCGGTGATCACCGGACCACCCCAGACATGAGGGGCCATAAGGACATAATGCGCTTCGGCCAGGGAAGCAATTTTTTTGCAGGCCGTGATCCCGCCGCAGCTCCCCAGATCGGGCTGGGCCACAGCACAGGCCCCGGCCTCAAACAGTTTTTGAAAATCATGGATAGTGACCAGCCGCTCGCCGGTGGCGATGGGGATTGAAGTGCCGGAGGCCACCCGGGCCATTTCTTTGAAATTCTCCGGGGGACAAGGTTCCTCTAACCATAAGGGATCGTATTTTTCGATCCGTTTGGCCAGTCGCAACGAGGTGGCCGGAGTGATCTGGCCGTGGGTGCCGATACAGATATCGGCCCGGTTGCCAACGGCCTCCCGCACCCTGGCCACGGCCTTTTCCGCGTGTTCGTATTCGGCCAGGGTGATTTCCCAGGGGGCCACCGGCAACCGTCTAAATCCGGCCTGATGCAGGGGATCGAATTTGACCCCGGTAAATCCCTCTTCCACCATCCGGGCTGCATTTTCAGCCAGCTTGTCCGGATCGGTAAACCAGGCCAGGGTGGCTTCCAGGAGGTTGTTTTTCTCCAGATCATAGACATAGGTGTAAGTCCGGATCCGGTCCCGGTATTTTCCTCCCAGGAGATTATAGACCGGGGTATTGTAAAATTTACCGCAGATATCCCACAAGGCGATATCAAAGGCGCTGATAAGGCCCACGGTCAGATAATCCGCATGCTGGGCGGTCAGATTGGAATAGAGGAGGTGATAGAGTGTTTCACGGTTGATCGGATCCTGGTCTTTCAAATAGGTGTCAAAGATGTTTTCCACCATCTTCTCATACCCTTCTTCCAGGCCATAGAGACTCCAGAGTACGGCCGTTTCTCCCCAGCCGGAGATCCCCTGGTCGGTTTCCAGTTTCAGAAAATACCACAGCAGTCCACCCCAGTTGGGAGGTTCGGTTTTGACGACATAGGGTTTTACTTTGGTCAGTTTCATGGGGTCCTTTCAGGCATTGAAAAAGGGTTCAAGGATTCAAGGGGTCGAGGGTTCAAGAGGTACAGGATAAAAGTGTCCGTTTAACCATGGCCCGGGAGATTTGAACCATATAGGCGTTGTGTTTTAGGGGCCTGGCCCCGGCTACGGCCAGGTTTCCAGCCATCTCGGCCGTTTCGTCGGTTAGAGGTTTCCCGAGAAGGGCCTCTTCAGCCTCTATGGACCGGTAAGGTCTGACATGGACGGCATTCAGACAAATCCGGGCCTGCACGATCCTCCAACCCTTTAGAGTGACGGCCACAGCGCAATTGACGATGGGGAAATCGATGGATTTCCGCAGGGCGAACTTAAGAAAAGCGCTTCGGCATCCCTCACCGGGTTCGGGAAGGAAAATTTCCAGAACGATCTCATCGAAGTCCAGGGCCGTGGTCTTGGTCACCCCGATCTCGAAAAAATCGTCTATGGCAATGACTCTTTTACTGGTCCGGATCCTGGCCTGAAGGGCCGTCAGGGCCGGGGCCGTATCGCTGGGATGGACGGCATAGCACCCTTCTTCCACCGTACCGCCAAAAATGGAATGATAACGGTTGTCCCCTTCAATGGCATAACAACGCCCCCCTCCTTTGCGCAGGCAGGGGAAACGGTTTTCCGGAGTGCGGTAATACCAACAGCGGATATCCTGGCAGAGATTGCCGGCCAGGGTGCCCATCTCCCGGATGTGGGGGGAAGCCGTCCGACCGGCAGCCTGAGCCAGAGCCGTGAATTTCTCTTTAATCAGGGGGTGGGCAGCGATATCTTCCAGTCGGGTCAAAGCCCCGATGGTCACCCCTCCTTCGGCTTCGGACCGGATAAAATCCAGACCTGGAATCGTTTTTAAATTGATCACCGCCTCGGGATAGCGGGGCAGGATCCGGTCTTTCATCTTGCCCAGCAGATCCGTGCCTCCGGCAATGAACTCTGCCCTTCCCTGAAAGCGGTTCAACAGAGAAACGGCTTGCTCCACTGAACGGGCGTTGAAATGAATGAATCTTTTCATGACCAGGTTCCTATCCTTTTCCCAGGGCCTTCAGAATCTTATCCGGCGTGATCGGAAAATCGTCCACCCGGACCCCGATGGCATTGAAAACAGCCGGTCCAAGCAAGGCTGGAATTACTGTACCGATATCCTCTCCGATGCCCACCACCCCGTAGGGACCATAACCCATACCCGTCTCCACCAGCAGGGTATCGATCGGCCCGTCGATATCCAGCATACCGGCGATCTTATAATCCAGAAGGTTCCCATTGAGCATGACCCCGGTCACCGGATCATAAATCACTTCCTCGGTCAGGCCCCGACCAACGCCCATATAGGTTCCGCCGTACTGCTGTCCATGACAGGACATGGGATTGATGGCCTTACCCACATCATTGACATTGACCACCTTGGTGACGATCACTTCCCCGGTCTCGGGATCGACCTCCACCTCCATGAAATGGGCCTGCCGGCAAAATTTGGTGTAAATATGCTCGGGATGATAAGTCCCGTCCTGGACATGGTATCCATAAGCGAAAAGAGGGACGGAAAAAGGCGTCCGCATTCCCAGGTTCTCATTATCGGTCATGGGACCGGCCGACCGTGAAGGCCCGACCAGTTCAGCCAAGGAGACCCTTTTAGTAGGGTCTTTTCTCAGAAAGATAATGCTGTCTTTGATATCCAGGTCTTCGGCCTTCGCCTCCGGAAAAAAGGCCGGGAAACTGCCCCGCTGGGTCTGGGCCACAGGGGCGACCGCCGCTTCCAGGATCTGCCGTTTTAAGATCCGGGCGGCATTGCGGACGGCAAAGCCGTTGACAGCCATGTTGGTCGAGGAATCCGGAGTCATGCGAAAAAAACCTGGATCAAACCGGGGATTGTAATGGACATCCTCCAACTTCATCCCTAATTCGTCGGCGGCGATAAGGCAATAGGAATTCTCGGCATCCACCCCGTTGTCACTGCCCATTCCCAGGATGGAAGCCGTGCCGTCGTTGCGCTCAAGGCGGATGGCCATTTCACTGGACCCGCCCGAATCGTCCCATTCGTGGGCGAAAGTAAAAGCCAGGCCATGGAGCCGTCCATTGGGCATTTTTTTCGTCCCGGGCGGATGCCATTTCCTGTCCCAGTCTATGGCCCGCTTCCCTTTTTCGATGCACTCCTTCAAACTGTCTCTGACCGGGAAACCACGGTCTACTTTGTGCTGATCCAGCCATACCGTATCATGGCCGAAGGCCCCGTCGTTTTTTAAGGCCACCTCCGTCGGGTCCAGATTCAAGGCGTTGGCAATATGGTCAAAGACCAGGGTCTGGGTGTGGGTGTTGGCGTTCTGCTCACAGCGAGTCGGGACATTGGGTCCTTTGTTGACCATAACGGTCAGGAACTTTCCGTACAGGTTGGGGATCCGGGTATTCTCCACTAAGTGTTTCAGAAAATGAAAAACCGGCCATTGCTGGTTGGCCAGCACTGCCCGGCCTTCCACGGCGGTAATGGTGCCGTCTTTCCTGGCCCCCACCTTCAGGTAATAGGCCCCTTCATCCATCTCACCGCCGAAAAAATCCTCCCTCCGGGTGAAAACCCATTTCACCGGTCGCCCGGTCCTTTTGGCCAGAACGGCAGCGCAATACATGGGGCCCAAATTCCAATTAACCTGGCTCCATCCACCGAAACTGGCCCCCTGGTAAAGACAGTGGATCTGAATTTTATTCATAGGGATGCCACCGAACCAGGAGGCGATGACCCGTTTGGCCACATGAGGCCTTTGCTGCTTGACCCAGACTTCGACCCCGTCACCGTTCCAGCGAAAGACCCCGCAGGGACGCTCCGGACCGATCCAAGTATGGAGACGCCTCTGGGAGCGGAATTCCACGATCTTATCGGCCTCAGCAAAACCTGCGACCACATCCCCCTTTTTTATATCGGTATAGGCCTCTCCCAAAAGCATTTCATTGTAATGATTCCCCCAGGTAAAAACCTCGGGATTGGCCAGAGGGGCTTCGGGTTTCAAGGCCTCTTCCGCTTCCAGGACAAAGGGACGGACCTCCCATTCGATATCGATCAGACCGAGGGCCTCTTCGGCGACTTCCTCGCTGTCGGCGCAGACCGCCGCCCCGCATTCCTGTCCCTGGAAATGGACGATCTCCGGGAGCACGATTTCCGCGGCCGGCACATGCCCGGCCAGATCGACCGCCGGCGGCAGTCCCGGATCATCATAGCGTAAAATCCCGCGCACGCCGGGTAAACCCTCGGCCCGGGAAGTATCCATACGGAGGATTTTGGCATGAGGATAAGGGGAGGTCAGAAAGCGCAGAAAGAGCATGCCGGGAAGCCGGACATCCATGGTGTAGTCGGCCTGCCCGGAGGCCTTATGAAGACCGTCCACCCGCCGTGGGCCTTTTTTCCCGATATGTTTGAAAGCCACCTCCGGGTAACGGTCCGCCCCCAGGTTATCCAGCATCTCCTGCATCCGGGAGATTTCATCATTCATCGGTTCTTACCTTCCTGATTTTCAGATCCAAGATCAGTAGATCCGGCGGTTTTTTGTTGCCTTACAAAATCCAACACCGCTATGGGGTGCTGGGGATAAGTCCCGCAGCGACAGAGATTCCCGGCCAGGGCTTCCCGGATTTCCCGTTCGCTGGGATTTTCATTTTTATCCAGAAGGGCCTTGGCTGTAACCACAAATCCCGGCGTACAATACCCGCATTGCATGGCATGGTGCTCGGCATATTTTTCAATCAACCCGGGGTGCTCGGCGGCCACCCCTTCCACGGTCTTGATAATGGCCCCGTCGCATTCAATGGCCAGGGTCATGCAGGAAAGAACAGCCCTGCCGTTCATGATCACTGTGCAGGAGCCACAGGCCCCGCGGTCGCAGAACATCTTGGCCCCGGTCAAACCCAACCGGTCATGGATGACCTGATAGAGGGTCCATTCCGCCTCCACCCGGATCGAACGGACCTCCCCATTAACGGTCAGGCGGATTAATCCTTCGGGTTCCGGCACGGTTTCCATCCGGTGCTCGGTCAGGACATGGTTTTTCAACGCTTCAAAACTTTCCTGATGTTTCTGGCAATACGGGCAATGGAAACGCTCTGTCCCTTCACTTCTTTCCGGCATGACATCTCTCCCCATTTTTCATTTCACCATTGTAAGGGTTCTCAGGTATCGGGATTGTTCCAGGCGCTGATCAAACGCCTTTTTGAAATAGGTCAGCGAATCCATAATCGGGGTGGGGGCGGTTTGGCCTAAACCACAGAAAGAAGCCAGACGCATGGTCCGGGATAAGACTTCCAGGGCAGGCATATCTTCTTCCCGGCCATCCCCGCTGTTCCAGCGGCCGAAGATCTCCTTCAGGACTTCGGTCCCTTCCCGGCACGGTGTGCACTTTCCACAGGATTCTCCGTTAATAAACCTTATATTCTGCAGCAGGAGATCCAGGAGGTCCCTTTCCTGATTATAAACCATGATGGCCCCGGATCCCAAAACGTACTCATAAGCCAAAGGGGTATCCAACAAAGAGGCAGGAAGAATCCTGCCCGAGGCCCCCCCGACCTGGACGGCCTGGATGTCTCGTGCTCCGGCGAGGTTTTCCACCACTTCCCTCAGGGGAGTCCCCATCAGCACTTCATAGACTCCGGGATGCTCTACATCCCCGCTGAGGGAAAAGACCTTGGTCCCTTTGCTTTTTTCCGTCCCCAGGGAGCAAAACCATTCCGGACCCTTTACTATTATTTGAGGAATATTGGCCAGGGTTTCCACGTTGTTGATCACCGTGGGTTTTCCGAAAAGCCCTGTTTCCGGCGGGAATGGCGGTTTGTAGCGGGGCTCTCCCCGCCTCCCTTCCAGGGATTCCAAAAGGGCCGTCTCCTCTCCGCAGATATAGCCTCCGCTGCCCTGGACAATACGAATATCCGTATGATCCAGAAAACCCGCTTCTTTGACCTGTTGTATGGCCTGCTCCAGCCCCTTGACCAATGAATGGTATTCACCCCTTAGAAAAAGGATGGCCTTGACAGCCCCGACGGCATAGGCGGCGATGATCATCCCTTCCAGCAGGAGAAAAGGATCATGGGAGAGGAGATAGTGATCTTTAAAAGTGCCCGGCTCACCCTCGGCGGCATTACCGATCAGGTATTTTTCATCCCCTTCCTCTTTCCGGGCCAGTTCCCATTTCAGGCCGCAACTAAAACCGGCCCCTCCCCGTCCCAGCAGGTGTGAGTCTTTGATCACCTGAATCACCTGCTCGCGAGTCATCCTCTTCAGACACCTATCCCAGGCAAGAAAACCCCCTGCTTGGCGATAAGATGGCAGTTCTCCGGGGTTTATCTTCTCACAATTTTTAAGGACAATCCGGCTCTCCGGCATGACTGGCTCCCCTTTTCAAACAGCGCTCAAGGCACCGGTAGGGCAATAGCGGATACAAAGGCCACAGTCTTTACAAACCTCTTTTTTTAGAGGCCCGTTCAGATCGATGACGATTTTAGACTGGAACCCGCGGCAAGCGACACTCAACACCCGCTTCCCGGCGATTTCATCACAAGCGCCGACACAGCGGCGGCAGAGGATACATTTGGACAGGTCCCGTCGCAGATAAGGATTGCCCTCCTCCGGGGGATAATACCGCGGTTCACTGACCTCAAAACGGGGGGGGCTGACCTCCATTTCCGAAGCCAGTTGGTGCAGCAGGCATTGCCCGGCATGGGGGTCGGTCACACAGGAACCGTTGTGGGCGGTCAGCAGAAGTTCGATGATGGTTTTTCTGGTTTCCAGGACCTTGGGCGAGCGGGTATGAACGATCATGCCCATGGTCACCGGCGTATGACAGGCCGCCACTAAGGTCCGTGATCCCTCCACCTCCACCAAACAAACCCGGCAGACCCCGATCGGTTTCAGCTCCGGAGAATAACAGAGGGTGGGAATCCGAATGCCGTTTTTTTCCGCGGCCTGGAGTATGGTCGTCCCCTCCCCGACCTTGATTTGGTTCCTGTCGATGGTACAAACCAGATCACTCATGCGGTCCTCTTCGATTGGGTTGAGATTAGATCTATGGAGGATTGTCCTATTTATTCCTTCACTCGTCAAGGGGAAAGAAATCCGGCCTATCCCCGGGCACCTTAAACTTCCAGTCCGGTTTTTCTTGCCTTGGTCCTCCAGTCCTGATATCCTTAAAACATGGGCCGCCTCTCGGCCTCCTATGCTTACTCCTCCATTAATCCGGAGAATTACATTTGTTCATTTAAATAGTAACCTGATCACCAACTCAGTCGGACTTACCCACACACCATGGAGGTCCCCATGAAGATCAAAGCCATTGAACTTTATCATGTATCCGTACCGCTGAAACAGACCTTTTGGCCCACCTGGATCCCGGGCTATCCCCAGACCCACAACCGCTTTACCCTGATAAAAGTCAGCACCGACGAAGGCATCGACGGCTATTCGGCCGGAATCGCCATGGGAAAGGAACGAGGTGGTTTGGGAGACCTTTTGGGAGGATATCTTTTAGGGGCCGATCCGACCGACATCGACCGCATCCAGAGCCTGCTCAAACAGGCCGGTTTCCTGGGCTGGCGTAACTTCTGGATCGAGCCGGCCTGCTGGGATATCATCGGCAAAAAGAAAGGAAAACCCGTTTACGAACTCTTCGGAGGCAGGGCCCGGCCCATTGCCGCCTATTGTTCCACCGGCGAGATGCGGCCGGCACAGCAACGCGTTGACGAACTGCTGGCCATGAAAGAACGGGGGTTCAAGACCGCCAAGCTGAGGGTCAAGAATCATACCTTGGCTGAGGATATCCGACTGATTTCCGAAATCCGGAAAGGGGTCGGGGACGATTTGGTTTTAGGGGTCGATGCCAATCAGGGCTGGCTGGTCTCCATTGTCGATCGGGTCCCGGCCTGGGATTTGAAACGGGCTGAAGAATTCGCCTCTGCCTGCTATGATAATAAGATTGAATGGCTGGAAGAGCCCCTCGATTCGCGTGATTATGATGGCAACGCCGCTTTAAAAAAGGAATCCCGGGTAAAGATATCCGGTGCGGAATTGAATTACGGCTGGGATGAGATCAAAATCATGCTGGAGAAGGACTGTTTTCATGTCTATCAGCCTGATGCCTGCTTTGCCGGGGGCATCGCCCAGGTCAGGCAGGTCATCGACGCCTGCCGGGAAAAGGACCGTCTCTATTCCCCCCACACCTGGACCAACGGCATCGGCTTTTATATCAATTGGAACCTGGTCTTGACCGACAACGACAATGCCCTGCCCATCGAATACCCGCTTGAAGAGCCTTCCTGGATACCGGAGTTCCGGGAAGGGATCATCGATCCCATCCTGCCGGATAAAAACGGTTTGCTTCAGCCCTTCACCAGACCCGGACTTGGCTTTGAGATTAATGAAAGCTTGCTCCGGAAATACGGGAAGCGCTTTTTTAAGATCACTGAATTCGGCCTGAAGCTGAAAGTCATCCGGGAAAAGGGATTGAAGGAGGCCCTGAATCTGAAGAAGAGGAAGGAGGCTCAAAGCGATTAAGTCGGGGGATCATTATCTTTTATCTCTATCTCAGCCTGACTCTTTTCCCCTTCCTGTTTAAAACCGGGGTTATTTACAGGGCAAAGGATGAAGGCTTTCATTGTTTCTTAGCCCATGTGAGATTTTTATAGCCATCATTTAACGTTTTTAAAAAAGCCAAAATATCCGCCTCTTCTTTAACGCTCAGCTTCAAATCCCCCATCTCCTCTTTATTGACATTTTCCGCCACTTCCGGTTTGGGCCACCTCCCCCGGGCATCCAGGCCCCCAATCCCCTTGATGAAGGGTTTGGCATCCCGGGTGTTATAGAAATGGATAATGGAGGCCAGGTCCGGGAAATAGCCATTGTGTCCGTAACGCCGGGCAAAGTTAGGGTCCGGACGTTTGTCCGCGTTTCGGAGGGTCGGCACCCGATGTTTCCCTAAATTTTTTCTGGCCAAAGCGGCATATTGGGGTTGGCTCTTTAAGAATCCCCCCAGACCTTCGTCAACCCAGTTGGGACCGGCGGGATTGATCTCCGCTTCCATTTTATACCAGGGATTATCCGGATTGGCCGGGATGCCCAGATTGTCGTAGGTGAAGTCGGTAAAAAGAGGTAATTCCCCTTTGGGACCGAGGGCACTGGGATGACAATCCGCGCACTTCCCTTTTTTGTTAAAAAGAGCCAATCCCCGAAGTTCGGAAGGACTTAATCGGGCCTTTCCTTTAAGATAGGCGTCGTACTTACTTGAAAAGGCATTAACCTTTTCGGAGCTTTCAAAGGCCGCCAGGGCAAGTCCGACATAACCGAATTTTATCTGTTCTTGAGATCGGGCATCCTGTTTTTTATCCAGTCCCAGTTTGTCGCACATCTTTTTAAATTCCTCAGCATACGGACTTTTTTCTATCAGCCGAACCACTTCAGACCCGTTTTTTAAATTATGTTCCACAGGGTTTAAAAAAGGCTGCTGGGCTTGATCGGCCGCCGGATTTCCAAGCAGATATCCCGTCGCCCTACCGTCCCAGAAATTCCCCCCGACGAAAAGGATGTCTTCCTCTTCCTCTCTGGCATAGAGGATGGGGGCGTAGGTGGCATAGGCGGCGCTGGACGGTTTTCTGTTCCCAAAACGGGTATCAACGGCTCCGGGGTAGATATTGGCCAGAAGATTAACGGCACTGTCCGGTCCCCCCCACCCGGTCTTCTGATCATGACAGGTAGCACAGGCCATTCCCGAAGGATTGGAGAGGGTTTCGTCAAAAAAGATCTTTTCTCCCAATCTTTGCAGTTCCTTGTCTCTTAACAGAACTTGAATTCTTTTGTCCCCGGAGACCTGGGGTAGGACAACTTTCACATTAATCACTTTATTTTTTTTATCCGACAAAGCGTTAGTTGCCCAATTCATAGACACCGGAAGAATGATACCCAGGATACCCACTACCCAAAGGATGCGGCGCATAACAATCCCCCAAAAAGGTTAAAACAATGGTTCCGGTTCATTTTTTCATAACAGTATAATCCTATTTGACAGGATCATGGAAGTAAAAAAACAGGCGCCGACAGGGAATTCGAGTTTCCGCATCAGAACGAATGAAACCTGGGTCTGTATTATTATTCGGGGCAAAAAAATGGGGACATTCAGCCTTTAATTTTTATGAAGATTATGATAGTTATCATTGCATCTCTTTTTTCTAAGGGGGTTGATTGCCGGAACTTTTTTCGGCCTGCTCAGCCGATTGAGGTTACTGTTTTTTCCGCTGATAAATCAAGCGCTAGATAAATTTTCGTCAAAGGCAGTAAAAAATGAAAAATGGTTGGAGAATTCTTTTCTTCGGGTTGTTGCTGCAGCTATCCACTGTTACGGGATTAGTGGCGGAAACAGAAGTATCGAACGAACATGGAAAAATAAATACCGCCGATCCTTCCGTCATCGAACCGGGAACCTTCGAGCTGGAATTCGGCTATTCCTATACCCGGGCGAAAAAAATATGGGATACGGAAAGCAAATCTGAACCGAGGGGTTTGCTGGAAGAACTATCCACCGGCCTGACCCTTACCTATGGAGCAGGGAAAGACCTGGATTTTACTATCGCCCTGGACTATCTCTGGGTTTATGACCGGGATAACCAAGGACCGGTGCGAGGTAATTCCATAGGTGACCTTCGGATCGGGGGCCGATACCGGTTTCTCCATCGGGAAAAAGAAAATTTGGAGCTGGCTTTTCTCTCCGCCCTTACCATCCCCACCGGAAAGCGTTCCCGCTTCGACTGTCTGGGAACCAGCCAGGAATTCTGGTGCTGGGAAAACGCCCTGGTCCTGTCCAAAGATTGGGATCGCTGGACCGTTAACAGCGAACTCGGCTATGCCCTTCCCCTGTGGGAAAAGAAAGAGGGGTTCAATGGCGTTTTGTGTTGGAGTCTGGCCCTCGGCTACCAGTTATTTCCCTGGCTGCAACCGGAAATGGAATTGAACTACCTTCGGGATTTCGTCTCTGAGGGTGAGGCCGGACAGGTCCTGGCCCTGACAGCCGGTTTGGTCATGCCTGTTAATGAAAGGTTAAGGGTCAATCTTGGTCTTCAGCAGGGGATCTGGGGGAGAAATGCCGAGCAAGCCACGGTGGTGTTATTGGCGGTTAAAACAGCGTTTTAGAAAACCGGGATACTTTATTTCTTGCCTTCCTTTGTTTTCTTTCGCCGCCCCCTCTTCTTCTCGACATATTCGAGTTTTCCGCTCCAGGTATCGAAAATATCCGAGTTGGCCAATGAAATGGCAGTTACCGAAATTCTTTCAGCCAGGTTAACTTTATTTTTTCTAAGAATATCTTCAAAAGATTCCCTGAATTTTCTTGAAGTAGGGTAGATATTTTTAAAATACTTCATATTTTCCGATTGGATCTTTAAAAAAACACTTTTACATCCGACAGAGGTGCCTTCGATCACAATATCCACCAACTCCCCCTTTTGAGTAATTCCCTTGACTTCCGTGATTTCAATGTTAGGAAAAGACAATGCTTCGGGTAGGCCTTCCCTTTCCTCTTCCTCCCCGGAGATTTCATCAATGGACAGGTCTTCCTCTTCCTCCTCTCCCTCGGCCGATTCTTCGGAAAGCATAGGACCAGGAAGGTTCTTTTCGGTTGCTATACCCCTTTCCTGCTCAAGATCTTCATCGGTCACCCCTCCGGCTTCGTCCTCTTTTCCCCGGCAAGGTAGCTTTCCCTTCCAGGTATCGGATATGTCAGAGTTTGCCAAAGAAATGGCGGTTACGGATATTTGATCCAGGTTGCCCAGTTGTATGTTTTTTATGATATCCTCAAAGGAGACGGAAAATCTTCCTGAAGAAGGATAGACATTTTTAAAATATTTAATATGTTCGTTTTGGACCCTAAGAAAAATACTCTTGCAACCGCTGGAGATGCCTTCTACTACAATATCCACCAGCTCTCCCTGACGAGTAAAGCCTTCAACCGAGGTTATCTCTATATTGGGAAGGAGATAGGGTTCCTCCTCCTTTTCAACCCGCGCTTCAGAAATTTTTTCCGCATGATCTTTTTCCGCTTTTGCGACGCTTTTTTCCTTCTCGGTCACTAAGGGGGGTTCTTTAACGGGTAACGTTTCTGGAAGGGGTTCTTCCTCTATTTCCGGTTCCGGAAACGCTTCGATCTCTGCGGTTTCCGCCTTTTCTTCAAGACCAGGTCCTTCCAGGGACAGCGCTTCTAAAACAACCTCCTCTTCCGCCGCCTCCCTTTCCTCAAGAACAGGTTCTTCCGCGGC
>JBFMBU010000022.1:29990-32218 GCA_040755035.1 Thermodesulfobacteriota bacterium
GGACTTCTTCTGCTGTCCTGATTTCCCCTTCAATACCAGGGGTTTCTAACGGCTCCAACACAGCAGCAATTTCTTCTATCTTTTCCTCCTCTATTACCGCTTCTTCCTCAAGCACCTCGCTAACCATAGCCGGCGCTTCCACCGCTGCTTCCCATTCAGGTAGGGGCTCTTCCTCTATTTCCAACCCCGGAATCGCTTCGATCTCTGCGGTTTCCGCCTTTTCTTCAAGACCAGGTCCTTCCAGGGGCAGCGCTTCGGCAATACCTTCTTCTTCCTCCGCTCCCCTGTAGCCGGAAAAGACTGGTTCACCTACTGCCGCCTGTTCAGGAAATTCACCTTCCCCCTTCCCCTCTTCTTCGAAGGTAGCAGCGGCTAAGGCGGCTTCTTCCTCTCTTCCAAAGCAAGGAAGTTCTCCGGTCCATGAATCCGAAATGGAGGAATCGGCCAAACAAAAAGCCCTTATCGTAACCTGCTCCCCGCAAACACATTGAGCCCCCTCAATAGTCTCCTGTTCGAATGCGATTTTACTGATTCCGGAAGAAATCTCCCTGATTATATTGCGAAGGGTTTTTTTCCCTTCGATGGACATCAAAACATGGGTGATATCCTCCGAAAGGAACTCAACCTTGATCGACATCAACCGGTCGTTATCTTTAAAACCACGTACTGATTTTATTTTTAGATATTCCGACATAGGTAGTTTCCAGGATTACCGATCAGCCCTCTTCCAACTTAGACCTTCTTTTAATTTTTGTTAATCCTCATTCCCGCAACAAATAACGGGCGATGTGGGTAACCTGAATTTCATCGGTCCCGGCATAGATCTGCAAGGCCTTGGCGTCCCGGGCTAACTGCTCCACCTGGAACTCTGCCATATAGCCGTTACCTCCGAACAATTGAACGGCCTCCAATGCCACTTCCGTGGCCGATTGCGCAGAGTAGAGTTTCATTGCCGAGGCCTCGGCCAAAGACAGCCCTTTGCCCTCCCGCTGCATCTCCAGGGAACGAAATACCAGGTTCTCCACGTTTAACCGGGCCACCTCCATCCTGGCCAACTTCAATTGGATCAACTGAAATTCCCCGATCGGCCGGCCGAACTGAACCCGGGTCTTGGCATAATCCACAGACAATTCCAGACATTTTTCAATGATACCCAAGGCCATGGCCGCTACGCCGGATCGTTCCATGGAAAAGGTGTCCCGGGCCGCATCCCGCCCCTTGGAAGGAACCGGCTCCCTTTCCCCGATGAGCCGATCTTTACCGACCCTCACATCACTTAAAAAAAGTTCCCCCGTAGGCGAGCTGTGCATGCCCATCTTTTTTAACGGTTTACTCTGTTCCAGACCGGGCATCCCCCGATCCAGAACAAAGGACAAGATCTTCCGATCTTTGGGATCATTATCTTCATTGAGTTTACAGATAAAAACGATGGTGTCGGCATAGGGGCCGTTGGTGATAAACGTTTTGGAACCATTCAGGAGGTAACCGTCGCCCTCACGCCTGGCTGTGGCCCGCATGGACCCGAAGGCATCGGACCCCGAATCCGGCTCGGTTATGGCCCAGGCCCCGACCTTCTCCATGGTCAGGAGCTCCGGGACCCAGCGCTCTTTCTGAGCGATGGTCCCCCGGGACTGGATTGCCGCCGGCGTCAGGCTTATACTCACCCCCAGGGCCGTCACCAGACCGGGACAGTAGCGGCAAAGCTCAATGATAGGGATGATCATCATCGACATTTCCCCCCCCGTTTTATCCTTTTGCGGAGGCGTTTCCCCTCTGGATAGAGCCGATTCGACCGCCTTTTCATATTCAATCCGCCGTTGGAAATTTTCCCTGGCCAGGACATCCATTCCGAAGGTGCGGATCATCTTGCGGATCAGATCATAGGGCGGCAAATCTTCGTGTTCCAGTTGCCATAAATGAGGTTTAACCTCTTTTTCAATGAATTTCCGGACCGCATCCCGGATCATGAGCTGTTCTTCGTTCCATTGATACATCTTTCATTCTCCCTTTTCCTCAACCGGAATTCTATTCAAACCAGAGACCAATCACATCCTTGGAAATTCGAACTTCCGGATGAAGCTTACAGCAGTCAGCAATCAGCAGTACCGAACGAATAAAGGGTGTTGCTGAATGCTAAAAGCTGATGGCTATTCGCTCCACCCGGAAAAAGGCCTTTTCCGGGTGGATACTATTTAGGCGCCATGCGTATGGCTCCGTCCAGACGGATC
>JBFMBU010000023.1:0-5317 GCA_040755035.1 Thermodesulfobacteriota bacterium
CCGGATATCGGGGTGTATTGGATGAATATGGGGAAGGCCCTGCTCATGAACCAGCTTCCCCAGAAGGCCGCTGAAGCTTTTCAAAAGGCCCTCGACCGTGGAGGGCCGCCTAAAGACCTCTACCGGCTATTGGGCCTATCTTTTCGAACCCTGGGCCGGCATCAAACGGCCCAGGAATATTTTATCAAAGCCCTGAAGCAGGACCCGGAGAATCAGGAAATTCAGGGCTATCTAAGGGAAGAGGCACAGAAGGGCTGATTTCCTAATCACCCCTTTTTATTTTTTCCCTCCTCTTCGTCCCTTAAAATCTTTCGCAGTACCTTTCCAACGGCCGATTTGGGCAGGGTCTCCCGGAACTCAACCTGTTTGGGGACCTTATAGGCCGCCAGCTTTTCACGGCAGAAGGTAATCACCTCTTCCTCGGTGGCTGTCTGCTCCGGTTTGAGGACGACAAAGGCCTTGACCGTCTCCCCCCGGTATTTATCGGAAATTCCCACCGATACGGCATCCTGAATTTTCGGATGTTGAAAAAGGACCTCGTCGATTTCCCTGGGGTAGATGTTGAACCCGCCGGCGATAATCATGTCTTTCTTGCGGTCGACGATAAACAGATAGCCGTCTTCATCCCGGACGGCGATATCTCCGGTATGGAGCCAGCCGTTTTTCAGTTGCCCGGCTGTTTCCTCCGGATTTTCCCAATAGCCCTTCATGATCAGAGGACTGCGGATAATCATCTCTCCCGGTTGCCCCTGGGGTACGTCCTCTTTTCCCTCTTCGAGATCGACCAGTCTGATTTCGGTGTCGGGAAAGGGGATACCGATACTGCCGGTTTTTTTCAGACCCAGGACCGGATTGGAGCAGCCCAAGGAGGTCGTTTCACTCATGCCCCAGCCCTCGCTGAAATAGATGCCCATATCCTTGATCTGTTCGATCAATTCCACCGGCATGGGGGCGGCCCCGGAATTGAGGAACCCGATTTTCCGGTCCAACTGGAGTTCCGTGGCCCGGGGATGGTTGATCAGGGCGGTGATCAGGGTCGGAACCGTGGGGAAAAAGGTGATTCTCTCAAAGCGGGCCATCAGATCCAACAGCTCATCGATTTGAAAACGCGGAACCAGGACCTGTGTAGCACAATTGAGCAGGGCGTTATTCATGACCACCACATTCCCGTAGACATGGAAAAAGGGCAGGACAGCCAGGAAGACCCTTTTTTCCGGAGGGGTGAGACTCATGGTCGGCGTTCCCCAGAGGGAGCATTGCAGGGTGGCGGCCAAGACATTGCCGTGGGTCAGGATGGCCCCTTTGGGGACACCGGTGGTCCCTCCGGTGAATTGAATCAAGGCCGGATCTTCCGGATTAACCTGCACCTTGACCCGTTTGGTGTTGTTGCAGTTGTCGATCAGCTGTGAGAAATAATGCCAACCTTCCTCCAACTCAAGGCCTTCAGCCGTTCTGGGCCCCATGCCTTCCACATAGTCGGTGACTTTGGTGACGATCACTTTGGGTATGTGCACGGTGCGGCAGAGGTCATGGATGGCCGGCAGGACCATATCGAACGTCACCAGGGTGGAAATCCCGGTGTTATGGGTCAGGGCGATTAATTCCTCCGTGGTATACATGGGATTGAGGTTGACGACAATGGCCCCCAGGGATAAGGCGGCGTAATAGGCGATGGGGTACTGGGGACAATTGGGCAGGTGTAATCCGACCCGGTCTCCCTTGGATATCCCCAGGGCCCCCATGGCGTTGGCCAGGCGCAGGACCTGGGTCCGTAATTCCCAGAAGGTGATCTGGGTACCGAAGAAATCGAGGGCCGGTTTGTCCGGGAAAGCGTTGGCCGGGAGCTGGAGCAGGTCATGGACCGCCAGACGGGGATAACGGATGGTTGTGGGGACGTTGTAATCGTAGTGTTGATGCCAGGATTGTTCTTTCATACATTCCTCCAAAATTAAAAAGTTAGGATCCTTATAAGATCGAAAAAGGGAACCGGGATCGCCAAAACCTGATCGAGAGCATGGTCATGTCAACCGATCAAGGGACTAACGATCCAAGAATGAATAGGGAATACTCAGGGTTTTCTTGTTGTCTATAGAAGCCAAGAGGAAAACATAGAGGCCTATACAAAATTATGTTAACAAATTTGGCCGGATAGGTCAATCCCAAATCAGATAGAATCCAGAGGGGGCCTGGCCCGGTATCGGTCGGGATGGGGGAAGAGCGGCCGGGCATTTTTAATAACTGTCAGGATTTATTTGATTAATTTTCCTGGATTCAGCCGGGCGAGGCCGAGTGAAATAGCGAACCTTCGATTAAGAAAATATTTTTATTGACAAAAAAGAATGAAAATCATAAAGTACCAAATTCCCCTTGCTCCCTGATTTCCAGGGGGCTTTAATATCCAGAAGGAGGAACTATGCGAAGATATGAGCTAATCTTTATCGTTCAGCCTGACCTGAGCGAAGAAGAAGTCAAAACCCTCACCGAACGTTATCTGCAGATCATAGCCAGCCAAAAAGGGATCCTCGTCAAAACGGAAGACTGGGGCAAACGTCGTTTGGCCTATGATATCAAGAAACAATCCAAAGGCACCTATATCCTGGTCGATTTTTATGGACCCGGTTCCATGATTATGGAAATTGAACGGAACCTGAAGATTGATGATAACATATTGAAATTTTTAACGGTTAAAACAAGAGACCCGTTTGATCCCGCTTCCCTGGAAGAGGAAAGGAAAAAAGAGCGGCTCCTCCAAGAATCGCAACTGCCCTCTGACGAATCCGAACCGAGCCCGGTAACGGAAATGGCCGCGGAAGAACCCGATTCGGAAAAGGAAGGAGAATAGAGCATGCTTCAACCGAGAAGAAAAAAAAGAATATTCCCCCGCCGAAAGATCTGCCGGTTTTGTGCCGACAGCTCCATGATTATCGATTATAAGGATTCCAAGTTATTAAAACACTTTACTTCCGAACGGGGTAAAATCATTCCCCGCCGGATCAGTGGGAATTGCGCCAAACATCAAAGGGAATTAACGGCTGCTGTAAAGAGGGCCAGACAGATAGCCTTGTTGCCCTATCTGGCTACTACCATTCAACATTAAAAAATATAGAATGGGAGGGGAGTAAGGCCTGGAGATCGGAGCCGAGAGTTTGGCCGCCTCTGCGACCCGGTTTTTCCCTCTTGATTCCCCTATCGGTCTTCTATTTCCCTTGAATGCAGGTTTGATTGCGTGCGTTTACCTTGATCCGTATTTTCAGATAAGATCATCCCATAGTATCTGCCAGGAGGTTGGTATTTATGAAAGTCATTTTAAAGGAAGATATTACCGCCCTGGGGAAGGCCGGTGACCTGGTGGAAGTCGCCAGGGGCTATGGCCGAAATTTCCTGATCCCCAGAGGGAAGGCCCTGGAGGCCACGCCCCATCACCAAAAACAACTGGAAGAACATAAGAGAATCATTTTGAAGAGAAAGGCCAAGGACCTGGAAACGGCCCAGCTCCTGGCCGGACAATTTGAATCCCTGACTTTGGAAATTTCCCGTAAGGTCGTGGAGGAAGGGAAATTGTACGGATCGGTTTCGGCCAAAGATCTGGCGGAGAAACTGGCTGAGCAGAACATCGCTCTGGACCGGAAAAAGATCATGCTCAATGATCCGATCCGCACCTTGGGGGAATATGAGGTCCCCATCAGATTGGATAATGAAGTCACCGCCAACTTAAAGGTTTCCATTATCGAAGAAAAATAAGAAGCTGATGAGCAACCCGGAGTCAGCCAATCTAAAAGTCCCTCCTCAAAATCTTGAAGCAGAGCAATCGGTTCTGGGAGGGGTTCTCCTTGAACCGGAAGCCCTCTCCCGGGTCCTGGAAGTGATGAGCGGGGACGACTTCTACCGCGAAGCCCACCGGAAAATATTCACCGCCATGCTGGATCTCTATCAAAAAGGGATCCCGGTGGATCTGATTACCCTGACCGAAATCCTGCAAAATAAGGGACAGATGGAGGAGGTGGGCGGGGTCAGCTATCTGACTTCATTGACCGATGCCATTCCCTCGGCCGTCAATGTCGATGTCTATGCCCGGATCATCCGGGAAAAATCCATCCTGCGGCGTTTGATCCATCGGGCGACCGAGATTGCCAGCAAAGGATACGGATACGGCGGCAGCGCCGAAGACCTGCTGGATGAAGCCGAAAAGTCCATCTTCGAAATCTCCGAAGACAAGATCAACCCCCTGGTCTATCCCCTTCAATCCATCATCACCGAGAGCATCAGCACCCTGGAACTGTTGTATGAAAAGAAGGAAATCGTTACCGGGGTCCCCAGCGGTTTCACCCAACTGGACAAGATGACTTCCGGATTCCAGAATTCCGATCTGGTGATTATCGCCGGGCGGCCCAGCATGGGCAAAACGGCCTTTGCTTTGAATATCGCCCGCAACGCCGCGGTCGATAATGAAATACCGGTGGTGGTTTTCTCCCTGGAGATGTCCAGGCACCAACTGGCCTTGCGTCTTTTGTGCAGCGAGGCCGATGTCGATTCCTATAAAGTACGCAGCGGTTTTTTTGGGGAACGGGAGTGGGCCAAACTGACGGCCGCCGCCGGAAAATTGTCGGAAGCCCCGATTTTCATCGATGATTCACCGGCCATGACCGTCTTGCAGATGCGAGCAAAGGCACGAAGGCTGCGATCGGAGAAAAATTTAGGATTGGTTGTGGTCGATTATCTGCAGCTCATGAAAGGGCGGGAAGGGATTGACAACCGGGAGCAGGAAATTTCTGAGATCTCCCGTTCCCTCAAAGCCCTGGCCAAGGAGTTGAATATCCCCGTCCTGGCTGTGGCCCAGCTTAACCGCCGGCCGGATATCCGGGAAGACAAAAGGCCGGTCCTGGCCGACCTTAGGGAATCGGGGGCCATCGAACAGGACGCCGACGTCATCTGTTTTATATTCCGCGAAGAGATGTACGATGAAAATTCCAAACAAAAAGGGATCGCCGAAGTCCTGGTCCGTAAACATCGTAACGGACCCACCGGATCGGTATCCCTTTATTTTAAGGATCAATGCACCCGTTTTGAAAATTTGGCCTACCCCGATGAGGGACCTGTTTAGAGGACCTGCCCATTAACCGCATTTTTGGAAACAGCACAGGCCTCAAGGCCGATCAAGTAAAAAAACTTGAATCCCTTTACCGGCGGCACATCCAGCCTTCCCAGATCGTTTCTCCCGAACTGGCCCATAGTATAGCCCAGCTTTCCATAGAACTTAACCGACAGATAGGTCTGTTGGTTAATCGCCGGGGAGGAGTGGAAACGGTCATCCTGGGCA
>JBFMBU010000024.1:0-6149 GCA_040755035.1 Thermodesulfobacteriota bacterium
CAGGAGGACCCGGCCCTGGCCGGTTCCTTCCAGGGCATCGAACCCCTAAGGGCCTACATAGACACCCACACCATAGAGGCCCGCCGCCTTGATCCGTTGCGTTTGAGAGACGACTATATTCAGCCTTTTTTTGCCGGCCGGGCCGGAGCACCGACCCGGGGGGAAAGAATCGAGGCCTATCTCGGTGTCGATGTGGGTTCCATCAGCACCAACGTGGTGGTGATCGATAAAGACATGCGGGTCTTATCCAAGCAATATCTGATGACCGCCGGCCGACCCCTGGAAGCCATCCGCCAGGGCCTGGCCGCGGCAGGGAAAGAGGTGGGGGAGCGGGTGATGATCAAAGGGGCGGCCACTACCGGTTCAGGACGCTACCTGACCGGAGATTTTATCGGGGCCGATATCGTCCGTAATGAGATCACCGCCCAGGCCACGGCCGCCGCGGCCATCGACCCTCAGGTGGACACCATCTTCGAGATCGGAGGGCAGGATTCCAAATACATCAGCCTGGAAAACGGGGCTATCGTCGATTTCATGATGAACAAGGTCTGCGCCGCCGGGACCGGTTCCTTCCTGGAAGAGCAGGCTGAAAAACTGGGCATCTCTATCCGGGAAGAATTCGGGGCCCTGGCCTTGTCTTCGGAAAGCCCGGTCCGCCTGGGTGAACGCTGCACGGTCTTTATGGAGTCCGATCTGGTCCACCATCAGCAGCAGGGATTGGACAAGCAGGACCTGGTAGCCGGGTTGAGCTATTCCATCGTGGAAAACTACCTGAACAAGGTCGTGGAAGACCGGCGCATCGGCAAGCGTATTTTCTATCAAGGGGCCACGGCCTCCAACAAGGGCATCGTCTCCGCCTTTGAAAAGATCGTCGGCAAACCCATCACCGTGCCGGAACACAACGACGTCACCGGCGCTATCGGTGTGGCCATCCTGGCCATGCGGGAAAGGACCTGGGAGCAGAGCCGGTTCAAGGGTTTTGATCTGGCCAACGTCTCCTATGAAATCTCCTCTTTTGAATGTAAAAGCTGCCCCAATCAATGTGAGATCAAAAAAGTCAGCATTGAAGGGGAAAAGCCCCTCTTTTACGGCAGCCGTTGCGACAAGTATGATCTGGACACCAAAAAAGCCGCCCAGGTTTCCATGCCCGATCTCTTTGCCGAGCGGGAAGCCCTTTTGGAAGGAAAGCCGGAAGACCTCAACCCCGGAGGCAAACGAGGAAAGATCGGCCTGCCCCGCACTATGTTTTTCAGGGAATTATTGCCCTTCTTCCGCACCTTTTTTGCCGCACTGGGGTTTGAAGTGGTCCTCTCCGGCGTTACCAACAAATCCATCATCCACCGCGGTGTGGAAAGTATGGCCGCCGAGACCTGCCTGCCCGTTAAGGTCACCAACGGACACCTGTTGGAACTGATGGACCGGGGGGTCTCCCGTATCTTTCTGCCCAGCATCGTCGATTTGAAGTCCAACAACCCGGACTACGAGTTGGGTGTGGTTTGCCCCCTGGCCCAAACCCTTTCCTATACCGTACACTCCTCGATCAATTTCAAGGAAAAAGGAGTGGAAGTCGTTTCCCCGGTCCTCTATTTCGGCCGGGGGGAAAAGTCCTTGAAAAAAGGCCTCATGGGCCTGGCCAAATCTTTGGGGATCAATCCTTTCCTGATTTCCGGGGCTATGAAAAAGGGATTGGCCGCTCAGGAGGATTTTTATAAGAAGCTCCTTGACCGGGGGCGGGAGGTCCTGGCTGCCCTGGGTCGGGACGAAATTGCCATGATGGTGGTCAGCCGTCCTTATAACGGATTCGATCCCGGGATAAATTTGAATATACCCAAAAAACTGCGCGACCTGGGGATACTGGCCATTCCCATGGACTTTTTCCCCCTGGATCAGAAAAGTGAAATCGAAGAATCCAAGTTTCATTACTGGCGGTTCGGCCAAAAAATCCTGGGGGCGGCCGAGATCCTCAGGAATGATCCCCGGCTCTACGGTATCTACATCACCAATTTCAGTTGCGGACCGGACTCCTTTATCCTCCACTTTTTCCGGGATATTTTAAAAGGCAAGCCCTATCTGGAAATCGAAATCGACGAGCACAGCGCCGATGCCGGGGTGGTCACCCGACTGGAGGCCTTTCTGGACAGCTTGAACAACAGTAAGAAGGCCAAGCTGACCGCTGTAAAAAAACGGGTCGATGCCCGCATTCTCTCCGGGAACCACCGTCGAATTTTTATCCCGCCCATGACCGATCACGCCCTGGCCGTAGCCGCGGCCTTTAAAGCCTGCGGAGTGGAGGCCGAGGTATTGCCCGATTCGGACCAGGAAACCCTGATCTGGGGCCGCAAGCTGACTTCCGGTAAGGAATGTTACCCCTGCATCCTGACCACCGGGGACATGGCCAAGCTGGTTTTCCGCAAGGATTTCGATCCCGATCATTCGGCCTTCTTTATGCCCTCCGGAACCGGTCCCTGCCGTTTCGGCCAATACCACCGCTTTCACCGGCTGGTCCTGGATGAGCTGGGCTTCACCCAAGTGCCGATATACGCCCCGGACCAGAGCGAGGCCCTTTATAAAGAATTGGGCATGGTCGGCGGCAGTGATTTTTCCCGCCTGGGCTGGCAGGGTCTGGTGGCCATCGACAGTCTGGAGAAAAAACTCCGCGAAACCCGCCCCTACGAAAAAAACAAAGGGAAAACGGACCAGGTGTATCAACAGTTCGTGCAGAAGGTTTCGGCGACCATTGCCTCCCGCGGCGATTTGGTGGAAACCCTGCAAGAGGCCCGGCGGAGCTTTGACGCTATCCTTGTGGAAAACCCCGGCTCCAGACCGGTGATCGGCATGGTGGGGGAGATTTATACCCGGGCCAATAAATTCTCCAATGAAAATGTAATCCTGGAAGTGGAGGCCCTGGGAGGAGAGGCCTGGATGCCGCCCATCGCCGAATGGATCCTCTATACCAACCAGACCTCCATCTGGCGGGCCATTCGGTTAAAAAAATATACCAGTCTCCTGGAACTGCTCCTGACCCATCGGGTGCAAACCAAGCTGGAACACGAGTTGGAGGAGACGTTTAAAGGATCCTTGCGCAATTACGGTGAACCCCCCATCAAGGCCACCCTGAAAAATGCCCATCCCTATCTCCATCCCTCTTTTGAGGGCGAGGCCATCCTCAGTCTGGGCAAGGCCAAGGACTTCTGGTCCAAAGGGGCCTGCGGGCTGATCAACATCATGCCCTTCACCTGCATGCCGGGGACTATCGTCAACGCGCTGCTGAAACGGTTCAGGGAGGACCACCAGAACATCCCCTTCCTTAACCTTTCTTATGACGGTCAGGAGCAAACCAATACCCGCACCCGCCTGGAAGCCTTCATGTACCAGGTGCAGCAGGTCCAGGCAGCCAAGAGAAAGGGAACGCCATAATGCCTCCGATAAAAAAATTGTTGATCAATGCCGTCGATCCGGAAGAATACCGGATCGCCCTGATTGAAGATGGCATCCTGGAGGAATTCTACATCGAGACCGCGGCCAGGGAACAAATCCGGGGCAACATCTACAAGGGGGTGGTGGCCCATATCGAACCGGCCCTTCAGGCCGCCTTTGTCGATTACGGGGGGGGAAAAAACGGCTTCCTTCAGGCCGATGAAATTCATCCCGAGTATCATCAGGAATCCGCCGAAGCGCCGGACAAACAACCCCACGGTCGTATCCCGATCCAAAAACTGATCCACCGGGGACAGGAGATTCTGGTCCAGGTGACCAAGGAAGAAAGCGGGAACAAAGGCGTGGCCCTGACCACCTACATCTCTCTGCCCGGGAGGGAATTGGTCTTGACCCCCGGACAGCCCGGTGTGGGTGTTTCCCGAAAAATCGAGGAGGAGGCCGAACGGGAGCGCCTGAAAACGACCATCGGTCAAATAAAAATCCCGGATGAAATCGGCATTATCGTCCGGACGGCCGGAGCGGGCAAGAAAAAGCAGGAACTGTCCAAAAACCTGGATTCCCTGCTTAAGCTCTGGGAGGAAATCCGCACCCGGGCCATGGAACAGCCGGCCCCTTCCCTGGTCTACAAAGAAATGGACCTGGCCATGCGCACCCTGCGCGATCTCTTCACCCCGGACATCCAGGAAATTCTCATCGACAACAAAGAGATCTATAAACAAGTCCGGGATTTCCTGAGTCTCATCGCCCCCAAGCAGCGCAACCAGGTCAAGCTCTATAAGGAAACCCGGCCCATCTTCTCCAAACACCAGATCGAAAACCAGATCGAAACCATTTTTCAAAACCGGGTCAAATTAAAATCCGGCGGCCATATTGTGGTCGATTCCACCGAGGCCCTGGTGGCCGTGGACGTCAATTCCGGCCGCTCGATCAAGGAGAAACAGATAGAGGAAACGGCCTTCAAGACCAATCTGGAAGCGGCCGAGGAGATCGCCCGTCAGCTTCGACTGCGGGACCTGGGCGGTCTGATCGTCATCGATTTCATCGATATGAAAGGGGTCAAGAATCAGAACGAGGTGGTCAAGGTCATGAAAAACCACCTCAAAAGGGACAAGGCCCGGACCACCGTTTCCAGAATCTCCAAATTCGGTTTATTGGAACTCTCCCGCCAGCGTATCCGGCCTCCGATTCAGTTCGGGACCTATTACACCTGTCCCACCTGTCAGGGCAAAGGGCTGGTTCGTTCCATCGAAACCCTGGCCTTGATGTATCTCCGGAAAATCGGTTTGGGGATTTCCAAGGGGGCCGTCGCCTCCGTCACCGGGGAACTACCGCTGGAAGTGGCCAACTATCTGTTAAACAAAAAACGGGAGGAACTGGCCCGACTGGAAGAACGTCATCACGTTTCCATCTTTCTGGAGGGCAAACCTCATATCCAGCCCGAAGAAGGAAAATTGGAGTTTATTAAAAAGAAAAAAGAAGCGGCCGGACATGACCTGCGGGGAAAAAAGCCGGAAGCGGAAAGGGAGAGCAAAGAATCGGAAGAGGCAGTAAAAGAGCCCCAAGAAATTCAAGTGGAAGAGGAAAACCAGGAGGAAACCCAGATCACCCTTAACTGGACCGATTAAGGAAGCCCCTCTCATGTCTTCCACTGCTTCATTCCTGCCTCACGCCTCGCACCTCACGCCTTTTCCGGCCATCGACATCCACACTCATATTTTTCCCCCGGAGATCTGTCAGGAACGGGAGCGCTTTTTCCCTGGGGAACCGGCCTTTGAGCTGCTTTATAAGGATAAAAAACGCTCCCCTCTGACCACCACCGACGGGCTGATCGAGGCTATGGACCGGGATGGAGTTCAGGGCTCGGTCTGCTTCGGTTTTCCCTGGCGGCAGCCGGATTTGATCCGACGATCCAACGATTATGTACTGGAGGCCATGGGCCGCCACCCGGATCGGCTGCGGGGCTTTTGCTGTCTGAATCCGGAGCTGTCGGATGCGGTCCAGGAAGGGGAAAGATGCCTGAAAGCCGGCATGAAGGGCCTGGGGGAAATCGCCTTTTATACTTCTTCGGACAGCAGCTCTTTTCTGGATCGTTTGAGGCCGCTGGTCCGCTTGGCCGATCAAGGGAAGGTCCCTTTTCTGCTCCATGTCAACGAGCCGGTGGGACACCCCTACCCCGGCAAAGCCCGCCAGCCCTTCTGGGACCTTTATGAGCTGATCAAAACCTTCCCCCAGACCCGCTTTATCCTGGCCCATTGGGGCGGGGGCTTATGGTGGTATTTGCTGCTGAAACGGGAAGTGGCGGGGGTTCTGGCCAACACCTGGTTCGATACCGCCGCCTCGCCTTTCCTATACCGGCCGGACATCTACTCCTATGCCCTCCGGATTATCGGACCGGAAAAAATCCTCTACGGCAGCGATTATCCCCTTCTCCCACTCAACCGCTACCTGAACGAAATGGACCAAGCCGGACTGAACGCCGATCAGAAAGCCGCCATCCTAAGCGAAAACAGCCGGAAACTGTTGGGCTGGCCGGATTGAAAATGGGGGACAGTAAATAGGGACCTTTCCCATAGTAATTCAGACCTTTTTCAGTCTACCGCCTTCTCAGGGAACAGACTCCGACCAAGCTCCTGCTCACCCCCCCGTAATAAACACCTCTTTCCCCCAAAGCCTGCCGGTTGATATCGCTTTACTGATAAGGGTATCGGTCT
>JBFMBU010000025.1:0-36745 GCA_040755035.1 Thermodesulfobacteriota bacterium
CGCCTGAGCGACCGTTCCGGCCATCGGGGAATCGGAGGAATCGTGGCCGAAAAAGGGACCCCGGGGTTTTCCTTCGGCAAACAGGAAACCTTTATGGGACTGCGCGGCATGCATAGCTGCGATCTCATTTTTGAAGATTGCCTGGTCCCGAAAGAAAACCTGATCATACCCGAAGGCGGTTTTGCCAAATTGATGCAGGCCTTTGATGTGGAACGGTGCGGCAACGCCACGCAGTCCCTGGGGATCGCCTGGGGGGCCATGGAAGAGGCTAAAAAATATGTTCAGGAGCGCAAGGCCTTTGGAAAACCGATTTGTGAATTCCAGGCTATCCAGTTATTGCTGGCCGATATGGCTATGAAGGTGGAGGCGGCCCGGCTTCTGATTTACCGGGCCGTGGTCAATGCCGGAAACGGGCTTCCCTCGGTTTTCGAATCTTCGGTGGCCAAATGTTTTGCCAATGAAATCGGCAAAGAGGTTACGGACCTGGCCATGCAGATCTTCGGCGGATACGGTTATTCTACGGAATATCCCATTGAGCGAATGCTGCGCGACAGTCGCGGCTGGCCTCTGGCCGGCGGAACGGTCCAGATCCAGCGCATCAACATCGCCTCGGCCATGCTCGGGAGACGGTTTGACCAGAGATAAGGAAAGGTACGGATAATAAAAAAGAAATGAGGGTAGGATGAACAAAAAGCAGATAAATAAAGTAAAACGTTATTTAACCAGGATATTATATACGCTGAGCGGGTTTTTTATTCTTTTCATAATTTTTTCCTCATCGGGTATGGCGTCGGCCAACCCCCCCCAACCTCAAAACCAAACTCCGATCAATAAAAGTAACAAATTCTCGAAACAACCAAAGCCTCAATACGGAGGGATTTTCAGGACCGTTATGGCCGCCGATCCCCGCTCCCTCGACCCTCATATGGAGGTCTCGGTCGGGACCACTTTGATCACCCTCAACACGTACAACAATCTGCTGCGTTTCAACCCGGAGATGACCGGCTGGGAATTGGAACTGGCTGAAAGCGTCAAGCAGATCAATGCCACGACCTATCTGTTCAAAATCCATAAAGGGGTGCGCTTTCACGATATCCCGCCGGTCAACGGAAGGGAGTTGACCTCGGCCGATGTCAAATACAGCATCGAACGGGTGGCGGGCCAATATGGAAAGAGGACCGATTTTAAACACCGCTGGTATTTCGAAAATAAGATCAAGTCCATGGAAACGCCGGATAAATATACCCTGATCATCAAAACCGTAGAGCCTAACGCCGCCTTCCTCAGGCACCTCTCCTCACCCTGGTGCGCCATTGTGCCCAAAGAAGCGGTTGACCAGTTTGGCGATCTGAAGAACCAAGCCATTGGAACCGGTCCCTTCATGATCAAAGAATGCGTCAAGGGATCGCATATCGCTCTAATAAAAAATCCAAACTACTGGAAGAAGGGCCTGCCATATCTGGACGGAATTCATTTCAAGATCATGCCCGATCCTTCCAGTATCCTTTCCGCATTCATCGCCGACCGACTGGATGGAAGCGCTGTCTATCACCACCAAATTGAAACCATAATCCAAAAAGCCCCGCAGACGTTGATTGAGCAATTACCGGGCACCCATATGTGGGTCCTGCGCGTACAACCCTGGATCGAGGGGACAAAACCCCTCAAACCCCCCTTTGACAACCCTAAAGTCCGGCAGGCCTTAACTATGGCCATTGACAAGAAAAAACTTCTCCACCTGGCCTGGGGAGGCAACGGGAAAATAGGGGTCGGGGTGATTCCTCCGGTGCTGGAAGATTCCCTCAAAGAAACCGATCAGGTAAAATACGATCCCAAAAAGGCTAAACAGCTTCTAACCGAAGCCGGGTATCCCAATGGATTCAGCATAGAACTTTTGACCTGGACTTCGGAATACATGAAGATCCCGGCCCAGATCCTCAAGGAAATGCTAAAAGAGGTCGGCATCGAGGTTAAGATGATCTTTTTAGAACAGGCCCAGTATCTCAACCGGGCTTACCGCTTTGATTACCATCTGGCCCTGCACATCACCACCGCCGGGGTGGACCCGGAGGATTGGCTGGTTCCCTATTTCGGTCCTGTGGATGAATCGACCGTTTATAAATGGAGCAATCCGGAAATCTGGAAATTGGTCAAGGAACAATCAAAGATCATGGATGTAAAAAAGCGTAAGGCCATGATCAGAACCATCCAACAAAAATTGATGGAAGACGCCCCCTTTGTCTGCCTTTTTACCCAGACCCGATTTTCCGTCAGAAAACCCTATGTTCATGTCCTGAAGCGATATAAGCTGGATTATCAACCCTTATACGGGGAATATTTTTGGATGGAGAAGCATTAGGAAAACAGAACCCGCGGATTCCTTTTTAAAAATCAGCTCTCGATCCTATCCGTTCTTCCGCCTTCCAGTAATCCTCGAGGCTGCCGATGTCGATCCGGAAACCCGTAGGTTTGAAGGCGTAGACGGGTTCCTTTTTACACAAAAAGGAAATAAAATGGCCCGGGGCATCCATCCTCTTTTCGACATTTAAGAATCCATCCAAAAGGCCCCAGGCGGATGGTTGGAAAAAATAAAGAGGCGGGCAAAACCACTCCGAAGCCGGGGACTCGGGTTTTTCGTGCAAATCCAACACCCGGTTATCTTCACCCAATTCAAGCACCCCGGTCTTTTTTAACTTCAAGGGGTCTTTTTCCGGCAGGGCTACGACATAATGGTCCCCGCCTTCCCGGAAGCGGTCCCAGAGGGTTTCAAAAGAAAACCGGTAAATATTGTCACCGGCCGACACCAAAATTTTTTCCGGGGAACCCAGGTTCTTTAAAACGAATTGCAGATCGGCCAGGGCCCCGGACCGGTTTTCATTTTCCGTGGCACCGCTGTTATGCAGATAAACCGCCATCAACCCAGACCGGTTTTGATCCGACCAGGCCCTTCGCCAGTCTTCAAAGTGGCCGAAAAATTTGGCATTGGTCACAATATGGACTTCCTCAAGACCCGGCAGGTCCTTAATTTGTTCAATCAAATAATGGAGGACCGGTTGACCGGCTACGGGCAGCAGGGGTTTGGGGAAGTTTTCCGTTAAGGGATACAGTCGCGTGGCAAATCCGGCACAAAGGATAACGGCTTTCATACAAAACAGACCCCATCCGCCGACCGGGTCAGAAACACCCTGGTCTGATCAGCCACCTCCGGATGTTGCTTCCGGTAGGCGTTCTGAATCGTTTCCAGGGCCGATTCGGCCTGTTCGGTTTTTACCAAACCGACCACACATCCTCCAAAGCCCCCGCCCATGAAACGGGACCCGATTATTCCCGGTGTTGAACTGACCATCTGCTGTAAATCACAAATGGCCGGTATGCCGCATTCGTATTTCTCCATGGAACTTATGCAGGTCTCGTTCATCAACCCGGCAAATTCCGCCATCCGACCCTCTTTCCAGAAAAATAAACCCTGCTGAACCCTTATGACCTCGTTGAAAAAATGCTCCGCCCTCCGTCTTAGGGAATCGGGTAGTTGTTCCCGATAACGTTCGAAAACCTCTGCCGGGATATCGGAAAGGATTTGGACCGCCGGGCCGCCCTGCTGGGAAGAGAGCCTGTGGGCGGCTTCCTGACATTCCTGAACACGGGAGTTAAAGTGAGAGGTGGTCAGTTCCCTTCGATAACCGGAAAATGCAATGAGGATCCGGTAATCCCTCCAGACCGGGGGCGCGGGCAGAGGGGAAACCGTTTCTGCTTTGGTATCGATATACAACAGATGGTCTTTTTTGCCGAAGACGATACTGGCCTGATCCAAAATACCGTTTTGCAATCCCAGATAATGGTTTTCCGCCCTCCGAGTCAGGGAAACCAAATCCCAGGGACTTAAAGAGATCCGGTTGGCCTCGGCTAGGGCGGACAGATAGGCCAAAAGGACCGAGGCCGAGGAGCTTAATCCGCACCCCGGCAGCATGCCGTCCACCAGGCCGATGAGGCCTCTCTGGAGCGGATATTTCTCTTTTAAGGCCAGGACAGCGGCCCGGACATACTGCCCCCAGTGAATCTCAACGGATTCAGGAACGGAATCCAGGGCAAAGGAAATCGCCCCGGGATAATTTTCGCTGCTAAGCTCGATGCCCCCTTGTTCAGAGGGAACATAGGCCAGAAACGTATAGGCCTCGATGGTCATCCCCAGGACCGGACCGCCCTGGTGATCAATGTGGGCCCCGAGCGGGCAGATCCGATAGGGGGAAGCCACCACCCGAATGGCCGCAGGGCCGACCCCTTTCTGATCGATCAGGGTCTGAACCAGTTTTTCTTTAACTTGCGATAAATCAGGAAAATTCATTTGGGAAAAGGGAACAAGGTGTTTTTTTTGAGAACAGTATAGGAAAGGGAGATGGGTGGTGCAATAGAAAAGATTGAAAAAATTCAGGCCCGGCTATTTTTTAAGACTTGAGTTAGGGTCATGAACAATTAGTATAGCCTGGGAGGCAACGACACCCCATACCTCTCCTGCGGCTCCGGCTCTGACCCTCTGACCATCAACCAGCTTAATCAGAGCCTCACGCTGGAGGATGAATCCGGCCGTGTCCTTTTCAGCATAGGCAGCGGCGGCACCTATTTCGTCATTAAAGAGCTGGAACGGATCACTGTCCCGGGCCCCGGCGGGGTGGTCCTCTTTTCCCTGAACACCATCGGCATCATCCCGGCCCTTCCGTTGCTTTTGAATTGATGAAAAAAGCAATTTTTCAAGTTGGTTAGGCTGAAGGCTGAAGACAGAAGGAAATCCGACTAAAATCAACTTTCTACAAAGGTCCCCCTCTATCCAATTGCCTTTGGTCGTACTTTTCTCCTTGACCGTGCCTTTTTAGTTCCTTATACTCTTACCATAAGATCAAACCCGGATGATGCTATCGGACATGCAAACCAAGATCAAACCAAATATCGGGGCGAAAGAAGAATCCCTTCGTTTATCGGCTGAATGGCTGGGCAAAGACGATAACGTCATCTTTGCCCTGGTTTTCGGGTCCTTTTCCAAAGGAAGGCATAAGGCAGATAGTGACCTGGATATAGCGGTTTTTTTCAAGACTCCCCCGGAAGGACTTGATCTTTTGTTTTACCGCTCCCATCTTTCCGAAAAGGCCGGAAAAGAAGTGGATTTGGCCGTTTTGAACCGTGCCTCTGCTTTTTTGAGACATCAGGTAATGAAATACGGACTTTTACTTTTGACTAAAGATCAATCCGTTTACGGCCGCTTCCGGGAAAAAACCATTTTTGATTATCAGGAATATCAATTCCTGTCCGGGATGCACGTCTATGATCGATAAAAAGCTGGTAGAGAAAAAAATCCGCCGTATCGAAGGATTTCTAAGAGAATTAAAACAGGTAACAATTTCCACCTTCGAAGAATTTCAAAAAAATACCGTAATCAAGCGGTTTGTTGAAAGAAATATCGAACTGGCCATAGAGCAGATGACGGATATCTGCAGACACCTGGTGGCTGAATTGGATTTGCCTGAACCGGAAACTTATGCCGATTGTTTTGACATATTAGCGCAAAACAAAGTCATTCCCAATAAGGACGCAGATACATTTAAAGCTATGGTCAGGTTCAGAAATGTCCTGATTCATATTTATGATGGGATTGATGATTCCATTACCTACGGGGTATATAAAAAACATCTTAAGGACTTCAAAAAATTTGCCGAAATCATTCGAGCCTTTCTGAATCCTATCTCCTGATCCCCGTTCAATTTGAGTTTTTATTAATAATAAAAAAATATTTCAGCTAAAGGGATTATTGAAAGTTCAAGTCCACATAAAAGCTTACGCCCGTTACCTGGGACGGAAGGAGGAGTCGCTATGAACGGACATAAAAACCTGCTTTCTTGGGTGGCGTTTTTCGGGGTGTTGCTGGTATGGGCCGCGTTCTTTCCGACCACCGCATTGGCGCAGATGACCCATTAGGTGGTGAAAGGGACCTATGGGGATGATACCCAGATAACCCTGGGCACTCCGGGAAAGGACTTCATCAGCCAATACGGCCTGGGGGGCAACGACACTCAGTACCTTTCCGGGGCTGATAGTGACGACTGGCTGGAGCAGGACGGCGGAGATGGGAATGATAATATGACCATATATGGCGGGACCGGAAATGATCTTATCCATCAGGACGGCGGCAACGGGAGCGATATACTATCCATTTATGGAGATGTTGGTAACGACATTATTTTCCAGTTCGGAGGTCATGGGGATGATCATATCACCACATATGGTGGAGAAGGCAACGACCATATTTATCAGTCCGGCGGGCCGGGCAATGACACGATGAAGGTGGATGGTGGACAAGGGGACGATCTGGTGAGGATCGACGGCGATGAGGGAAATGACACCATCACTTATGACGTATCTGAGGGGCAAGACGTGGCCTTTATCAGCTGTGGCCCCGGTATTGACCGCTTAACTATCAACCAGAATACTCAGAGTTTGACACTCGTGGATGAATCCGGCCGTGTCCTTTTCAGTATAGGCAGCGGCGGCACCTATCTCGTCGTTAAAGAGCTGGAACGGATCACCGTCCTGGGCGCCGGCGGGGTGGTCCTATTTTCCCTGAATACCATCGGCATCATCCCGGCTCTGCCTTTGCTTTTGAATTGATGTAAGAAAAAAGAGGATTCGAGGATTCCAGGAGTCATGGATTCGAAGGGGCAAGAAAAAGTTAAAAACTCAAAGCGCCATCCATCTCTTCATCGCTGATCAGGACCACCGTATTATGGGGCGGCAGGGGTTCTTTATAAAAATATCCCGGGAGACGGTCGTCCTTCTCGGTAAAACCGGCCCGGCGGTTGAAATCCTTCTCGGCCCGTAGAATCCTTTTCCCTGTTTCGTCCAGCCAATCCGCTCCCGGGTCCAAGCCGTTTTTTGCCTTTAGCAAACGGAGCAGGGCCTCCTCCCCTTCCGGTGTGTTGACCGCCCCCAAAACAAAGACGCAAAGACCGGTGGCATCCATGGCCGCCACCCGGATCTGGGCGTTCCTCGAAGCCTCCACCTGGCCCTCGGCAGACAATGGATTGAGTTTTCCGGCCATGGAAGGTCCCACCAGGTTCCCGGCCGTATGATCGGCCCCCATGGGCGTGGTGGCATAGGTCACAGCATTGCCCTGCAAGGCCCGCGGGTCATAGGCCGAGATGCTCTGGCCTTTGACCACCGGGACCCTTGGGTTATTAAAGTGCCGACCGACCGCCACCGGACCGTGGCCGAAAATTTTTCCGATTTCTGTTCCCTGGGCGATTTCTTCCACGATTTCAGCCGCCGCCCGGGAATCGCCGAACGTTTTATAACCCGCATCCATGGCCACAGCGATGGCCACGCCGGTGCTGATGGTGTCTACCCCGATATCATCACAGAGGTAATCCAAGCGGGCAATGGCATCCAGGTCTCCTACCCCGATCATCCCCCCCATGGACCAGAGCGTTTCATATTCCAGGGATGAAGTTACATATTTCCCCTGGGTGTCCACATATTCATTGGAACAATGAATGATGCATTGGCTGCACCCCCTATGACTGGGGTTCCCTCCCCGTTCCTTGATCGTTTGCGCCAACGTCTCGCCGCTGATCTTTTCCCATTCCTCAAAGACCCCTTTCCGGGCGTTGTAACTGGGAAAAGCCCCTAAGGCATTCACCGGCCCTAATAATCCGGCTGTCCCATATTTAGGCAGGACCTGGCCGGAATGAGGAATGGATCGAATGGTACGGGCCAGGACCCTGGAAGCCTCTTTAAAGGCCGCCGGATCAGCAATGAAGACAGGTTCCTTACCCCCCTGGTCCACGACCAAGGCTTTCAGACCCTTGGACCCCATGACCGCACCTAACCCTCCTCGGCCGGCAGCCCGGCAGGGCCGTCCGTCGATATCCGTCCCCTGGATGGAAGCGGCTTTCAACCCCAGTTCTCCGGCCGGCCCGATGCCCATGATCGAAGTCTTTTTCCCATAGGCCTGAAGAAGACTTTCCACCAGGGCATAGGTCCGCATTCCTTTGTATTCATCGGCCGGGATCAGCGAAGGATTTCCTGTATTACCAATCCTAAGCAGATAGAGCTCTCCCTCCTGAGCCTGTCCTTCAATAATCACTGCTGATATCCCCAGACGACCCAGGGCCGTGCCCATAGTCCCCCCGGCATTGCTTTCCTTGATGGTTCCGGTTAAAGGGCTCTTAGCCCCGACAGAAATGCGACTGGTATTGACCAGGGAGGTCCCGCTGAACAGGCCCGGGGCGAAGATGAGCTTGTTTTCCGGTCCAAGAGGGTTGCAGTTCGGGGGGACCTCGGAGTGAATCATCACCGAGGTCAAACCTCGTCCGCCCAGCCCCTGATAGGATTCGGGTACTTCCTCTTCCCGAATCGTTTTGTCTTTCATATTGATTCGGATAAATTTCAATTGGCTCTTTCTTTTAATCATTGGGATTCAAGGTACGGGGTGCAAGGGCCAAGGAAAAACGGATTTCCCCCAGTATCTTAGAGCAATAATCCTCTTACCCTTGATCCCTTGCCCCCTTTTGTTATTTCCTCTCTACGATCAAACAAATCCCCTGGCCCCCGCCGCCGCAAATGGTCTCCAAACCAAGATGGGCATCCCGGCGGGTCATTTCATTGATCAGGGTAGTCAAACGCATGGTCCCCGTAGCCCCGATGGGATGGCCTAAAGAAATGCCGGAACCGTTTACATTCACTTTGGCATCCATCCCTTCATCTGTAAGCCCGGAAAGCCGGGCATCGGCCAGGGCCTGAACCGCAAAGGCCTCCTGCACCTCGATCAGGTCCATCTGATCTATGGTCAGGCTGATTTTCTGCAGGGCCTTGTTGACCGAGGCCGGAACCGCCGGATAGGTCAGGGTCGGGTCCGTGGCGGCCACGGCGCAAGAGCGATAATAGGCCAGGGGCTTAATCCCCAAGTCCTTGGCCTTTTTTTCCGAGGCCAGGACAATCACGGCCGCCCCATCATTCTCGGAAGAGGAATTCCCGGCCGTACAAACACCACCTTCATAGACAGGGCGGAGCTTGCCCAACCTCTCCAAGGTCGTATCTCTTCTCGGGCCTTCATCGGTATTGAAAATCAGGGGCTGGCCATCTTTGCCCTTGCCTAAAGGAATGGGCACGATCTCCTCGGCGAATTTTCCGGCCTCCTGAGCGGCAATGGCCCGTTGATGACTGCGCAAGGCCCAGCGATCGGCCTCCTCTCGATTAATATTTTCTTTTTTGGCCGCTGCCTCGGCCCAGGTCATCATGGAACTCAGCTCACCATACCGGGCTATGGGCTGGGACATGACCCTGGCCCTTTGAATACGGTCATAAAAAGGAAGACCCCACATGGCCAGGGCCCCATGACCTTTGGGCATGAATCCGTATTTTTCATGGGTTTTCCCGCCCAGTCCCCATTTGATATCACCAGGGATATACAGCTCGGCCTGGCTCATACTGTCCATACCTCCAGCAATGATCAAGTCCGCATCGCCGGCCTGGATCTTTAAGGCCCCATAATAAATAGCCTCCAACCCGGAACAGCAGCGCCGATCCAAAACCACCCCCGGGACCGTATCGGGCCAGCCGGCATCCAGAACCGCCATGCGGGCCCCGTTGGCGCATTCCCCGTTCTGATAGGCCGTACCCATAATGACATCCTCAATCAGGACCGGGTCGATCCCGGCCCGTTTGACCGCCTCATTAAGGACCAGACTCCCCAGCCGGTAAACCGGGATGTCCTTTAAGGACCCGCCATAGCTCCCGATAGGGGTCCGGGCACTGCTTAGAATGACAACATTTTCCATTTTCCTCACCTCGCGAATAAATAATAAATAGTTTAACCCTGGAATCTATAAATATTTCTCCAATGTTTCCCATTGTTGCGGGTTGCGGGTTTCAAGTCAAAAGCTTTTTAAAGCCATATAACCCGTAACTCGCAACTCGTAACTCGTAACGAGCCTTAAAACTTCACATCCGTCCTCCCCTTCTTTTCCCCGCTGCTGTAATCATACCATCCCTTTCCGGTCTTCTTGCCCAGGTCCCCGCTCTGGACAAGTTTTTCCAGAAGCAGGAAGGGGCGAAACTTCGGATCCTTGTATCCTTCATAAAGGGTTCTAAAAACATTGAGCCCGATATCCAGACCCACGGCATCATTCAGTTCAAAAGGACCCATGGGGTGGTTCAGCCCCAGTTTAATGGCCTTGTCAATATCCTCCAGGCTGGCCACGCCTTCCAGCAGACAATTATAGACCTCGGCCCGGAAGGCGGCATTAACCCGGTTGACCAGGAAGCCGGGGACGTCTTTAACCCGCACCGTTTCTTTTTTCATCCGCTGGGCCACGGCTTCGGTGGTTTGGATGGTCTCTTCCGAGGTCTTCAAGGCGCAGATCACCTCCACCAGCCGCATGACCGGTACAGGACTGAAAAAATGCATGCCGATAAAACGGTCCGGGCGCTTAGTGGCCGCGGCCAAAGAATTGATCGGGATAGAAGAGGTATTGGAAGCAAAAATGACCTGCTCCCCACAGACCGCATCCAATTTTTGAAAAACAGCCTGCTTGACCTCCAGGTTTTCATAGACCGCCTCAATGATAAAGTCAGCCCTTTCGGCATCTTCCAACCGGGCGGATTTTACGATATGCCCCAGGGTTTCATCCCTCTGAGCCGCGGTCATTTTTTCTTTCTTTACCTGACCGTCCAGACCTTTCTGGATAGCCGCCATCCCTTTATCCACCAACTCCCCGGTTGTATCGTTGAGTATGACCTCATAACCGTTCTGGGCCCCCACCTGGGCGATCCCTCCGCCCATCAGCCCGGCGCCTATTACCATGATTTTTTTAACTTCCATTAATAAAGCCTCCTTCTATCTATAAGAATATGCTGAAAAAAATAAATAAAATTGGATTATCAATTACCAACGGATCGGTTTAATTGAAAAAGGGGTAAAGAACTTGGGAATTGACATCCTTGAGAGGTGTGTCTGAATTACTGAACAACCCCTAATATACCATAGAAACCTTGAATCCTTGAACCCTTTCTGGTTTTGGAATATAGAATAAACCCGGAAGAAGGGTCAAGGAGAAAAAAGATGAAAAAAAAGGGGCCGTTGTTTATAAAGCCGGACGGCGCAGATGATGATCCGTGGCCTGTTCAAAGGCGGAAGCGGCCTGGAGGATGTTCTCTTCGGCAAAGTGGTTTCCCAGGATCTGGAGACCGATGGGCAACCCTTCCTTGGTAAAGCCACAGGGCAGCGACAGGCCTGGAATTCCGGCCAGGTTGGCCGAGATGGTGAAGATGTCGGTCAGATACATCTGCAACGGATCAGAGGTCTTTTCCCCCAGACGAAAGGCCGGAGAAGGCGCCACGGGGGTCAGGATCAGATCGCAGGTTTCAAATCCTTTTTGAAAATCCTGATGAATCAGGGTCCGGACCTGGGAGGCCTTTCGGTAATAAGCGTCGTAATATCCGGCGGAGAGCACATAGGTGCCTAACATGATACGCCGGATGACCTCCGGCCCGAAACCCTGTGATCGCGTCTTTTGATACATCTCCATCAGACTGTGACCGTCGCGGTTCCGGAACCCATACTTGACCCCGTCAAAGCGGGCCAGGTTGGAACTGGCTTCGGCCATGGCGATGATGTAGTAAACCGCCACAGCGTATTCGGTATGGGGCAGTGAAATTTCCCGGATTTCAGCCCCCAGGGTTCTAAAGGTGTCCAAGGCTTTTCGGACCGCCCCTTCCACTTCGGGATCCATGCCCTCGACAAAGTATTCCTTGGGAATGCCCAGAACCAATCCCTTGGCCCCTTTCAACAACCGGGCCGTATAATCCGGGACCTCCCGCGCTACGGAGGTGGAATCCTTGGGATCATACCCGCAGAGGGCGTTCATCAGCAAAGCGCAATCCCTGACCGTTTTGGAAATAGGCCCGATCTGGTCCAGGGAAGAGGCGTAGGCCACCAGCCCGTATCGGGAAACCCGGCCGTAAGTGGGCTTCAAGCCCACCACCCCGCAGTAGGAAGCCGGTTGACGGATGGACCCCCCCGTATCGGAACCAACCGCCCCCAGGCATTCTCCGGCGGCTACGGCCGCCGCCGATCCCCCGCTGGACCCACCAGGGACACGGTCCAGGTCCCAGGGATTCCGGGTGGTCAATAAAGCCGAATTTTCCGTGGAGGAGCCCATGGCGAACTCGTCCATATTGGTTTTCCCCAACAAAACCACACCCTCCGACTTCAAGCGGGTTATTATGGTTGCATCATAGGGGGGGATATAATTTTCCAGTATCCTTGAGGCGCAGGTGGTTTTAAGGCCTTTGGTGGAGATCAGGTCTTTGACGGCTAAAGGGATACCGGTTAAAAGACCAATTCGCCCTTTTGAGATGGCTTCATCGGCTTGCCGGGCCTGTTCCAGGGCCAAATCAGGGGTCAGGGTGAGATAAGCCCCGATTTGAGCCTCAACTTTTTCTATCCGGGACAGGACCGAGCGGGTCAGTTCCAGAGAAGAGATGGTTTTATTTATTAAGGCCTCGTAAGCTTGAGCAATCGAGAATTCAAATAATTCCATAAGGTGCCGATTTCCTTCTTGCGGGTTGCTGGTTATAGATTATGGGTTACTTTTTACCGATTACTCGTTAATCGGAATAAAATACTATTAATGAAATCCCTATTGAACGTAAAAACGAACTACGAGACCCGGGATACGAGATACGAGAACCCAGGGGATCAAATCACCTTCGGCACCACAAAGGCCGACCCTCCTTGTTCCGGACCCAGGGTTAAAGCCTCTTCCCGCGCCAGCGAGGGGGTAACGGCGTCTTCCCGAAAGGCATTGGCCAAATGAAGGGCATGGGTAGTGGGTTCAATACCGGAGGTGTCCAGCTCGGACAGTTTTTCCATGTAGCTCAAAATATCATTAAGCTGGTTGGTAATGGCGTTGATCTGATCCGGATCCAATTGCAACCGGGCCAGAAAGGCAATATGTTCCACTTCCTGCCGCGAGAGGTTCATCAGACTTCACATCCTTTTCCAAAAATTTTGTTGTACGGACCAGACCTTTTCCACAATCGGCAGGGCCGGTCGAACATCGGCTAATCGTTCTGGAGCAGTGAGTATCGTCTCTCCCAGAAGCTCCTTTAAAACGCTCATAACGGAAAGCGATAATCCTTCCAGGTGATACCCCCCCTCCAGAACCACCAATACCCGCCCGGCGCAACATTCCTCAGCCAATCGCATCAGCAGGCGGGTCATTCGGGCATAGCCCTTAGGTGTCACCAGCATGGCCCCCAAGGGATCTTCATAATAGGTGTCGAAACCGGCAGAGACCAGGATCAGATCCGGTTGGAATTGTCGTCCCACAGGGATAAGAATACGCTCAAAGATCTGGACGAAATCTTCATCCTGGTATCCGCTGGAAAGGGGGCAATTGACCGTGTACCCTCTGGCCGAAGGCGAACCCACCTCTCCTAATCCGCCCGTTCCCGGATAATAGGGATACTGGTGGGTGGAAAAATAAAGAATATGCTCCTCTTCCCAGAAGGAACGCTGGGTCCCGTTTCCGTGATGCAGGTCCCAATCGACGATGAGAACCTTCTTAAGTCCATACCTTTTCCGGGCATATTCGGCAGCCACTGCAATGTTGTTGAACAGACAAAATCCCATGGCCCGATTGGCTTCGGCATGATGCCCGGGCGGGCGTATAAGGGCAAAACCGTTGTCAATTTTTTTGGACATCAGGGCGTCCACCAGGGCTAAGCAGCCCCCGGCGGCTAAAAGAGCGGCTTCAAAGGATCTGGGAGAGGTCTGGGTGTCGGGGTCCAGTGAGATCAGGGATTTTCCAGCCGTGGAAGCGATTTTTTTGATGTGTTCCCTGGTGTGAATATAGGCCAGTTCCTCTTCAGAGGCCGGTCTGGGTCTGACTTGTTCCAGGCAGCCCGCAAATTGGTCTATCAACATCTGATAAATGACTTCTAAGCGCTGGGGGGTTTCCACATGGGGAATTCCCCGGATATGCTCCAGATAAACGGGGTCCTGTACGATACCGGTATTCAAGTCACACCTTCCTGCAAAGGATTATGATTTTACGTTATCAACTGGGCAGGGATAATGTCAACCCCGAAAGTGGATAGAAGCCAGCGAACATTAAATCGAGTCCTCAGGAATTCCGGTGGTTCGGCTGGGCAGGCAGAAACGGAAAAGGAAATCAATAACTTTGTTTCGGCTTTCTTTAAATTGGGGCTCCCGGAACCCATGTCGCCACTTCAATCGCGACAAATCGTCGGAAACTACCAATAAGGCCGCGGTCTCGATCCCGCGGAAGGCGCCTACGGTAAAGACCGCCGAGGTCTCCATATCCACGCCTAATAGACCCTGGGATTGAAAGGTTTTAACTTTGTCAATGGTTTCCCTGTATGGGGCGTCGGTGGTCCAAACCGGTCCCTGCCGAAAGGCTACCCCCCCCTTCTGTAATGCCTTTCGAAGTTCCTGGAACAAATTAGCGGACGGTTTCGGTCGCTTCTCCTTGGAATAATGGGCTGAGGTCCCTTCTTCACTAAAAGCCCCATCGGGAAGTAGAAGGTCCCCAAAGGACAAATAGGGCTGGAGCCCTCCGATCCAGCCCAAAAGGATCACCTGTCCCGCTCCCAGGGCTATTAACTTTTCCAAAATCATCACGGCTTGCGGTGCACCGACAGCCGGCCCGGCCAAGGCCATATTTCTTTTTGATTCCTTAAAATGGAAAACCCGTAGGGAGTGATCTTTATAACACTGGGATCCGGCTTCCCGGAAAAGCCGGGTCATTCGCTCCAAATCGCCGGGTAAGGGGATTAAAAGCGCCGGAGAATCAATAGCCGGTTCGATCCGGGACCTTTGGGGATTGATAACACAAGGGGCGGGGTCAATCGAAATTTTATCAGGGGCAGGTTTCATTGGAAAAGTTCTAAGGAATTATTCCCTTTTTCCGGCCCGGGCCAACATTTCTTCGGCCAGCAACAGGGTGTGCGGGGAGGGTGAACTTCCGCTGAGCATCCGGGCCAGCTCCACTGCCCGTTCTTCCTTCTTTAGCAGCCGGATGCCGGTTTGCGTCCTTTGATTGCGGGTGGATTTGCCCACCAGGAAATGGGTTTCGGCAAAAGCGGCGATCTGGGGCAAATGGGTGATGCAGATCACCTGATGGGAGCCGGACAGTTCCGCCAGTTTCCGACCTACGGCCTCCCCCAGGCTGCCGCCTATCCCGGCATCCACCTCATCAAAAATCAGGGTCTCCAGTGCGTCCTGCTCAGAGAGTAATTTTTTGAGGACCAGCAGGATTCGGGAAAGTTCTCCGCCGGAGGCGATCCGAACCAGGGGCCGCAGCCCCTCGCCCGGATTGGGGGCGATAAAAAACTCTCCCTTCTCCATCCCCGTTTTTCCCAATAAGACCCCTTGCTGCCGGAAGGCGTCATCGGCTTCCCCTTCAGAAACCAGGGGGGCGAATTGCATTTCAAACCGGCACTCTTTCATACCCAGGCCTTTCAGCTCCTTCCCGATCAAATCGCTCAATTCCTTGGCGGCCTTTTTTCTCTTGGAGGAGAGGTCCGAAGAAATAACCAAAAGCTCTTTCCGTTCTTTGATAATTTCCTCTTCCAGTTCTTTTCTCCTGAAAACCTGATTTTCTCCCTGCCGCAAACGGTCCTCGATTTCCTTTCCGTAGCGAATGACCTCATCTATGGAGGACCCATATTTGACGGTCAAGCGACGGATACGGTCGAGCCGGTCCTCCACCTCCTCCAGAATTTTTGGATCAAAAACCAGACCGGAGAGATAATCGCGTAAACCGGTGTCGATTTCGTTCATCTGCACCTGAAGGGCTTCCAGTTCCTGAAGGAAAGGCTGCAGGGCAGCATCCATGGAAGCCGCGGAACGGACCAGGTCTCTGACGGAAGCCAGAGTGCCTAAGCAGGAACGGTCTTCTTCGGAAAGATCCTGCCGGGCCTGATAGACCTTCTCCCATATTTTTTCCGCCTGCTGCAGGACTTGTTTCCGTTGCTGCAGTTCCAGATCTTCCCCCGGTCGAAGTTCAGCCTGGCCAATCTCCCGGGACTGAAAAATCCAAAGCTCCATTTGGCTCTTTCGTTTTTGTTCTTCCAGATCAAGCTGGCCCAGTCTTTTCAGATGTTCTTCCAAGACCTCGAATCGGGTCTGCACCTTCTCCCTTAAAGAAAGTAAGCCGGCAAAACGGTCCAGGAGATAAAGATGCTGGATAGGATTCAATAACGATTGATATTCATGTTGATTGGAAATACCGATTAATGACCGGGTGATGCGGGTCAAGACCGCTTGACTGATCAAGCTGCCGTTAATCCAAGCCCTGGTTTTTCCGTTATTTTGAATGGTTCGTTTGACCTGTATTTGTTCTTCAAAAGGAAGCCCCGAGGACTCCAGTAGTTCTTTAACCACCGGATTGGAGGGCAGTGTAAAAAGCGCTTCGATGAGGGCCTCTTCCGCACCATGGCGGACGGTGTCAGCCGATGGTCTTTCCCCCAGGAGGAGATTGACGGCTTTAATGAGAATGGATTTCCCGGCCCCGGTTTCTCCGGAGAGTATATTCAATCCGCCCGAAAGGGAAAGGGACACCCGATCAATAAGCGCCAAATTTTTAATTTGCAGTTGATCCAGCACCGTCCCCTCCCGCAGGAGTTTTTTCAGCACATTCAAGGAGAGTGTCTTTTACGATAAAAAGGATTTCCTCACAACCGGGGTCCGGGGTCGGTTAGCGGGTCACACCCCCTATAACACCGCTCTTAATGGGTTCCCCAAAGGTTCCGGCAACCGAAGGAATTCAGCGCGGAGAAAAATCCGGAAGACAAGAAGGTCTTCGGTTGTCGTCACTTTCAACGGTTAAAAAAAAGGCCCTCTCTATTTCATATTTTCAGAGGGCCTTAAGGTTTCACTCGTCATCGGAAAGGAGATTAAAGCTTCATAACATTGGCTGCTTGTGGTCCTTTTGTCCCCTCTTTTACCTCGAATTCCACATCCTGGCCTTGCTTGAGGGTTTTAAATCCATCCATTTGAATCGCCGAGTAATGGACAAAAACGTCCGTTCCCCCTTCCTGCTCGATAAACCCAAAGCCCTTCGCATCATTAAACCACTTCACTTTCCCTTTGCTCTTCATTCATGCCCCTCCTTAAACTAAAGCTTCAGGGATGGTAATCCCGTAATAAGGCAGAATAAAAAAAGGTAAAAAAGCCTTTGGTCCTTTTTTACCTTAATTTTTAGATTAGATTCATAAGGGAAACCAATGTATTTGACGGCGAAATTATCATACCGTTTTTACCCCTGTCAAGTTTTTTTATTGGCTGGTCCCTATCCGGCTCCGCCGGTCTACATTTGCGATTTTCCGTTTATGAAAAAAGAATAGGTCGGCGTCAAGGGTGAAAGGAAAAAGTTGGAAATCGGTGAAATCCTTTCGAACTGTAGTCCGGGCGAAAGAAAAATATCCCCTTGACAGACGACCGCCCCTCTGATTTTCCCCGGGCCGTTTTTTCTTAATCCACCATTGGCCCAAAAAATCCCCGACAATTCTAAGGGGGAGTTGATCTGGATATCCCCTCCGGCAATGTAAGCGGTGTTCAGCTCCTGACCAGGGAGTTGAATAGAGCTGCCTTCAACAGTCATTCTCCCTCGAACCACAATCGTAGCCCCGGATAGAGCCTCGGCCTTCAGATGCAGGTCTCCGTCAATAAAATACATTTTCCCTTTTTGATCTCCCTCCAGGGTCAGGGTTTGTGACCCGTTAAAAATCAGATTTCCCGTTTGGTTGGCGACGGCAAGATATTCCTGAAATGATTTTTCCGAAAGCGCCGGAACGGTAAGGGATCCCTGAAAATCAGGACCTAAGGGGTCGGAAGATTGGGTGACTGAAAACTGACTGCGCCGAAGCTGCTCAATGAGAGAGGAGGGAGAAATTTCATGTCCTCGCGAGGCGTGAAGATCCCCCCGGATATCCAGGGGATCGTTAAGAACGAGCCGTCCGGCAGTGACCATCCCCTTTGTAAAAACCAACGGAGCCGGATAGGTTCCACCGATCGGGACACAGGAAATAGAGGCCCGGACACGGCTTATTCCCCTTTTCTCTTTATCGCTTCCGACCATGACCACTTCGGTATAGGCGGGAGGAGTCTGGGGATCATAGCGAAGCAGTTGCAGGCCAAAGCCTGCTGCCGTTTCTGCGGGGAGGGTGTGATTGTAAACCGGAAAATCCATCTCCGGCCCGCTTTTCTTTTCAAGAAAGAATTCAGGATGCTGACGGAAGCGGGACAAAAGGTAGTGGACCCCGGCCTCTGCGGAATAGGAAGCGCGAAGACCCTGATAATAATTGGAACTGATAGCGGTTTCGGTAATTGAGTTCAGGAAAGCATGGGTCCCCAAGAGAGTCAAAACCAGCAGGACCAATAATACGCCCACCAATGCGGCACCTTTTTGCTGTTCGAATAATTCCATTAGGCAACCTCCTTCATTCCTTTTCCATACCTTCTTGCCCCTTTGAAATAGTGAACGGTCCGGCTTAAATCCATCCCTGCCTTCGGTTCAGTGATTTTTCTTCAGACGCGTTTGCAGGGTAATGATCTTTTCCCTACTCTGCCGGGGTGGGGGCGTGCGCAGTGAGAGCTCCAGTCGAAACAGTCCGGGGGTCATGGGCTGCACCTTTAAATCCGTAATGTCTTCTACCAGGGGTTCAAAACCGCCGCCATTGGTTTTTCGTTTGAGAACCGGCATCCCTATGTCGTGGTAATTCCCTCCGGGATCGTTTTGATCGTTAAAAATCGCATAGCTGATCAAACTTAATTCCCCCACTTCCGTGTTTTGGGCGTACCCCTTCTTTAATCCTTGTGCACCCGGTTGCAGGGGATCGGTATCGACAGACAGAAAGGTCCTGGAGATCTGGGTGACTACCGCCGGCTCGGCCGGCTTTCCAACATAAATGACATCGCCGATATTATATTGGTCATCGAGTTCCGAGCCGTTCAGGGCTAAACGTAAAAGGGTGTCTCCCGGCAGGGCGGCTTGGGCCAAAACCGTGGGGTTGGTACTGCTGGAAAGGAGCAAGAGCAGAGACACCCTATCCGGCCCACCGTTACCGGGGGTCACGGTGACCAGATCCTGCAAAACCACGGGATCGGGAAGGCGGGAGATAAAGGAAGGAGCGATCCAGTTGGAAAGTCCGGTCGTAAAAAAAGAAGGCAATTCCGGATATCCTACCCCCTTTATATCACGAGCCATGATCTCCAAGGCGTTCCGTAAGTTTTGCTGACCTTGAAGATTTCCATTTTGGTTTTTATGGGCCTCGGCCTGAGACAGAAAGAGGCGGCAACAAACGGTCAGAATCAGTCCCAATATCAGCAAAACGATCAGGACTTCCGTCAGGGTGAAGCCGCGGCTGCGATTGCTTTTTTTCATATCATCCCTACCTTATTTTTACCCGTCCCTGGGAGGAGAGGATAATGGTCTTCTGGGCATAGTCGTTTCTTAATAGAATCGTGGTCCCCACCACCGTCCCCCGCGGCAAAAAAATGGGGTCATGGCTGCTGCTGACCAGTTCGACTCCCGGGAAATAATAGGGATTCTTCGGGTCATCGAACTTTCGCAGAACCCCCTCTCTATTGCCGGGCCAGGGAGAGGTATTTCCCAGAGATTCCTGTTCCAAAAAATATTCCTTCCCTTCCGGATTGATCCGCAGACGATAAAAACAATTTTTGCCGATGGCCTTCATCCTCGCCAGATAAAAATCCGAAACCAGACTTCGAACCGCCCCTTCCAAACGATATCTGGCCATAAATTGGTGGAAAGAAAAGCAGCCGATGGAATACAGTATGGTCACCAGCAAAATAACGATTATCAGTTCGATTAACGTAAACCCCTTGGCCTTTTTTGTCCCCATCATGTTAACCTCCTTCTTCAACGGAAAAAAATCCTGGATGATCGGGCCTTATCAAGTTAAAGGAAGTCGGGGCGAAGGCCCTCTTATCCTTATGATAGCGGGGGGAAAAAAGAGATAGGTTTTGGGCGAGAGAAACCGAAGGTGGGCAGCGGCTAACCGAGATACCAGCGTATAAGCGCAGGACCCCAAAAAAGATGGATCAATGCCCCGGCAGAAAGAAACGGGCCAAAAGGAACGGCGTAGGTGCGGCCTTTTTTCCAAAACAGCATCAGTCCCAGGCCTACCAATGTGCCCAGGAAAGAACCGGAGAGCAAGGTAACCAGGACCCCCGGCCAGCCGAGAAAGGCGCCGATCATGGCCAGCAACTTGATGTCCCCCCCACCCATACCCTCCTTTCCGGTCAGGAGGGCGTAACCGAAAGCCAGAAGCCATAAGACGCCGCCGCCCAGCACCAATCCGATCAGGGAAGACCCGATCCCGGGAGATGCGCTCAACCAGGCCAATAGCACTCCCAGACCGATTCCGGGGAAGGTGACCAAATCGGGGATGATGCGATGGTATAAATCGATTACCGAAACCACCAGCAAGGCGCTGAAAAAAAGAAAGGCCTGAAGAAGAGCCCAGGAAAGCCCGAATTTCCATCCCATCAGAACAGCGGCTAAGCCGGTGATCCCTTCCACCAGGGGATACTGAAATGATATGGGGGCCTGACAGTAGCGACATGACCCTTTTAATAGCAAAAAACTTACCAGGGGCAGGTTATCCCGAACCGAAAGGGGATGACGGCAGTGGGGGCAATGGGATCCGGGCCAAGCGACGGACTCCTCCCGCGGTAAGCGGTAGATGCAAACGTTGAAAAAACTGCCCAGAACAGAACCCAGGACAAAGAGGATAACATAAAAAAACCATGAAGGAATTTCCATCATCAGCCGCCTCCTGGAAAAAGGACTCAAAACCTGTCCTTTTTGTATAAAAGGTCAGAGAACATTTGACAAGCCTTTTTTCCATGGGATATAATCATCCCATTCAAAAGACCTTGGGCCGGGACCACCGAAGACCTGTCTCTGGGAACCTGCTTCCCAAGGGGTTGACCACCCGCTTCGCAGTCTTTTGCAAATAAGTATCTTAGAAATAGAATTCTACACGCATTGGATATAGTTTATTCTAAAACAGGAATTTAACCCGGACCGAATGAGGAATCTTCGGATTTCCAATTTGGGTTCCGGCGGGTCCGGGTGGGGACCATAGCAGGAAATCCGTCCCCAACGTCGAAGGAGTGGCTGTGATTTTTCGTATCAATCCTCATAATCCGCAAAAGCGGTTAATCGAAAAAGCCGTGGATCTTTTAAAGGCCGGGGCCGTCATCGCCTATCCGACCGACACCATTTATGGCTTCGGCTGCGACCTGTACAACAAGAAGGCCATTCAACGTATCTACCAGATTAAAAAAAGGGACCCTCAGAAACCCTTCAGCTTCATCTGTTCCGATTTGAAAAACATCAGCCAATACGCCCAGGTAACCAACCCGGCCTACAAAATCATGAAACGGTGCCTTCCCGGTCCCTTTACTTTTATACTTCAGGGGACCAAACTGGTCCCCCGGATCATGCTGACCAAGCGAAAGACCGTCGGTATCCGGGTACCGGCCAACAACATTTGTCTGGCCTTGGTTAAGGCCTTGGGGAATCCGATTATCAGTACCAGTGTCGGGTTTTCAGGCGCCGAGGTCCTCTCCGATCCCTCGTTGATAGAAGAAACCTTCGGATCCCAGATAGACTTGACCATTGACGGCGGGATACCGGCCAATCAACCGTCGACCATCGTCTCCCTGATCGATGATGAGGTCACGATAATCCGCCAAGGCTTAGGGGAATTCCGTCAATTCGAATAAAAAAGGGAAGGAACCAATAAAAGCTGCGCTTGCGGTTGATTCAAAGGGAGAGACGCCTTTATCTCCTCTGACAGGGCACTGAAGAGAAAATCCCAGACCGATATGCGTTTCTTTTCCGGGTAAATCACTTTGACCTCTCCGGAAAGACCGACCATTTTTTTAGTCAGGTCCACGGCGTCTTCAAAACTACCCAGTTCATCCACCAGGCCCAGATCCTTGGCCTGCTGACCGGTGAAAATACGTCCGTCGGCGATGGCTTCCACTTTTTCCCTGCTTAATTGACGGCCCTTCATGACCACTTCGATAAATTGCTGATGGACGTTCTTGATCACTTCTTCCAGGAGGCGTCGTTCCTCGGGTTTTATTTCCCTGACCGGTGACCCTATATCTTTGTAAGGGCCGCTTTTCACCGCCTCCCTGTTGACCCCGATTTTTTTCAGAAGTTCTTTAATATTGGAGAGCTCCATGATCACCCCGATGCTGCCGGTCAGGGTTGCCGGATTGGCCACGATTTTATCGGCTGCCAGGGCTACATAATATCCCCCGGAGGCCGCCACATTCCCCATAGAAGCCACCACCTTTTTCTTGGATACGGTCCGCTGGACTTCTCGATAGATCTCCTGTGAAGCGGCGGTTCCTCCTCCCGGAGAATCGATCCGTAAAATAATGGCCTTAACCTTAGGGTCCTTCCGGTATTTCTTCAACAGATCCACGGCCCCTTTGGAGTCGGCGATCATCCCCCGGATGGGGACCACGGCGATACGGCTGCTCAGGGGCGAGTCGAAATCCTTCCCCAAGAAAAACCCTGATCCCTTCCAGAGCAGAATCAGGGCCAAGGCGATTAAACCGTAGATCAGCAGACCGAAGAGGATGGGATGTTTTTTTCCAGTCAAAGGGGTTCCTGTGAACAAGGTGAAGTTTGGGTATCAAAGGAAAAATTTGAAAAAATTTTCTATCAGATAGGGATCATCCGGAAATCTGATTTTCCGGATGATCCCTGAAGAACCTTTCCAGAGATTAAGGGCTGAAAGCGGGGGAAACCGGGATCAGGATTCGTCTGAATCCTGGGGAAAGAGGTTCTTGTTTTCCATTTCCTCCCGCAGCAAATCCCCTAAATTGGAACTGGCTTCCTTGGAACTGTTTAGATATTCCTTCATCAAATGCTGGTCTTCGTCCTTCTTGGCCCGACGGATGGAAAGCCCGATTCTCCTTTCTTTCTTGGCCACGTTAATGACCTTGGCGGTTAACGAATCCCCGACTTTGAACATCCCCACCGGGGTCTTGATCTTCTCTTTACTGACTTCGGAGACATGGACCAATCCCTCCACCCCTTCTTCCACCTCGACAAAGATGCCGAAATCAGTCACATTGGTAATCACCCCGCTGACCGTTGATCCGGTGGGGTACTTTTTGGGAATCTCTTCCCAGGGATCGGGCTCCAGTTGTTTGACGCCCAAGGAAAATCGTTCCTGTTCTTTGTCGATATGCAGGACTTTGGCCTGCACCTCCTGCCCCTTTTTATATAATTCCGAAGGGTGTCTGATCCGTTTGGTCCAGGAAATATCCGAGATATGGACCAACCCGTCGATTCCTTCATCAATACCGATAAAAATGCCGAAATCGGTGATGTTCTTGATCTTGCCTTCAATCACCGTCCCTTCCGGATATTTTTCCGCAATCACATCCCAGGGATTGGGTTCGACCTGCTTCATCCCTAAAGATATCCGTTTCTTTTCAGGATCCACGGCCAGGACCACGGCTTCCACCACCTCTCCGGCGGAGACGATTTTGGAAGGATGTTTGACCTTCTGCGTCCAGGACATTTCCGAAACATGAATCAGGCCTTCCACCCCGTTTTCCAGTTCAACGAAGGCCCCGTAATCGGTGAGGTTGACGATCCTGCCCCTGACCTTCAAACCGATCGGATACCTTTGGGTAACCGTCGTCCAGGGGTCCGGATAAAGTTGTTTCAACCCCAGAGAAACCCGGTGGCGTTCCCGGTCAAAATTCAGGACTTTTACTCGAATTTTTTCTCCGACCTTGCACAATTCCGAGGGATGACTGGCCCGTCCCCAGCTCATGTCGGTCACGTGCAGCAATCCGTCGATTCCGCCCAGGTCGATGAAAATTCCGTAGTCGGTTATATTCTTGACTATTCCCTCCAGCACTTGATCGTTTTCCAATGTGTTCAGGATAGTGTTCCGCTGTTCCTCCCGTTCTTTTTCCAGCAGCACCCGCCGGGAGAGGACCACATTGTTTCGCTTTTTATTATATTTTAAAATCTTGAAGGGAAAAGTAGCACCCAGAAGATGATCCATATCCCTTATCGGTTGCAGGTCGATTTGCGATCCGGGCAGGAAAGCCGGCAAGCCTATATCGACAGTAAGTCCTCCTTTAACTTTACCGACGATTTTACCTTCTATGACCCCATCGTCCCGGTAGATGCGGCTGATTTCGTCCCAAACCAGGATCTTGGCCGCCCGGTCCTTGGAAAGGAGGATGTCCCCTTCCTCATCGTCCCGTTTTTCAATGAGGACATCAACCAAATCACCGACATGAGCGGTAATTTCTCCGGCCGGGGAGATAAATTCTCCGACGGGAATACGGCCTTCGGATTTATAGCCGATATCGATCATAACGAATTCTTTATCAATACCGACGATCTTTCCCTTGACCACTTCCCCTTCCTGAAACGTTTTCAGGCTTTCTTCATATAACTCCTTAAATTCCTCTTCCGCTGGAATAGCCGCAGGTTTCTCACTCGAAACCATTTTGTCCTCTGATTGATTTTCTTGTTCAAGGTTACCTATTTCCTCTGTGTTTTTTTCCATCAACCTAATTTCCCCCTAAACTCCTTTTTTTCCTTTTGCCACCAAAGCGGACCGATGGTTGCTTCGCTGCGGCCAACACCCTAAAAGACGACTGAGCCAATTTGTAACTACTTATCAGAAATATTTACTGAAATCAAGCTTATTTAAAACCGATTTCTTAGGTTTCAATTAAGAGGAAACGATCCGCTCCGGGGACTTTTCCCCTTCTTCAATTCGGGACCGGATGTATTGAACCACCTCCTCCACCGACATGCCGGAGGTATCGATAATCCGGGCGTCCTTTGCTGGGCGCAAGGGGGCCAAGGCCCTTTGTTGATCCTGAAAATCCCGCTCCTTCATTTCCTGGCGGACGGTTTCCAGGGAAACCGGTTGTCCCTTTTCCAGAAGTTCCTGGGACCGTCGCTTAGCCCGGACCTCCAGGGTGGCGTCCAAAAAAAACTTATATTCGGCAGCCGGAAAAATCACCGTTCCCATGTCCCGCCCTTCGGCCACAATCCCTCCCCCGCTTCCCAAAGACCTTTGTTTTTCAGCCAAAACAGCACGGACTTCGGGTCTCCGGGAAATATCAGAGGCCAAACGGCTTATCTCCGGTTTTCGAATCTCCTGACCGATTTCCCGCCCAAGGTGCCAGACCTTTTGCTCCGGGCCGTGGCCCTCGATTTTGAAATCCAATCCCCGCAAAAACCGCAACAGGGGTTCTCCACTCAGGTTCTCCTGCTTCTTTTCTCTCAAAGCCCAGGCCACTAACCGGTACATGGCCCCGGTATCCAGGCAATCCAATCCCAGACGTTCGGATAACCGCTTGGCCACAGTACTTTTCCCCGACCCGGCCGGTCCGTCAAGGGTGATGATGATCTTTTTCCTGTTCATGATCAATACAATAGCTATTGGATGCCTTCATTAAATCGGCTTCAAACTCCCTGCCTCCCACCCCGCCCGGACCGGCCGGAACCAAAACGGAATTCCGAAAATACTTCCTTCGGTCCGGGTAGATTCCCTTTTTGGAATAAATTCTATCCGATTGGCTTAGAATTCTATTCGTAAGTTACCACAGGCCGCCTACCGCATCTTCCCTTTCCTCTTCGCGGGTCTGCTGCCGATCACCTCTTTTAAGGCCTTTAAAAATTTGAGGTTCTCATTTGGAAGTCCGATATTTACCCGAATATAATCCTCCAAACCGTAACTCCTCATGGAACGGATGATAATCCCCTTATGGAGCATGGCTTCAAAGACCTCCTGTCCTTTCTGCGGGACCCTGATCAGGATAAAATTGGTCTGGGATGGAATAAAGGAAAGCCCCAACCCTTCCAATGCTTTTTCCAGGGACTTTTTACCCTGCCGGACCAGGGACCGGGTTTTTTCATAAAAGGGCTGGTCTGACAAGGCCCCTAAGGCCCCGGCCAGGGCCAGGGCATTCACATTGAAGGGCTGCCGGACACGGTTGATATAATCCGCCGGATCTCTCCCGGTCAGTCCATACCCGATACGAAGACCGGCCAATCCATAGGCCTTGGAAAAAGTCCGGATCACAAAAAGATTGGGATGGTCCTGCAGATATTCCAAACCGTTGGGGCAGTCCGGATCATCCACAAAATCAATATAGGCTTCATCTAAAAGGATTGGAATAGGTTTGGGGACGGCCTTTAAGAAAAGCTCCCAGTCTTTTTTATTGAAAATGGTCCCGGTCGGATTATTGGGATTGTTAATAATAATCATCCTTGTCCGGGGGCTTATCCGGTCCAGCATGCCCTGCAGATCAACGACAAAACGCCGTAAGGGCACCAAGATATTTTTGCCATCCAAGGCTTGAACGGCTTTCTCATATACCAGAAAAGAGGGGAAAGGGGAAATGACCTCCGCTCCGGGTCTAAGGAAGGTCTTCAGGGATAACTCTATCAGTTCATTGGAGCCGTTTCCCAGCAGGATCTGATCCGGGGCCACCCCCAACCGCCGACTGAGGGCTTGCTTCAAATAGTAACCGCTTCCATCCGGATAGCGATGGAGTTGGGGCAGAATGCGGCGTATGGCGCTTAAAGCTTTAGCCGAAGGGCCTAAAGGATTCTCATTGGAAGCCAGTTTGATGACCTCTTGAATACCGTATTCCCTGGTCAATTCCTCAATGGGTTTTCCGGGCGGGTAGGGGGTTAACTCTAAAATGGTTTTTTTTATTTTCATATTTTTTCCTTTTTTTTTAACCAGTTCTTACATCAGCAAGGCATAAAAATCAACAGCTTTTATGCCCGGAAGTCTTCATTTTTTTTGAATAATATGTTAAAAGTTCTTGCCTTTTCTTAAAAAAACGGTAAAATTTGATTTTAAATTCAATCCAAACAACAACCATTGTCAACCTAATAGAAAAGAAAGGGAAACAACGATGAACAAGTCCCAGTTGATTGAAGCCTTGGCCAAAGATCAGGACCTGACCATCAAAAATGCGGAGCTGGTGGTGACCCACTTTTTCGAGAACATCGAAGAGGCCCTGGCTAAAGGAACGAGGGTGGAAATTCGCGGATTCGGCAGTTTCAAGGTTAAAAACTATCAAGGCTATAAAGGGCGAAATCCCAAAACCGGGTCGATAATCAATGTTTCTCAAAAAAGGCTCCCTTTTTTTAAAGTAGGGAAGGAGTTAAAAGAAAGGGTTGACGTTTAACACCTTGTCCTTGGTCGTGCTATGCGGGGAGCTGGCGGTGCCCTGTACCCGAAATCCGCTCATGCGGGGCAGAATATCCTTTTGAGGGTTTAAACGGCGATAAGGTCCCCTTTTCCCAAGGTCCGGATTGGACGGTACGCAACAAACGGTTATGAACCCCGTCAGGTCCGGAAGGAAGCAGCGGTAAATAATGCGGTCTGTGTCGTATCTATCTCTAATGCCGATCTTGGGGAAAATACTTTAACGCCGTTGGTTCGAGAAAGGATGCACGGCCAAGTTTTTTTCAAAATCTTCAAACCCATTCCTGCCCAGCCAACACAAAAATCATAGTCGGTAATTAGTGTCCATCCCGGATTGGGAAATTCCGGACGAGAACTAATTAATTTCTTGACAAAAGAATGTAATATCTGAATAATAACTATAGATTAAAAGAGAATGAATCAATCTTGGTTAGAAATTTCAAATAAAACTTAAATATTAACAAGTAGTTATACTGTTTTTCTTGGCATAGGTGGTTTTTACTAGTTAATTCTCAAGGGATTTTTCCCTTTTTTGTGAGCCATCTTTAGATACTTTTTACGAAATCAGCGGAGAAGGTATCCAAATATTTAATATAACTTATTTAAATTATTAAATTAATAAAAATAATACCTTCGTCTCCGGCTTTTCATAGCGGAGGGGTAATCCTTAATAAAGTAAATAAAATTAAAAATATTTATATTTATTGACAATAATTTATTGACAAGGCCCTTTTTTTTCTTTATTATTTTTTGCCATAATACATTTTGGGAAGCAAATCAAGAGCAGAACGGGAAGCGAAACAATAAAACACGTAAGGAACGAATGTAGCTATGGCAGATAATTCAATGTAACTAAATAAAAATTATTTTCGTTCAAATCATAAAAAATGCGGCTTACAAACACCGACAAAGAAAAATATATTGGTGTGGATATCGGATCTCACGCCATCAAGGTTTGTCAACTTTCACAGAGCCGAAAAGAGATCTTCTTAAAAAAGATCGGTCTGGCCAATCTCCCCTCCTCTTCCATCGTTAATGGCGTCATCAAGGACCCTCGAACCATCGCCGATACACTGCAATCCCTTCTCTCCCATTTGCAGATCAAAACCAAAGAAATCGTCTTCGCCATTTATGGTTATTCGGTTATCATAAAAAAAATCGTATTGCCCGTAGTCCCTGAAAAGGAACTGGTCCAGTCCATTCAGTATGAAGCCGAACAGCATATCCCTTTTGACATCAAGGAAGTCAATTTGGATTTTCAAATTTTACCTTCCAACCGCGACGATAAGGACTCCATGTCGGTCCTGCTGGTAGCCGCCAAAAAAGAGACCCTGAACGCTTATCAGGACATCTTCAACCTGGCGGGGTTAAAACCGACCATTGCCGATGTGGCCGCCTTTGCCCTGGCCAACGCCTTTGAGATCAATTATCCGGTAGAATCCGCTCCGGTGGCCCTCATCAATCTGGGTTCGGACCAGATCACCCTTCATGTCCTTAATCAGGATGGCCCGGTTTTTACCAGGGAAATCTTTTCTGGAGGACGCCGGCTGACCGAACAAATTCAAAAAATTTCCGGAAGTACTTTTGAGGAGGCCGAAGACATAAAATTGGGCCACGGTCGGTCCACAGACCGTCTGGATAAAATCTCCTCGCCCTTTTTGTCCGTTGTCCAGTCCTGGTCAGAAGAAATCAGACAGGTATTTGATGTCTTGAGCGCATCCGACCCTGATAATAAGCCAGTAAAAATTCTCCTCTCCGGCGGGTCGGCCCTGGTCCCCGGACTTCCCCAATTACTTTCCCAAGGACTACAGATCCCTGTGGAATTATTCAATCCTTTTTTAAAGGTTCGAACGGACCCGGCGGTTTTCGATCCTGAATATCTTGGAAATATCGGACCGCAGATGGTGGTTGCCTTCGGACTGGCTTTGCGTGGCGGGGGATTTTGATGATTCGTATCAACCTTCTGGCTGACCACGAAATCCGCAGGGAAAAAAATGGCCAATGGCTCAAGCGAGGGGGTCTTTTGGCCCTTTCCGTCCTCCTGGCCGTGATACTCATCGCTTACTGGATGTTGGGAAATCAAGTCCGCCAGCTTAAAAAGGAAAAAGAAACCCTGGAGCAACAAACGGGGCAGGCCCTGGCCTTGCAGAGAGAAATTAAGGAACTCAAAGAAAAGAAAGAAGCCTATGCCAAGAGGCTGGCCTTGCTACAGAATCTGGAAAAAGACCGGCATGGTCCCGTCAGGCTTTTTGAAATTCTCTCCACCATGCTTCCGGCCGAACAGCTCTGGTTGACGACTCTAAAAGAAAACGGACCGGAGATTCGCATAGACGGAATGGCTTTAAGTAATGAAATCCTGGCAGAATTCATGAAACGTTTGGAAGCGTCTGCCTTTTTTAAGCAGGTCGACCTTATCCAGTCGGCCCAGGGGACCTACAAAGATCTAAAGCCCAAACAATTTTCGATTTCAGCCTGGACCCAAGCACCGGCACCCCTTCCGGAACCGGAGAAAAAATAAGATCTATGGCCCCCTTTAACATAATTACAGACCGCTTCGCTCAACTGCCCCAATGGCAAAAAGCGCTGTCCGTCGCTGCGGGAGTCCTGGTCCTGGGATTGATCCTCGGTTATTTTTTTCTCTTTCCCCTCTGGCAGGAAACCAAGACCCTCAAGGAGGATGTTGAGCGGGAACAAATGAAACTGGTCCAGATCCAGCAGGCGAGGGCTCAGATCAGCCGCTTTAAACAAGAACTTTCCGAAATGGGAATCCTATATAACCAGATCCGGATAATGATGCCCGAAGCCAAAGAAATTCCCGGTCTTTTAAAAAATGCCTCCAATCTGGGGCAACAGCAAGGTTTGGAATTTCTGCTCTTCAAGCCGGAAAAAGAAATTCCCCGGGACTTTATTGCCGAAGTACCGGTCACCCTTCATGTTAAAGGGTATTTTCACCAGATCGGGGTCTTTTTCGACCATATCCGTCGGCTTCCGCGGATTATCAATGTCAAGCAGTTGGAATTAGGCGCTTTTGAAGAAAAATCAGGTAAAATTAACAGTCGCTGTCAGTTGGTGACTTTTCGTGTGTTGCCCATAACCGCTCCGGCAACGACCGTTAAAACCAAAGCGCCGCGTCCCAAGGTGGAAGAAAAGAAATAATCCATGGAAAAATTTCCCGGGTCGGCCATTTTTTTACTTTTAATTCTTCTCGGTATCCAAGGATGCAATCCTCCCCGGGAGGAAGGGGCAAAAATTGAAAAAATGCCTTCTCTTGCTCAAAAAACAATGGGATTAAAGGATCGCCCACAGGCCACTCAAACACCAGGGGCATCACCTCTGGAGACGATAGTCGTGAAGGACCCGCCCTATAATCCGACAGGTAAGCCCGACCCTTTTCAACCGACCTCGGTAGCCCAGGAAAGCAAGGAAAAGGCCAAGAAGAGTGTCCTGCCTCTGGAACAATTTGAGCTCAGCGATTTTGAACTGGTGAGCGTGGTCATCAGTCCCAAGGCCAGAAAAGCAATGGTCCAGGACCCGACGGGTAAGGGTTATTTCATCCAAGTTGGAACCAGGATCGGGAAAAATGGGGGCAAGGTTATCCGGATTACCGAAAAGGAAGTGGTCGTCCAGGAACCTCAGCAGGATTTTATGGGGAGAAAAAACGCCCGAATCATTAAACTAAGGCCCCCTGTCTAACCCAGGCAGGCTCCTTGAACGGGATCGGTAAAGGAACTATTCTATCTTGAAAAGGTTGAAAACGGACATGGATATACTTCAAAAAAGGTTTGCGGTTCTTTTGGGGGGACTGTGGCTATTCCTTTTTGCCGCAGGTGCCGTCAACCCCTGTTTCGGGGCCAAGGCAAAAAAAACAGATCCCAGAGCAGAACTGATCCAGATCGAAGAACAGGTCTTGCCGGACCGATTGCGTGTAGTCTTGAAAACCACCCAACCGGTAACCTTTCGGGACCTGACCTTGTCCAATCCTTATCGTCTGGTCTTTGATCTGAGCCCCTGCCGCTTAGGGAAAGGAAAAATTTTCCAAGTAAAAAATCCTCCGCTTGAAAAAATCAGGTATGCCATGTTTAAGCCTGATACGGTGCGGGTGGTTTTCTACACCGCGCAGGCCCAGGCTTTCCAAACCTCCATAAAAAAAGGAGAACCTTTTCAGATTAATGTGGACTTGCTGTCCAATCTTCCCCCCAAAAAGGTAACCTCGCGGGAGAAACCCGTGGAGGAGGGCCTGCCGAAAACTAATTTGAACGAATTTATAAAAGAAAAAAATCTAGAACAAACCCTTTTAAAAAAGGAGCGGGTACTCTCCCAACGCCCCAAGGTAACCTTTGATTTCTATATGACCAATCTTCATAATGTCCTGCGCCTGATCGGGGAAGTCGGTGGGGTCAACATTTTAATCAATGACGAAGTGAAAGAAAAGAAAATCACTTTAAGCCTGAAAGAGGTCGACTGGGAGGAGGCTTTCGATTCTATTCTGGAAACGTATAATCTTAAAAAAAGGATCCAGAATGATAGGACCTTCTTAGTCATCCCCAGTGAACTGGCCAAAAAAATGGATGCTGACGAGGTCAAACACCGCCAGGATAAAGCCAAGATGAGGCAGGAGGAGCTGAAGACCGAGGAACTGGAACGAAAAGCGCCGGATCAATGGGAATCGCGTGAGATCCAAATAAAGAATGTGGATGCCAAGAGCGTTGAAGAGATTATTCAGACCACGCTGGAAAAAGAAAGAAAGATCGTAGGCGAAAAGGGAACCGGAACCACCATCACCGAAACCATAAAACCCCCGACCGGGGTGAATGTCCTGATTATTTCCGTTCCCCAATCGAATACGATCATTGCCCGCGGACCAATAAAGGAATTGGATTATATCGAAGAATTGATTAAAAAAATCGATCAACCCATTTCCCAGGTCATGATCGAGGCCCGGATTGTAGAAGCCGACGCCAATTTTACCCGGGACCTGGGGATCCGTTGGGGCGGCGGGGTAACCTTCGCCGATGCCAACAGCCCTTTTGCCGGAGCGATTCGGGGTACGGAATCGGGCGGGACCGGGGCCGGGAACAATTATGCCGTCAACCTGCCCTTAGCCGCTACCTCTGCAGCCTTCGGCGGTTTGGGATTCGCCTTTGCTTCGACCAACTTTAATATTGATGTCCGCATCCAGGCCATGGAGCAACAGGGGCGGGGGAAGACCATTTCCTCCCCCAAGGTGCTGACCATGGACAACCAGCCGGCCTACATCAAACAGGGGCAATCCATTCCGGTAACCACCCGTGATCCCAACAACGCCTATTCAACGGTCTATCGAGATGCCGCTTTGGTCCTTAAAGTAACTCCCCATATTTCCAGCAGTAAGAAAATCAGGGTCAAGGTGAAAATCGAGAAAAACGAACCGGATTTTACTAAAGTGGATTCTCTGGGGAACCCGACCATTAAAACCAAAGAGGCCGAAACGGAGATGCTGGTCAACGATGGAGATACGGTAGCCATCGGTGGAATTCTTTTTAAAAAGGAGCAGACTCAGGAAAATAAAGTCCCCGGACTGGCCAGTATCCCTGTTTTAGGATGGCTTTTTAAAACGCGTAACCGTCTGACCGAAGATACGGAACTGCTTATTTTTCTAACCCCTAAAATAATGAGATCCAACCTCTCCGAACGCTTCGGGTCTGAGAGCTAATGGGAAAAAGGGAGGGCGCTTTGCTAAGGGTCCTCCCCTCCCCCACTCTGCACTAATCCCTAATAACCCTTTTCTTTCACCGGCTATCATTTTCCCGTCTGAGATCTAACTAAATCTCAGGTGAAGTTTCGGAAGTCCATCACGAACCCTTTGGTCCGTCCGATAATTTCAAAAAGGAATAATGTTGAAACCCTTGGTACAACACCCTTTTAAAAAGGCTGCAACCTGTTTTTAGGGTCCACCACATGATGCACCCGGATTTGAGGTTCTCCCAAGGCATCGGCAAGCGGGAAAAAATACAGATAGTTGGTAGACCCGGATTGAATGGAAAACGATTCTGAAAAGGTTTTATAGGTTTTTGTTGCGTGATTTTTTAACAAACTGAAGAAAATAGAGTGTTTCCCTTCCTCGATCAGATCGTCAAACCAAATCGTATCGCCTTCAAAACCGCTCAGCAGATTATGATACTCTTTTTTCCGAAAACCTTCCCAGTTTTTGGCGGCCTTTAATTCTTTATCATCCATCCAGCAGAAGAGGTCTTTCTCATATAGGTTCTTGCCTGTATTCTCAAAGAGATTCGAGTGAACTTTTCCGGCGGTCCGCCCGGCGGGCGCGCTATTTTCAGATGCGGGATATTTGCTTCTTTTTATCTTTATCGAGGACAAGATAACCACTCTCCCTTTGGCGACCTGGGGGACCTGAATCACCGCCAGCCCCTTTTCCACCTCTGGAGAGGACAGGGGGGTACTGATGAGCTGTTCCCTGTAAATATCCGTCCTTCCGCTTTCACTTTCCACCAGACTGATCGTCTTATAGAAAGGGATCAGGTTGACTTCGATTTTTACGCGGTTTCCCGCCTCCGGGCTGACCTGGCCGGTGATGATCAAATCAACGGGAAAGGGCGTAAATTTTTTTATCAAATCTTGTTGAAAATTTCTTTGAGAGGCGGCACTCCATTGAGGGTCGGCTTTCATGCCTGTTTTTAAGCTTTGGCTTACCGGGTGGTCTTTTCCATAGACATGAAACTGATTTCCTTTTTCCAGGGCGGCCCGAAGCTGCAGGCCGATGACGTTGCCGAGTTCAATATCCTGCCCCGCGGGATTTAAAAAATCGGCCACGATCACCCCGATTATCGGTCTCAATCGGTAATCGAATCCAAGGTCTGCGGCTTTTTGCCCAATAGATTCGGTCATGGTTTGAACAAGGCCCTGGATGGAATCGGGTAACGATATCGCTTGAGCAGCAGAAGCTTCTTTCTGGGCCTGGCTGTTTTTAACCATCCCCGCCGAAAATAGGAAAACAAACAGTACAAAAAGAATCCACACTTTTTTCATTGGTCCCCGCATTTTTGATCTCCCCGTTTTGGTCCTTAGGCTGGCTTGGTTGATTGGCAAGAAATACCTCAGTATTAATCGTCGATAGGCCCAAGCATTTATCTGCCGGTTGCCGGAAAATAGATACGATCACCAACGGCGATTTCCTTGTCGCTGGCTTCTATCACCCCTAAAAGCAAACGATCATTAACCGGTCCCAAAACAATCACCTGACCCGCCTTGTAAAAAGGGACAGGGGTCTTGTTTTCTGCTGTCAGAGAGGTCGGTTGGTAAATTTCCAAGAGATCCCCTTTCTTGACCGGACGATTTTTATCCAGGGCGACAAAGATCTTATCTCCGGCAGAAAGGGCTTGTTTCCTTTCTTCCAGAGGGGCGACGATCGAACCGGACAACTGGTCCGCCGGACGAATTTCCTGAGAAGCCCCGTGAGCCCAAGCCAAAAAGGTAAAGAAGCAGCCAATTACCAAAAACCCTATAAAAACCCTTTGTTTGCGTTTGCCCATGCCTTTCCCCTTATCTAAAATGTTATAACCGGAAAAAAGTCTATCTGGTCGAATCGTTGCCGTCTATTCTTTATGAACAACTTCCTTTCTCCTCGGTTTTCATCCGGAAAAGATTTACCGGGATGAAAACCGATTAGTTTCCTTTTTCCCCCAGGGACTCTTCAAGCTGGGAAAAGGCATTGATATAAAAGTCTGCTTCAAGTGATGGGTTTTTGTAAGCCATAAAAGGCACTCCAGCGTTCCTTGCCGTCTGGGCATCAACCTCCGAATCTCCAATAAAAAGGGTCTTTAGAGGATCAACCTCGAAAAAATCTATGATCTTATGGACCGATTCAGGATCGGGTTTGGGTCGGGTAACATCCAAGGAACTGACCACCAAATCGAAACAGTCATCCAAGCCAAAGGTCGTTAAAACCTGCCTGATAGTCGTTGATCGATTGGTGGAAACGGCGGTTTTTATTTTCGGTCGGATTGTCCTTAACAGTTCCCGCAAACCGGGTTCCATCTCCATCAGAACCATAAATGGAGTATAATCAAGATCTTTGGTGTAAGACAGCACCGCATCCCGCAGGTGATTGTCTCCGAAGAGGTAGGTAATGGATTCCCCGGCAGTATGCATATGGACATAGTCCAAGTCGATTTTGGCCATGGGGGGTTTTCCAAAATAATTTAATAAATGGTTATAAAAGGCCTCATTGGCTCTTCGAGAATCAAATAAAACCCCATCACAATCAAAAATAACCACTTCCGGTTTGGTTGATAAGTTGGGAATTTGTTCCATATAATTGTGTTTAAAAATATACTAAATTTTGTCTCTTCCGAACCAAAATGTCAAGAAAAAACGATAAACTACTGCTCTTTTCCTCATTTTCTTTTTCGGTTTTACTCCCTTGTGGAAACCAAAGAAATGCCGGCCTCTTTTTCTTTGGTCCGAACCGTTCCCGGGACCTATCTTGTTGACCTGTTCCCCTATTGCCCTATTGAATGCAGAATGGCCAGTCCGCTCCTTCCCGAAATGGACGGAATTGAGAAATTAAAGGGGGGCTTTATTATCGGGGCCACCAGCCAACCGGAACTACTGGACCCTTCCCTCCTTCGACCGGGCCGTTTTGAATGGCCCATCGACCTCTCCCTTCCCAACGAAGCTGAGCGGCTGGAAATTATTAAAACCCACTTTCAGGGTAACCCCCCCTCCCCGGAAATACCCTGGGGTTGGTCCGGGGCTCAAATCGAGGCCCTCTGCCGTCAGGCGGCCCTAGCCTGGTTCCGTCAGGGGATGAAGGAGGGTTGTTCTGAAGTACACCCTTTTTTACTGGGAAAAACCCTTTTTGAAAAGGGCCAGGGGTGAAAAAAAATCAATTCTCCGTCCGGGGTCGTGCAGGTCTTCTTCTCCTGGATCCGGACCGGGAGGGGGCATCTTTTTGGCTTAAACGGCTTCTTTGCCTGGGCTTCTCGTACCTGTCCCGCCTTTTCTGCCCGGTCGGCTTCGACAGACTGAGCCATTCTTCCTCCGGTTGGATGCAGCTTAGTTTCCTTCCCATGAACGCTTCTATGGGGGGTAGATAAAAGGCCTCGGCTTCATCGGCGAAACTGATGGAAGTCCCGGCCGCGCCGGCCCGCCCGGTGCGGCCGATGCGGTGCACGTAATCTTCCGGGTCATGGGGTAAATTAAAATTGATTACGTGATCCATCCCTTCGATGTGCAACCCTCGTCCGGCTACATCCGTGGCCACTAAGACCCGGAATCTACCGCTTTTAAATTGCTCCAGGCGTTGGAGTCTTTTTTGTTGGGGGATATCACCCGAGAGTTCCGCGCAGGCGATCCCGTAGCGGGCCAGCGTCTCGGCCAATCGTCGCACCTCATCTTTACGATTACAAAAAACCAGAGC
>JBFMBU010000026.1:0-23684 GCA_040755035.1 Thermodesulfobacteriota bacterium
CTCTAAGCAAACCTTCCACAATTTGATCCAGATAGTCTTCCTGTAACAGTCTTTCCCGCTCCCGGTCATTGGAAATGAAGGAGGTTTCCACCAGAATGGACGGCATTTGAGCCCCGATAAGTACATAAAAAGGGGCCTGCTTGACCCCCAGGTTCTTGACCGGGGCGAATTTTTCATTTAAAGACTCCACCAGGGTTTTTTGAATATGGCCGGCCAGACGTGAGGACTCATCAATTTTTGTGTTGAGCATCAGGTCCTTGAGGATCTTCTGCATGTCGCTGATCCTTTTGGTGGAGGTAGCGTTTTCCCGGGCCGCTACCCGGATGGATTCTTCATCGGTAGCTAAGTTTAGAAAATAGGTTTCCACCCCCTCAGCCTGGGTGTTGGGGCTGGCATTGACGTGGATGGAAAGAAACAGGTCGGCATGCCTGGTATTGGCGATGGCGGTTCGTTCCTCCAGGGGGATGAAGCGGTCCGTGTCCCGAGTCATGATGACCTCAAGGTCGAGTTCCTGCCTGATCCTTTGGGATAGTTTTTGGGCGATTTTCAGGGTCAGGTTTTTTTCATAAACCGTGGTTTTACCGATGGCCCCGGTATCTTTGCCCCCATGACCGGCATCGATGACGATGCGGCGAACGCCCAACCCCAACTGCTGAGCCAGGGAAAGCTTCTTTTCTTTTTCCGGTGGCACAACCGTCTGTTCAAGCGGTTTTTCCTTGCCGGAAACATCGACGATCAAGCGGAAGGGGTTTTCCAAAAAGAAGACCTTATAGCCTTTGATACTTTCGATATCCAGCACCAACCGTACCGTGGAAGCATCGTATTGACCGATCCTTGCTCCTTTTAATAAACCGTCCTGAATAACCAGGGGGGCGGTGTCAGCCGCCAGGCGGGCCGGAAAAAGATCGAGATAGAGTCGTTCCGGTTTTTCAACCGCCGGGTCTTTTTTCAGAAGTTTCGGCCGATAAGAAATCTTATCCTCCACATCCACTACGATTCGGGTGTATAAAGGCGTGGACCAATGACGCATCCCGGTAACCTGGGGTAGTTTTTTGGGAAAGGATTCGGGTACCTGCGGTTTAATCGTTTCTGGGGTGGAAGTTTCCTTTAAGGGATCAGAGGATTTCGTTTCCGGTAAAGGATCCTTTTTTTCCAGTCCGGTCAGCAGATCTTCGGCCCGTTTTTTCATGTCCCCTTTGGGGTAGGTCTTGATTAGTGTCGATGCCTTCTTTTGGGCCAGGTCAGGATCTTTGCGGTGTTTTAGAAATATCTCCGCTGACAACCAAAGGGCATCGTCTGCCAGGTTGCTCTGGGGATAATGATTGACAAAACGGGAAAAATGATCCAGAGCCAAGTCCAGATCGGCTTCCAGACCCGACCATTGGTAGAGGACATAGTAACCCCTCCCGGCCATGAACATGGATCTTTCCCCCCAGAGGGTTTTCGGGTGTTTTTTATAGAGGTCCTTGAAGGTTTCAATAATGGATTCCCAGGGCTGGCGTTGTGTTTTTTGAGGTGATTTGTCGAGGGAGAAAAAGATTTGGCGGGCTTGATTATATCTTTGTTCCAGTTCCGGGTCGGAGGTTGCGGCCTTAGCCGGGAGAAGGATTCCCCCCAAGGGGTCATAAAAACCGATCAGAAAAAAAACGAGAGGGATCAGGAACCTGGTCATGGTTTTGAGGGAGGATAAAAGGATCTTTTGACCGCTGATTCCGTTATTCATAGGAGAAAACATTTAACCCTTTTCCAAAAAATCCTTCAATTCTTTTAAGGTCATCAAGGCCTGAAGAGGGGTCATTTCATCCAGGGAGAGCCCGCGTACCCTTTCTTCCAGCCATCCATTGCCGGCGGAAAAGAGTTCTAGTTGGGCCGGATGGGACTTACGGGCCTTTCCCGAAGAAGCCAGGGCCGGAAAACCCCAGAAATCCAGCTCCCCCTTTTCCAGGTTTTTCAGCACCTCACGGGCCCGGTCGATCACCGCTTCGGGGATGCCGGCCAGACGGGCTACCTGGATCCCGTAACTTCGACTGGTACCCCCGGCTTGAAGTTTCCTCAAAAAGATGATCTGCTGATTGTATTCCTTGACCGATACGTGATAGTTTTTAACCTTTTTTTTGGTCTGGGTCAAGTCCGTCAATTCATGGTAATGGGTGGCAAAGAGGGTCTTGACCCCTTTGCCTTTCAGATCATGGAGGTATTCGGCCACGGACCAGGCGATGCTGAGGCCGTCAAAGGTGCTGGTCCCCCGACCGATCTCGTCTAAGAGGACCAGACTCCGGTCCGTGGCCTGATGGAGGATTTGAGCGGTTTCCTGCATTTCCACCATGAAGGTGCTTTGGCCTGAGGAAAGGTCATCCGAGGCCCCCACCCGGGTGAAAATCTGGTCGACCAGGCCGATTTCCGCTTTTTCGGCCGGAACAAATGAGCCGATCTGGGCCATGAGACAGATCAAAGCCGCTTGTCGCAGGATGGTGGATTTCCCGGCCATATTAGGTCCGGTGATGATGATCATCTGCTGATCTTCGTTGTTAAGCTCAATGGTATTGGGGACAAACCGCTGAGCCGGAAGGTTTTTTTCAATCACCGGGTGACGACTGTCAGGCAGGGATAGGGTCTTACCTTGATCAACTACCGGTTTCTGGTAGCGGTTTTCCCGGGCCGTCAAGGCCAGGGAAGTCAGGACGTCCAGATCGGATAAAAGTCCTGCGCTGTGCTGCAATCGGCTGCTTTCAGCGGCCACCTGACGACGGAGTGCATGAAACAACTCCACCTCCAATTGCCATCTTTTCTCTTCGGCCTCCAGGACCAGGATCTCGTATTCCTTGAGTTCCGGGGTCAGGAACCGTTCCCCGTTGACCAGGGTCTGTTTGCGCTGATAATCGGCCGGGACGGCCGGAAGGTTGGGACGGGAGACCTCTATATAATAACCGAACACCCTGTTGAATCCGATTTTCAAGGAATTAATCCCGGTCCGTTTTCTTTCCTTGGCTTCCAACTGGGCGATCCACTCCTTGCCCTCGCGGCTGACCTTTAAGTATTGATCCAGCTTTTCATGATAACCCCTTCGGATAATGCGGGCCTCTTTGTCCTTCCAGTTCAGGGAAGGTTCATCCAGGATACCCTGTTGAATCACTTCCCGCACTTCCGGCAGAAGATCCAGGGTTTCGGCCGTGGCCTTTAACAGGGGATGTCCGCTTTCCTGCAAAAGTTGTTTTATCGCCGGCAAATGGACCAGGGAATTTTTCAAGGCCACCAGATCCCTCGGTCCTCCCTGGTTCAGACAGATCTTGGCTACCAGCCTTTCAATGTCGTATATCTCCCTGAGATGGGAGCGCAGGGTCTGGAGAAGCGTCGTATCCTGAAAAAAGGCCTCGACCAGATTCAGGCGGTTCCCGATTTTTTCGAGATCCAGTAAAGGGTATTTGATCCATTGTTTGAGCTTGCGGCTGCCCATGGCCGTCATGGTCTGGTCCAAGACCGATATCAGGGAACCCTGACGGGTACCCCGGTACAAGGTCCGGGTCAACTCCAGATGCCTCTGGGTCGTATCGGATAGAATCATGTAATCAGCGAGGTGATAGACCTTCAAAGGCTGGAGATGAGAAACACGGCCCTTTTGGGTCTCCATCAGATAAAAAAGAAGTGCCCCCGCCGCCTGCAAACCAACGGTCAAGGTATCGGCCCCGAACCCGGCCAAAGAAAGGACCTGGTAATGCCGAATCAGAAGATCTTCGGCCTTGGCGGTTTCAAAGGTCCCCGGGTTTCCATAGCTTAAAAAATGAACCGAGAGCCTTTCTAATATCGGTCCGGTCGAAGGATTCTCTTTTAAGGCCCGGTTGAGCAGGATTTCAGAGGGGCCAATGCGCTCGATTTCTTCCAAGGCCGGCTCCGGTCCCGTTACTTCAGTGACCCGGAATTCTCCTGTGGTTAGATCCACCGAAGCCAAGCCGCATTGTTTTTCCCCAAAGGAAAGAGACACCAGATAACGATTGGTGCCGGCCTCCTGATCATCCAGATAGAGACCGGGGGTGATCAGCCGGGTCACTTCCCGCCGGACGATACCTTTTGCTTGGCCGGGGTCCTCCACCTGTTCACAAAGGGCTACTTTGTAACCCTTTTCCACCATGCGTGCGATATATCCGGAAACGGCGTGGATCGGTACTCCGCACATGGGGACCAGGTCTTTTTCCTCACCCTTGTGTCTGGAGGTGAGGGTGATTTCCAGGACCCGGGAAGCCAGACGGGCGTCTTCGTAGAACATCTCGAAAAAATCACCCAGTTGATAGAAAAGGACGAAATCCCGGTATTGATCCTTAATCTCCAGGTATTGTTCCAGCATGGGGGTGATTTTGGTCATGAAAAAAAATGAATCAGGGCCGGGAAAGGGGTTTATCTCCCGAGGAGGGGTCTTTTTTTAATAATGGTCCGGGGGAGACGATCGTGCCCCCTTCATTTTTTTTAACCGGGTCCGAGGCCGGTTTAGGGGCTGATACCGGTTCGGTTTTGATTTCTTTAAGGGGATCCTGTTTTCCCTCCTGCCGGATTTCCTGACGGGAGGCGGCTTTTAACTGTTTGATCTCCTTGTTCAGACGGCGTCTTTCCCCCCAGCCGATAACCGTAGCCAGGAACACCCCGCTGAAAAAGAGGATGGGAGCTATCAGATATAAGGGAAGTGGAACCGATATGAGGGAGATGAACCCCAGATTCAGACGCAGGGCGAGGCCGTTGGTCAGGGTGGTGTAATTTTGAAGAATAAAAACAGCAAAAAGCAGTATCAGCAGACCATAGAGGTAGACCTTTAGTGTGCGCATATCAATCCTCACTGACCTTTTGAAAAAATGGAAGCAGTCTGAGATAGGTTTGTTCCATATGTTCGGGGATGACCCGGATATCCCCGAAGACGGTCATGAAGTTGGTGTCCCCGTTCCAGCGGGGGACAATATGAAAATGCAGATGATCTTCCACTCCGGCCCCGGCTACCCGGCCCAGGTTCAGGCCAACATTGAATCCCTCGGCCTTCATCACTTTTTTTAGAATCCCCACCGCATGACCGACCATGGTCAGCAGGGCGTTTTTTTCCTTTTCTCCCAACTGGTCCAGAGAGGCCTTATGTTTCAGGGGGGCCACAAGCAAGTGACCGTTGATATAGGGATATTTGTTCATCATCACCAGGGTATGGTCTCCGATGAAAAGTACGGACCGCTCTGTCCGATCGCCCTTGACCCCGGCGCAGAAAATGCAGCCCTCTTCCTTGTTGTTATTCAAGATATATTCCATCCGCCAGGGCGCCCATAAGACATCCATTCCGTAACTCCTGTTTTGTATCCATCCGGGAAAGGCCCTTTTCCGGATGGAGCAAATAGCGATCAGCTTTTAGCGTTCAGCAAAATTCTTTATTCATCCAGACCGGCTGACCGCTGACCGCTGTAAGCTTCGTTCAGAAATTATAAATTTCCAGACGAGAACTATTTATAAGTCCTCTTCATCCCGGAAAAGGATGCAAACTTGTCCGGGTCATGAGGTGCAAAGGGGCGATCAGTGCTTTCATTAGGTCAACCGCTTGTTTTTCCTTTTGGTTTCATAGTATAAAATAAGCCCTACAAGGGGTCAAGGAGAAAAAGTCGAGGACTTCCCTTCTTAAAATTTTCCAAACCTCAAACCAGCAGCTCGGCCCAATGTTTCACCGGGACGCTTCGCTCCCCGAACGATGCGTTGTTTTTAAGCTGCATCAGACAAGCCATGCAGGAGGTAACCAGCATATCGGCTCCTGATTGGTCGAGGTGGTTCAAAGGATGGGTGAGGATTTTCAGCGACAAATCCGGATGGCTTAAGTTAAACAGGCCACCGTGACCGCAGCAGCGCTGTTCTTTCAACTCAACCAGAGATAGGCCCTTTATGGATCGTAAGAGCTTGCGGGGTTCCTCGAATATATTCAGTTCCCTTTTGGCGTGACAGGGGTCATGGAAGGCTACACGCTGGAGGGTAAGCGGTTCCCTGGGGGGTGCGACAACCTTTTGCCTGATCAGGAACTGACTTAATTCCTCAATTTTGGAGACAAATTCCTTTACTTTCGGCAGCAAGGCCGTGTCCTCGGCCAGGAGATCCCTATAGGCGGTCTTGAGATGTGCTGCGCAGGAGGTACAGGCAACTACTATCGAATCCAGGCGGCTTTCGCTGAAAGCCAGGATATTCCTTCGAGCCAGGTTTCTGGCCGTATTCAAATCCCCCAGGCTGAAGGCCGGTAACCCACAGCAGGTCTGCTCTTTCGGCAATAGGACCTTCCCCAAGGGATAGAGGAGTTTCAGGGCGGCTTCCCCTACTTCCGGATGGAGATAATTAATGGTACAACCAGCAAAGAATCCGATAGGGTTGGCTACTTTTGATTTGTTTGGACCGAAGGCCGCATCCCGATCCAGAAAAAAAGGATTACGCAATACCGGCCACGGTTTTGAGCCGGAAAAAAAACGCAGCCGCAGCCCCCGGTCCCCGGGAATTTTTTTAAAAAGCAGCTGTTGGCCTCCTCTGATCTTTTTCATACGCCCGGGAAAGGGCAGAATTTCTTTGGCCAGGATTCTTTTCCAACGGGCCGATCCCACTTTAGCAAAGGTCAGAGAACGTGCCTGTTGGATCAGGTCATCGGCCTTCACCCCGCTGGGGCAATGCTCAGCGCAGGCCCCGCAAAGCAGACAGTTGGACAATAAATCGTAAAGCTGATTATCCAGCGGTAGAAATTCGCTCAGGCACCCGGAAATAAGGGCCAGCTTGCCCCTGGCGGTAAGGGTTTCCTGGCCGGTTTCGAGATAAACGGGGCAAACCGATGAACAACTGCCGCACTTGACACAGCGGGATAATTTTTCATTCCACTCGATCAGGTCCATGAATCCATTGTTCCGCAAAAGGCTTTTTTGTCGGCCATGGGGGAAAAAGGGTCGCCTCTTTCTTTCCCATTGAACTTTCTCTCGGCTTATGATACCATCTTAACTCAAAAAAAGAGAGCAAGAAAGGAGATCAGATACATGAATAAAAAAATGCTGGTTCTGGCAACGGTCCTGATTACCCTTTTCCTGTTACCCTTAACCCTTCAGGCTGAGAGTGGGAAATTCGGCCTGGGGGCACGCATGGGGGTATACAAATCGGCCGATGCCGACGGCCATAAATTATACGGTGGGGCGCAAGCCCGCTGGAGGATTTTCCCGGCCCTTTCCGTCGAAGGGAGTATTGATTACCGGGTGCAGGAAAGCTATCCCGACAACAAAAAAATCACCAGCTATCCCATTCTGGCCACGGCTTTATTTTATCCGATTCCGGACGCCAAATATTCCCCCTATCTTCTCGGTGGATTAGGCTGGTATTATTCCAAGGTGGAGGATAAAACGGGGAGCAGCACCGTCCACACCCCCGGATTGCATGTCGGTGCCGGTCTGGATATTCCGTTGAGCCCTGAAATATCCTTTAATGCCGATTTCCGCTATTATTTTCTGAATTACAGCGATCAGAAAGTGAAGGACCTGAAGACCAACGGTTATATTATCAGTGCCGGGTTGACGTTTTATCTCTGGTAAGGAAGAGGCAGCGGGAATTTCTCTCGCTGCCTCGGGTTCTTTACAGAAAAAATCCCTTATTTCACTTTAGACCCCGGTGCGACTTCTCCTTCGGGGACCATCAGTTTTAATCCCTTATCATCCCGGGCCGCCAGAAGCATGGCCCGGGATTCCACCCCCATCAGTCTGGTCGGTTCCAAATTGGCTACGACAACGATGGATTTTCCGATCAAGCTCTGCGGTTCATAATCCTGGCCGATACCGGCCACCAGTGTCCTCTTCTCCCCCAGATCCACTTCCAGTTTAAGGAGCTTTTTTGATTTGGGAACCCTTTCGGCGGTCAGGATCCTGGCCACGCGAAAATCCCATTTTTGGAATTCTTCTAAAGAAAGAAGTTCGGCTGTCCCGGTTCCGGTCGGCGGGGAAAGGGTGACGGGGGGAATCGAACCGACCTTTTCCGTTTCTATTCTGGGGAAAAGGGCCGGGCCTTTACGGACCTTTCGCCCGGAAACCGAACTATCCCACTGGATTTCCTCCGGCCAGCTAACTTCCTTTTCCTCCAGTCCCAATTGTTGCCGCATCTTTGACGCGGTTTGAGGGAGGAAGGGAGTCAACAACAAGGCGATTTGGTGCAGTGCTTCCGCCAGTGTGCTCAACACTGTCATCAATCTCGATTTTTTCCCCGGATCTTTGGCCAGGGCCCAGGGGGCTTGGGTGTCAATGTATTTATTGGCTTCATCCACCAATTCCCAAAGGGCCATCAAGGCTTTGTGGAAGGCATAGCCTTGGGTCTCCCTTTTAACCGTTTCCCATACCCGGGCGGTCAGGGTTTTTAATCTTTCCTCCTCAGGGCCCTGCTCTTCAACTCCAGGCACCGTTCCCTGACAATATTTTTCAATCATGGTTAGGCTGCGACTGAAACAATTGCCAAAGTTGTTGGCCAAATCGGCATTGATCCTTTGAACCATGGCCTCTTCGCTGAAATGGGCGTCCAGACCGAAAACCATTTCCCGCAGAAAAAAATAACGGACGGCATCGGTGCCGAAGCGGTCGGCCAAATCCTTGGGCCGGATGACATTTCCCAGAGATTTTGAAATCTTGGTCTGGTCCATATTCCAATAGCCGTGGACATTCAAATGCCGATAAGGTTCGACACCGGCAGCCTTGAGCATGGTGGGCCAATAGATCCCATGCGGTTTTAAAATGTCCTTGGCGATGATATGCTGGACCGAGGGCCAGAAACGGAGATAATTTTCTCCCTCCGGAAAGTCCAGACCGGAGAGGTAATTGATCAGGGCGTCGAACCAGACATAGGTTACGAATTGATCATCGAAGGGCAGGGGGATCCCCCAGGTCAAGCGGGATTTGGGACGGGAAATACAAAGGTCCTCGAGCGGATCACTCAAAAAAGAAAGCACCTCATTACGATACCTTTCCGGCCGGATGAAGTCGGGATGGCTGTGGATATGATCGATCAGCCAATTCTGGTAGGCGCTCATCCTGAAAAAATAATTGGCCTCCTTGACCAGGACCGGTTTGGTTTGATGATCCGGGCAGCAGCCTTCCACCAACTCCCGGTCGGTATAAAACCGTTCACATCCCAGGCAATATTGTCCTTCATATTCGCTGAAATAAATGTCTCCCTTTTCATAAATCCGGTTCAGAATATAGGTTACGGTCCGGATATGATCGGGATCGGTGGTCCGGATAAAACGGTCCGGAAAAATGTTTAGTCCCGGCCAGGTCTTTCGAAAAAGACCGCTGATGTGGTCGGCATAGGCCCTCGGCTCCAGGTTGCCTTTCTGGGCAGCCTGGACCACCTTCTCCCCATGTTCGTCGGTCCCGGTTTGAAATCGGGAGTCGTATCCCAGACAGCGATGCAAACGGTTCAGCGTATCGGCGACAATGGTGCTGTAGGCATGGCCGATATGCGGTTCGGCGTTTACGTAATAAATAGGCGTGGTTATATAAAACGTTTTTTCCAAGGCGCGTTATTCCTTTGCACTTTTTCCCTTTTCAGCCCCAAGAGTTAGTTCCTCGACTTTGAGGACCTTTTCCTCTCCTTCCTGGGTCTCCACCACCATGGTGCCTTCCAGGACATTTTGTCTAAGTACTTTGACCGGCCCCAAGGGGCTGATAATGGTCTTCCCGCATTTGGGAAAATCCTTCTTTAATTCCACATAGGTTTCAAATTCATAGGTCAGACAGCACATCAGTCGCCCGCAGAGACCGGAGATCTTGGTCGGATTTAGGGGCAGGTTCTGTTCCTTGGCCATTTTAACGGAAACGGTGGCGAAGTCCGGGAGGCAGGTAGAGCAGCAGAGTTCCCGGCCGCAGTGGCCCAGGCCACCCAGCATTTTAGCTTCGTTTCTAACCCCGATCTGCCGCATTTCGATCCGGGTATGGAAGCGATGGACCAGGTCCTTGACCAGTTCCCTGAAATCAACCCTTCCTTCGGCGGTAAAATAAAAAATGATTTTACTGCCGTCAAAAAAACATTCCACTTTCACCAGCTTCATGACCAGGTTTCTTTCCCGGATTTTTTCCGAACAAAAGGAGAAGGCGTCTTTTTCCTTTTCCTCCAGCTTCCGGTGAAGTTCCAGATCGGCTTCATTGGCCAGACGGAATATTTTCTTGATTTCCTTCCCCTCCGCAGTAAGCTCCTTCTTCTGCGGACCCCGAACGATTTTACCCAACCCCGTACCCTGTTCGGTCTTGACGATAACCAAGTCTCCGCAATTCAATACGTAATGGCCGCAGTCAAAATCATAAACCGGGCCGGTATCCTGAAACCTGACCCCAACTACTTTTATGCTGTCTAACATATGATCAGAAGTCATTATTATAAGTCACCTGTCCCCATCCAAAGATATCCCTTATTACCGCATTTCCCTTTGGCTCCTATAGACGTTCGGGGGGCTTTATCGCGGATGGTTCAATGTTTCCTTTCAAATATACTTCTTAGGTCAATAACAGCTTTAAGTAGTTAGTTCTCATCCGGAAAAGCCTTTTCCGGACGGAAACTGGTTAATAAAACAAGGTTCCTTTGAGAATCACTTGCTTGGGTAGCCTTTAGAAACTAAAGGAAAAAATCCCAGGCAAAATGGATAGAATATTGTAAAGAACACGCCTTGGACCCGGATCAATCGATTTATTTCAACCTGTTTCTTATAATCAGATCTTGGTTCCGTCTGGTCCGGGGCGGGTAAGGCCAACCTATTATGGAGATTACCAATTATTTTTTATTCTGTAAACCCTTTTAGCCCATCAGCAGCTCTTCCGCTTCTTCAAACCGGCTGATGATGATGTACTTTTTAATTTGGACTTTAAGAACAACACACTCAGGGGATCGGACAAAAAGTTCCAGGTCCGGATGCCTGCCTAAAAATATGGAGGTCAAAAAGTCGGTTTCCGATAAGGCCGGTTTCATAACCTCCCCCAAGGCGGTTACCGCCATGGTATTCTGAAAATCCTCCCCCCGGACAGACCGATTGTCAATCAATAAAGCCACCTGGGGTGATTTCATTATATTAGAATATTTTCTGGTCCCTTTCCTGGTGGCAATCATAATATGGGAAAGGTCCTCGGTCCAGGCCAAGGCCATCAGACTGAGGTAGGGGCCTTCGATTTCCTGTGTGGCCAGGACCGCCAGTTTTTGGGTGGAAAAGATTGTTTTCAGCCTCTCGATAGAGTCGATTGAGGTTGCCATCATTACCCCCTTTTTTTCCATTTTTTTATCTTATTAAATTTTCTTAAAATATTCAATTGGATTTCCATTGGGCTCCATTTTACTCCTCATTCTTCCTCCGGGGCTAATATACAACCGGTTGACAAACGCTTTTCAAGACTTATCTTTAAAGAAATAATAAAACCAGCCCAAATTTATGGGTCAACGAGCCGGGTTTGCTTCGAAAGAAGTATTCCCGGTTTTTTTTTTGAGAAAGGAATGACATGGAAACGAATACCAGTATGCAGTCATTTACAAAAGATTTGAGGAAGGATTTGCCGGGGAGTCAAGAGGATTTTCCCCGGTTGAATCAAGGCGATGACGCCCTTTTTTATTCCCGGGTCCGACTCGTTCCTCATGTGGATTCCCTGGCCCTGGGAAGAATAGAATCCCTTATCGACGATCCGGTTACGGAAAGGGAACCGGCTGTTCTGGATCTGATGGCCGGTTGGGATTCCCACTGGCCGAAGAACCGCAGGCATTTAAGGATGGTCGGGCTGGGAGGTAATGAACCGGCAGGGAAACCGGGGGATTTCCTATCGCTGTATGTATTATCCGGAAAGAGATGTTTGTCTTCCGGTCCCCATCTTTTCTTTGCAGGCCTTAAGAGAAAGTATTGTTAGGGAGTAGGGGGTCTATGGTATAATAAAAAAGTAGAAATCAGAAGCCGGAAGAGAAAGGGGGGGATAGTCATCAGCTTCAATAAACTTATACTCTCTATCGCCCTCTGCCAGACTGCCGGGGTGATAGGCTCCCTGTTCACCCTTCCGGCCATCCCTGTCTGGTATGCCGGATTGAAGAAACCTTTTTTTTCACCTCCGAATTGGATATTCAGCCCGGTATGGATTGGACTTTTTACCCTGATGGGGGTTTCCTTATTCCTGGTTTGGGGCAAGGAAAGCCGGACCGGTAAGGGCTCCAAGGCCATGGTATTCTTTTTTGTTCAATTGGGATTGAATGCCTTGTGGTCGGTTTTATTTTTCGGCCTCCGCTCTCCATTGGCCGGATTAATGGGTATTCTGTTGCTTTGGGCGGCCATTGTATGGACTATGGTATTTTTTTTTCGAATTTCTTCCTGGGCCGGTTATCTTTTTATCCCTTATCTCCTTTGGGTAAGTTTTGCTTTGGTGCTTAATTTCAGTTTATGGACTTTAAATTAAAACCACCCTTGGAGACGGATACAGGGTTGAGGGCAAACCTGATCGGACCAAAAATATATTAAAATCAGAGGTTCCCCTTTGGAAGACAAAGGATGACGTTTAAAGAGCTATGACGACTAAACCCATTCTGGTCACCGGTGCCACCGGTTATGTCGGAGGCCGACTGGTTCCCAAGCTCCTTAATGCCGGATACCGGGTCCGGGCTTTGGGGCGATCGGTGGCCAAATTGAAAGGGCGACCGTGGAGCACCCATCCTGCGGTTGAACTGGCGGCCGGCGACGTCCTGGATCAGGTTTCTCTGCAAAAGGCCTTAGAGGGCTGCTGGGCTGCTTTTTACCTGGTCCATTCGATGATTGCCGATCCTAAAAAATATTCCGAAACCGACCGCCGGGGTGCCCGGAATATGGTCGAAGCCGCGGCCAAAGCCGGGATCAATCGGATCATCTATCTGGGCGGCTTGGGCGGCCGGGAAGATCACAACCTCAGTCAACACCTCCGATCCCGCCTGGAAGTGGCCCAGATTTTACAGTCAGGACCGGTACCGGCCACCTTCTTGCGGGCGGCCATGATCCTGGGAGCCGGCAGTGCTTCTTTCGAGCTTCTCCGTTACCTGGCTGACCGCCTGCCGATTCTCCTGGCCCCCCGCTGGGTCAGCACTCCGGTCCAACCCATCGGCATTCGCAATGTGCTGAATTATCTGCAGGGGTGTCTGGAACACGATGAGGTCCTGGGACAGACGTTTGACATCGGTGGTCCGGAGGTGGTTTCTTATAAGCGGCTTTTTCAGATTTACGCCGAAGAAGCCCGCCTCCCCCGACGATGGATCATCCCTGTCCCCGTCCTCAGCCCCCGTTTCAGCTCTTATTGGATCCATCTCATTACCCCTATCCCCTCATCCATCGCCCGACCTCTGGCGGAAGGTTTGCGCAACCCGGTAGTCTGTCAGGATAACCGAATAAGGGAAATCATCTCCCAGGAGCTCCTGGATTGCCGTCAAACCATCCGCCTGGCTCTGGAAAAGATCGAACAGCAGCGTTTGGACACCTGCTGGATGGACGCCAGCGCTACTATCCCCCAGGAATGGATCTATTGCGGGGACACCCATTACGCAGGAGGTACCATTCTGGAGTTGGGGTACCGGATCAAACTTCAGGCCTCCCCTGATGAGATTTGGAAACCTATTGTCCAACTGGGAGGCAAAACAGGATGGTATTTCGGCCAGAGCCTTTGGAATATCAAGGGCTGGTTCGATCGTCTGCTCGGAGGGGTCGGGTTCGGGGGCAGGCGGCGTCACCCTACCGAGCTGCGGGTCGGAGATGCCCTGGACTTGTGGCGGGTCCTGGAAATCACCCCCCCCCATCACCTGATGCTGGCCGGGGAAATGAAGCTTCCCGGTGAAGCCCTTCTGGAATTTAAGATTAATCCCTTACCGGAGGGGGGCAGCGAACTGGAGCAAAATTCCCGTTTTCTTCCCCGGGGCCTGGTGGGGATTATTTACTGGTATTTACTGGAGCCTGTCCATCGAATCCTTTATCCCAATCTACTGAAAGCCATCAGCCGGACTATTGAGAAACCGGTCATTGGGGGGCCGGAAAGGATAATGAATCGGAATGAGAGGGATAATCGATAAAAGGAAGGGGTCCATTGCACCCTGACCGTATTCGACATCTAAAACAAGGCCTACAAGGCAGAGGCCCTGTGGTCTATTGGATGAGCCGCGATCAGCGTCTTCAGGACAATTGGGGCCTGCTTTATGCCCAGGAAAAGGCCTTAGAAAAGAGAGTTCCTCTGGCCGTGGTCTTCGTTCTGGCTCCCCACTTTATCGGGGCTACTTTAAGGCAATGCGCCTTTATGAGTAAAGGGCTTCAAGAAGTTGAAAAAGCCCTTCGGCAACATCAGATCCCTTTTTTCTGCTTGGTCGGCGATCCGGGGCGGGAATTACCGGTCTGGCTTAAAAAAACAGGGGCCTCCTGTCTGATCACTGATTTTGATCCTCTTAAAATAAAACGGCGATGGAAAGAGGCCGTGGCTGAGGCCGTTGAGATCCCTTTTTTAGAAGTGGATGCCCACAATATCATCCCCTGCTGGAGGGTTTCCCCTAAACAGGAGTTCGGGGCTTATACCCTGCGTCCCAAAATATTCCGTCTCCTGGATGAGTTCTTGGAAACAATTCCCCCCTTGAAAAAACATCCTTTTCCCTGGAAAGAAGCCGTTCCTTTGATCGACTGGACCTCTCGTCTCCAGGGTTTGCCCATAGACCGGTCTGTGCCGGAGGTATTCTGGATCATTCCGGGAGAAAAAGCGGCACGGAAAACATTACATGACTTTTTAGAAAAAGGGTTGGCCTCCTACGCCAATACCGGCAATGACCCTAATCAGGCCGGACAATCCAACCTGTCCCCTTATCTTCACTTCGGCCAGCTATCGGCTCAACGGGTGGTGTTGGAGGTTAGAAAATCGGCCAACCCTTCCGAATCCGTAAAGGCCTTTCTCGAGCAACTGATTGTCCGGCGCGAACTTTCGGACAATTTCTGTTTCTATAACCAGGATTATGATAATTTTTCAGCCTTTCCCGCCTGGGGACAAAGGACCCTGGAAGAACACAAGAGCGATGTTCGGCCTTATCTCTATACGCTTGCGCAATTGGAAAGCGCCGGGACCCATGATCCACTCTGGAATGCGGCCCAACGGGAGATGGTCGAACGGGGGAAAATGCACGGCTATCTCCGAATGTACTGGGCTAAAAAAATTCTGGAGTGGACCAATTCACCCCAGGAGGCCCAACAGATAGCCATCACCCTCAATGACCGCTTTGAACTGGACGGCCGGGACCCTAACGGCTATTGCGGGATTGCCTGGAGTATAGGCGGACTCCACGACCGGGCTTGGGGGGCACGCCCGATTTTTGGAAAAGTCCGCTATATGAGCTATCAGGGGGCCCGGTCAAAATTTGATGTGGACCGGTATGTTTCCAAGAACCTATCCCTAAATTTTTAAGGTCTTATATTGGTCCAAGAGGCGGTTACAAGCGGGGAATACAAAATAAAAATTGGCATCAGCCGCTGTCTGCTGGGGGAGCCTGTCCGTTACGACGGCGGTCACAAGTGGGATCGATTCCTTACCGATACCTTAGGACGCTATGTTTCTTTTGTTCCGGTTTGTCCCGAGATGGAATGCGGTTTGGGGGTTCCCAGAGAGGCCATGCATCTGGAGGGGGATCCGCAAAATCCCCGACTGGTCACTCTCCGTTCCAAGATCGACTTCACCGACCGGATGAAATCCTGGGCTAAAAAGCGCACGGCCGAACTGGAGCAGGAAGGGCTCTGCGGCTTTATCTTTAAGAGCGGTTCCCCCAGCAGCGGCATGGAACGGGTAAAAATTTACGGGCAACAGGGGCAACCGGCCAAAACCGGAGTGGGGCTCTTCGCCCGGGAGTTTATGGACCGTTTTCCCCTCTTGCCGGTGGAAGATGAGGGCCGGCTCCACGATCCTTTGCTGCGTGAAAATTTCATAGAAAGCATTTTCGTTTTAAAACGCTGGAGGGAGAACGTTGACAAAAAAAAGGACTTAAAATCCTTACTTCGCTTTCATAGCGATCATAAGTTTCTGTTGTTGTCCCACGGCCGTAATCCCTACCAGGTCTTGGGAAGACTGGCGGCCCAAGCTCAGGGCCTTTCCTTAAAAGAAAGACTGGAGGACTATCAGGGTTTGCTGCTGGACGCACTCCGTATCAAACCCACCCCCAGGAAACACACCGATGTCCTGATGCATCTGATGGGGTTTTTTAAGAAGGACCTCTCGGCAGCGGAAAAAGAGGAGCTGCTTGATGTCATCTATGCTTACAAACAGGGTTTGATTCCCCTGATCGTCCCTCTGACATTGATCCGCCATTACGTCCGAAAATATGACCAACCTTATCTGAAAAACCAGTACTATCTGGATCCTCATCCCCTGGAGCTGAAACTGCGCAATCATGTCTAATGGGAGGCAAGGTCCAGGGAAGGCTTGACAAAACATAAGACCAATCCTTATGATAGCCTTCACTATGGGATTGTCCATCTTCTGGAGATTAATACTTGGTTATCTGATTATCTTTATTCTGGTGATGATGGTCGGGGTCTTTGCTTTCTTGCAGGTCCGCCAATTTCATACGGTCACCCAGTACGTCATAAATGTGGATAATCGGATTCTTGAATACGAAAAAAAACTGGAGGAGTCCCTTCTTTCTCAGCATCGATTTCTGAAGAAATCTATCATTAGCAAGGACCTGGGGCTATATGCGCAATTTATTTCATCCAAGGAGGTATTCCTCCGGGATCTGGGTTTTATCCTGAATGTGGCCGATACGCCTTCTCATGTCGATCTGCTTAAAAAAATTAGGGAAGCCCATGGCCGCTATCTGATCTTGGCTGAAGAAGAAAGCGGGTATATCCTTTCCAGGAAAAAATATCCTAAAAAGCACTACGAAGAAGAAAAAGAAAGGCTGATTGACGAAATCCTGAATGATTTTGAACAATTGGATATTAGGGTGCGTCAGGATGCCCAGCTCCGGATGCAGGAATTGGGTGAAAAAGGCGATGCGGCCCGGGATATCGCCCTAATCCTGGCTTCAGTGGCTTTGGGGACGGTCATCGTTATCTCTTTCCTTATCACCCGGGGGATTACCAAGCCGCTGAATTTATTGCGAATAAAAACACGGGAGATTTCCGAGGGTATTTTTAAAAGCGATTTGAACATTTCCTCTTCCCCGGAAATTTCCGACCTGGCCCAGGCCTTTAATTTAATGACCCATAGTCTCAGCACCCTGGACAGAATGAAATCTGATTTTTTTTCCACCATGTCCCATGAGTTAAGGACCCCTTTGACATCCATCAAAGAAGGGATTGCCCTCCTACAGGAGGAAACGGCCGGTCCGGTAACGGAAAAACAAAAAAAGCTCCTTTCCATCGTATCCCAGGAAAGCCGGCGCCTGATTGATTTGGTGAATTCCTCCCTGGACCTGTCCAAGATGGAATCGGGAATGATGACCTATCATTTTGAAACAGCCGATTTAGCGGTTTTGATCAACCAGGTCTTATTGGAGATGATCCCCTTGTTGGAGACCAAAAAAATTCTTTTAGAAAACGCATTGGCCTCCGGTCTTCCGAAAATAAGAGTGGACCGGGAGCGGATGCTGCAAGTTCTTAGAAATCTTTTAAGTAACGCCGTTAAATTCACCCCTGAAGGGGGCCGGATAATCGTCTCGGCCGAAGGGGTTGGGAAAGAAATAAGGGTGGCTGTAAAAGACAGCGGGCCGGGGATACCAGCGGAACAACAGACAACCGTTTTTTTTAAATTTCATCAGGGAGATACGGGGAAGTCATATCCCAGTAAAGGATCCGGATTGGGCTTGGCTATTGTTAAACACATTATAACCTCACACGGTGGCAGAGTATGGGTGGAAAGTCAGGAAGGACGAGGAAGCTCCTTTTTCTTTATATTACCGGTTTGATTTTTCTCTGGATACAGGGTTGCGCTTACCTGGAAAAAATCTGGGAACCAGATCGTCCGGCCATGACGCTCGAGGAAAAGAATAAAATTGCCGAAAAAAAGGCCCTTGAACTCGAGTTGAAGAAAAAGGAGGATACGGCGGGCAACTATCTATTGACAGGACGAACCAAATTTTTTCAAGGGGATCTTGAGGGGGCTTTACGGGAATATTCGATGATAGTTGCTTTTTATCCCGAGATGATTCAGTCCCAGGAGGCCCTTTTTATGATCGGTCTAATTCACGCTCATAGTGAAAATCCCCGAAAAGATTTCAATAACTCTGTTGAATTTATGAAAAAATTGATGAGGGATCATCCCCAGAGTCTTTTTGCCCAGCAGGCCAAAGCCTGGGTGGGTATTCTTCAACTGAACGAAAAATTAATAAAAGAAAACGATAAACATATTAAAGAAAACGAGAAAATTTCAAAAGAAAATGAAAGGTTACTAAGGGAACAGGAAAAATTGGCCCGGACGTTGGAAGAATATAAAAAAGTGGATATAGAAATCGAAGGGAAAAAGCGGGAGAAAGGAAGATAACAGGAACATGTCCTTAGGAAATATCCTGGTGGTGGATGACGATCGAAACCTCCTGGAATTGGTAAAAATGAGGCTGGAATCGTCAGATTATGAGGTAACGGCCATGGCCTTGGAAACAGCCGCTTTAAAGGCCCTCAAGGAACAGGCTTTTGATCTGGCCATCGTCGACCTCCAACTGACCCATCAGGATGGGATCTCATTGATGGAGGAGTTCCATCGCCTGACTCCGGATTTGCCGGTATTGATCCTCACCGCCCACGGCAGTATTGAAAGCGCCGTGGAAGCTATGAAAAAAGGGGCCTACAGTTATCTGACCAAGCCTTTTGATCCGCAGGAATTGCTCCTGCAGATTAAAATGGCCCTGGAAAATCGCCGATTGACTTCCGAGGTCAAGCGGCTGGAAACGTTACTGGATAAACAGTACGGTTTTTCTAATATTATAGCCCGAAGCCCCAAGATGCGCTCTCTGCTTGATTCGGTGGCCCAGATCGCCAGAACCGACTCCACAGTTTATATTCAGGGGGAAAGCGGGACGGGTAAGGAATTGATCGCCAAGGCCATTCATATGGCCAGTGACCGAAAAAACAAGCCCTTCGTGGCCATAAATTGTGCCGCCCTGCCGGAAGGTATCCTGGAAAGCAGGTTGTTCGGTCACGAAAAAGGGGCTTTTACCGGTGCGATCAAAAACACCAAGGGACTTTTTACCCAGGCCCACGGCGGGACCATCTTCCTGGATGAAATTGGGGACATGCCCCTCGGCATCCAGGCTATGCTCCTTCGGGTTTTACAGGAAAGAACCTATTATCCCTTGGGGAGCGAGAAACTGGTCGAAGTGGATGTCCGGGTTATTGTGGCCACCAATAGAGATCTGAGCCAGATGGTCAAACAAGGTCTTTTCCGGGAGGACCTTTATTACCGCATCCATGTCATCCCTGTATTCCTGCCCCCATTGCGAGAACGTAAAGACGATATCCCTCTTTTAATCGAGCACTTCCGGGAAAAATTCAACCGGCAGATGAACAAGGGAGTCAAGGGTCTGACCTCTACAGCCCTGCAGAAGATGATGCACTATGAGTGGCCGGGAAACGTCAGGGAGCTGGAAAATACCATGGAATATGCCGTGGCCTTGACCCAACAGGATACCATTCAAGAAGACCTGATCCTTCAACAAACCCTGGAAGCAGAAGAACCCCCGCCTACGCTGCAACCCCTTAAGGAGGCCAGAAACGCTTATGAAAGGAACTATCTGATCCACCTTCTCAAGACCTGTAAAGGGAATATCAGCAATGCGGCCAGAATGGCCGGCAAATACCGGGCCGATTTCTATGAACTCCTGAAAAAGCACGACCTGAAGGCCGAGGATTTCAAAGAATCCCATTGAATGTCCGACAATCCCTTCAATAAAAAAAAGCCGTGCCCATGGGCACGGCCTTCGGTTTAAGCACTGCTGATCGGCAGTTTATTCCACGTTGATTTTTATTTGTTTTTCTTTGGCCCTTTCACTTTTGGGCAGGGTAATGGTCAGCACCCCTTCCTTCTGTGTGGCCTTGATATTTTTCGAGTCCACATCGGTGGTCAACCGAATACTGCGGGAGAAAGACCCATACCTGCGCTCGATCAGGTGGTAGGACTCGTCCTTTTCCTCTTTTTCCTGTTTCTTTTCTCCTTTGATGGTCAGCAGGTCCCCGCTGATAGCCACTTCCACCTCTTTGGCGCTCAATCCCGGAATTTCAGCGGTGACCACTATGTTTTCTTTGGTCTCTTTGACATCCAAGGTCGGGGCCCAGACCGATTCCGAAAAAATCGGAAATCCACTCTCCCCAAAAAACCGACCCCAGAGGTCATCCATTTCCTTCCTTAGCTTGGACAACGTTTTTGTCCGCTCCCAAGGAACAAGATCAAACATAGGAACACCCCCTTTTTTTTAATTTATTTTTTGAAAAAAATAATCATGGCGGTGGCTTTTGTCAAGAGCGGTTTAACGGATACGGATTCAAAGGCTTTTAGTAGCTGACCAATAAAACCGTTATGCAAAATGAATAGAATTTATTTCTAAACACTGCTTGGACCCGGACCCCTTGGGTTATATACAGCCTGTTTTTTTCTTACCATCTCTTGGTAGCGGCTGGTCCGGGTCAGGTGAGTATCTTTTGACTTGGCCATTTTTCTTCAATGGGAAAATAAGTCCATCTGCTTTTTCCTGGGTCTGTTGCGGGAACCATCTCCCCGGAAAAATAATGACGTTTTTAAGGTGTCATCAATGTCTCCGACAAAGGGGGAAAGGTTTTGCTCCCGGGTTTGTCCGAAAAAGGTCCTTTTCCGGGTCCAAGTCAGGATTACCTTTTCTTTAGCCCGAGTCAATCCCACATAAAAAAGCCGCCGTTCTTCTTCCTTATCAGAGAGTCCCAATAAAGTGAGGGGTAGAAGATTATCCTCACACCCGGCTATAAGGACTACCGGGAACTCCAGTCCTTTAGCCGCATGAAGGGTCAGAAGTTTAACCGTTTCCTGGTCGGGTTCGTAGGTATCCAGCCCGGTTTGCAGGGAGAGATTTTCTAAAAAGTCGTCAAAGGTCCCCTTAAAAGAGGCGGCTTCCAGACGAAGACGGTGCAGGACTTTGCTTCCTTCCGGCGATGAAGAAAAAAGAGAAGGGAAATCCTTTACCACCCGCTCGAGAGCGATAACCGGGGTGAGACGGAGATCCTGATAGGACTTCAAATGTTCCAGGCAGGTTCTAATTTCCGGCCGTTCCACCCAGTGGATTTCCTGAATTTTTTTGAAAGGAATGCCCCGGCGGGAAAGGCATCCGGCTATGATTTCTCCCTGGGCATGAAGCCGGTATAGGACGGCGAAGTCGGCAAAACCGGGCTGAGGTCCGGTGCCTTCAGCCGATGATTGCTCCTGAATCCCAGACGAAAGGCCCAGCCCCCCCATTTCTTTTTCGATGAACCCGGCAATATATTCCCCTTCGGCTTCGGCCGAGGAGAGCCCAACTACCGGGATGAAAGGCGGTCCCTCGGTTTGCGCAGACGGTCTTCCGTCAGCATCCTTCAAAACCTGATTGGAAGCCTCCAGGACGGTTCGGTTGAGTCGGAAGGTATCTTGAAGCGTTACCATTTTCGCTTGCGGATAATCCTGTTGCAGGTAGAGAAAAAAATCAGCCCTGGCCCCTCGGAACCCGTAAATGGCCTGACAAGGGTCCCCGATAACCATCCAGGACCCTGTTTTCTGAGAAATCAATTGAAAAAGGCGATATTGGGCCGTATTGATATCCTGAAATTCATCAACCAAGACAAAGGGGAAGCCAATGTGGACTTTGGTTTGGAGAAGCGGGTTTTCTTCCAGGAGGTAAACGGTCTGAAGGATTAGCTCATCAAAGTCCCACAAATGACGTAAGGAAAGTTGTTCCTGATAGGCCCGGTAGCAGGATGGCCAGGAGGGGCAGTCCTCCCATCCCCCTGGGAATCCTGAGGAACCTGGGGGAATCAGGGAGTTTTTGGCCAAAGAGATTCGCCGGGCCAATTCTTTAATTTGCCGCTTCGGAAAGTCCGGGAATTGTTCCTGAACCGTTTCTTTAAGTAAGTCAATACTCTCTTGTTCGGATAACAATTGCCTGGGACTGGAGAGATTTTCCTTGAGGAAACGCAGACAGAAACCATGAAAGGTGGAAATCCACGGCCCTGGTAACCCCCTGTTACCCAAGGGGGATTGCTCGAGTCTGGAGCGCATTTCTTCAGCAGCTTGATTGGTGAAGGTTACGGCCAGGATTCGATCGGGAGCGGCCAAACCGCTTTCGATCAAATGGGCGATGCGGAAGGTGAGGGTCCTGGTCTTTCCGGTGCCGGGGCCGGCCAAGACAATCAAAGGCCCCCCTGTATATCTGACCGCTTGCGCCTGGGAGGATGTCAGGGAAGAAAAATCCATAAAAAAGGGACGGGCTTGAAAAAACCTCAAACCTGTCCCCTTAAAAAAGAAAAATCACATTTCTTTTACGGTAATTGCGCCGGTTTCACAAACTTCCACACAACTTTCACAACCCAGGCATTCATCCATATTGACCGGAACAGCCTTGTTGTCCTGAAGTTCAAAAACACTCACCGGACAGGTATCCACGCAATTGGAATCCCCGTTGCATTTGTCGGTATCTACGGTTACCTGAAACATCGCCTTTTCCTCCTTGTTGGTTAGATAATTTTATTTCCAAAAACCAATAAGTTAAGGGTTTTTTGGATTATCCTGGTTCAAATGAAGGATATGATAGCCTTCAAATAAACGGGGAGCTTAGAATATTTTTCCCCAAAGGTCAAACAATTTTTTTATCAACAAATTCGGGATAAAAAGGGGAAGGTTCTGCCTGCCCGGCTCCTATTCGTCAAAGATAAGGGGACCTCGCACAAAACCGGAAAAAAGATTGACCCCAAAGGTTGCTATGGTAGATTATGAGGATATTTGAAGGCCTGGGAGGGATGGTTATGCTCAGCCAAAGAGCGTTGCTTCGTTATGACCGGCAAATCATGCTGGATGTCATTGGTGAAAGAGGGCAGGAAAAGCTGCAGAAAAGCCGGATATTAATCGCCGGGGCCGGGGGATTGGGATCCGCTGCAGCCTACTATCTGGCCGCCGCCGGAACAGGGAACTTGAGGATAGTGGATGCGGACCGGGTTGAATTCAGCAACCTGAACCGACAGATCCTGCATTGGGAGAAGGATGTCGACCGGCCCAAGGTGGAATCGGCTGGGGAAAAACTTGCTCAATTCAACACCGATATTGTAATCGAAGCCCTCAGAGAAGAAATTAACGAAAAAAACTTGCCCCAATTGGCCGAGGAGTGTGACCTGGTGGTTGATGGCCTGGATAACTTCCCTACCCGTTACCTGCTGAATGAATACCTCTTTCCCCGAGGGATCCCCCTCATATACGGGGGGATCCTGGGGATGATGGGCATGGCTACGGTGATCCTACCCGGTCGAACCCCTTGTTTAAAGTGCCTTTTCCCGCAAGCCCCCCCTCCGCAAAAATTTCCGGTGCTGGGAACCACCCCGGGGATGATCGGATTGATCCAAGCCAATGAGGCCGTTAAATATTTAGTCGGTTTCGGAAAGCTTCTTGCCGGTCGTTTGCTGATTTACAACGGGATGGAAACCCGTTTTTCTGAAATCCAAGTGGAGCCCAATCCCGATTGTTCCCTTT
>JBFMBU010000027.1:0-26813 GCA_040755035.1 Thermodesulfobacteriota bacterium
GCCTTGAAACGGTCCGGATTTGATCTTAAAGAACTTTACCCGGTGTCCACTCCGGCCTTTAACGGCAAAATGGACCTCTTAAAAAAAATCTTCGGACCCAACGCCGGACTCTATGCCCAGATTATCACCCACAATCCCTATGCCGGTCAGGTCTTCAAAGATTATCAGCAAAGTCTTTCCGAGCTGAAAAAATGGATTAATCGCCGAGACAGTGAAGGGCTGCAAAAACGGATTGTGGAAACAGGAAATTTTTAACCGTTCAGCTAAGTGGAAAGGAAAAGGCCATGAGCTTCCATTATATTAGAGAAATCGCCACCCCAGAGGAAATCCGGGATTCCATGCCCCTTTCCCGGGAACTCACTCAACTCAAAAAAGAACGGGACCGGGCCATCAAGGCCGTTTTTACCCGGCAAAGCAAACTTTTTCTGCTCGTCATCGGTCCCTGCTCAGCCCATGATGAGGACGCGGTTTGTGATTACATTGCCAGACTGGCCCGGGTCCAGGAAGCCGTCAAGGATAAGCTCCTTCTCATCCCCCGAATCTATACCAACAAACCCCGCACCGACGGCATGGGCTACAAGGGGATGGTCCACCAGCCCGACCCTCAACAGGCCCCTAACATCGTGGAAGGCATTCGAGCCATCCGCCGGCTCCATATCCGGGCCATCCAGGAGTCGGGATTGCCGGCGGCCGATGAAATGCTCTATCCCGGAAATTATCCTTACCTGGAGGATGTCCTGAGTTATGTAGCCGTGGGTGCTCGGTCGGTAGAGAATCAGGCCCATCGCCTGACCTGCAGCGGTCTGGATGTGCCGGTAGGAATGAAGAACCCCACCTCCGGTGATTTGGAGGTGACCTTGAATTCCATTCAGGCCTCGCAGGCCTCTCATGTCTTCAGTTATAACGGCTGGGAAGTCAAGACTTCCGGCAACCCCTTGTCTCATGCTGTCCTGCGGGGAGCGGTTGACCACTATAAATCAGCCATGCCCAATTACCATTTTGAAGATCTCAACGCCTTTGCCAGGGCATATCAGAAGCGGGGCCTGACCAACCCGACCATCATCGTCGACACCAACCATGCCAATTCCAACAAGAAATTCGCTGAGCAACCCCGGATCGCCAAAGAAGTCATGCACAGCCGTAAGCATTCGGCCCTGCTCCATGATATGGTACGGGGATTGATGATCGAGAGTTTTATCGAAGAGGGCTCCCAACCGCCCACCGGGACAGTTTATGGCAAGTCCATCACCGATCCCTGTTTGGGATGGAAGGACAGTGAAAAATTGATCAAGGACTTGGCCGGATTGTTGTAATATTGTTTCTCTTCCCTCTGTTTCGAGCCCGGACCTGGATCAGTTCGGCGGCGATGGAGACGGCGATTTCCTCCGGCGTTTCGGCCCCGATCTCCAAACCGATGGGGCTATGGACGGTGTTCAACAACTCCGCGGGAAATTTTTCCTCCCGCAGGGCCTTAAAAATCGTCTCCATTTTTTTGCGGCTGCCGATCATCCCGATATAGTTCAGGGGTCTGCTCAAAACCCGGCGGAGCACCTGGTGATCAAAAAGGTGGCCCCGGGTCATGATGACTACAAAATCGGTCGGAAGGAATCTAAACTCTCCGGCCGTTTGTTCCATGGGCCGGACGACCAGGTCATCCGCTTCAGGAAAACGGTCAGGTGAGGCAAAATCGGCCCGGTCATCCACAACCGTTACCTGAAAGCCGATGGTTTTTGCCAAGGGACAAAGGGCGGCCGAGACATGACCGGCGCCGAAGATAATCAAGCGGGGGGTGGAAACCAAGGGCTCGAGAAAGATCCTTTTTTCTTTATCCTGAACAAAGCCGGTCCATAAAACGGGGGTTTTCTTTCTTAGGACCTCCGGGAGCGATGGGGATTGCAGGTTCAACCAGAAGGGAGGTTCCCTTTCTTGATCTTCCCCGGAAACAAAAAGAAAAAGCCTTTTCTCGGCCCCGAAAGAGGGACCTTCTTCCACTAACGTGGCAAATAAGGCCGGCCGGTCCTGATTCCGAAGATTCGCCATCCTACTAAAAAAATCCAGAATGGCCTCATCCTTTCCGGGATAATATTCCAAAAATATTTCCAGCTCTCCCCCGCAGATCAGGTCCGCCTGGGCCGCCTCTTCCCCTTTTAATTGAAAAGCGATAATTTTATTTTTTTTCTCTTTGAAAATGGCGGAACTCTCAGCCAAAACCTCAGCCTCGATTTTTCCGCCGCCGATAGTTCCTATGAAGGAACCGTCAGACCGGATCATCATCCGTGTTCCCGGTCCCCGTGGAGTCGACCCCCTGCTGGAAATAATGGTAGCCAAGGCCAGGCCTCGACCTTTTCTTAATTCCCCTTCAATAGCTGAAAAGATTGGACTCATGAAATCCGAAACGTTTCCTTCAAAGAAAATAATCCAGGGCCTTTTCCCCTAAAATCATTTCGATGGAGAGGCGCAGGGCCAGGGGTTTTTGTTCTTCCATGGGGATCTTCTTCAGGACCTCGCGGCCTTCCAGGGATTTAAGGGCATAACGGGCGATGTTGATGCCGTCCCGGACCGTATAGCGTTCCTGTGCCCGGTGAGCCCGCTGTAGAAAGCGGACCACATATTCCAGGATATCCTCAGGAGCGAAAGGCAGATTTCTTTTCAAAATCAGCCGTTCTTCTTCCGCTTCCGGGAAGTCGATAAAGATTTGGGGTTGGAGCCTGGAATGGATATATTCCGGCAGTTCGAAGGTGCTGGCATCATCGTTCATGGTGGAACAAAAACGGAAATCCGGATGGGCTGGAATTTTCATCCCGGTGACCACCGATTCTACATAACGGCGGTTGTCCAGCAAAGGGGCCAGAGAGGCCCAGCTCTTCTCGCTCATGCGGTTGCCTTCGTCCAGAATCAGCACCCCGCCGCGGATCATGGCCGTAACCAGAGAACTGGCCATGTAGTGTATCTTTCCCTGTTCGGCAATGACCGGAGTGACCAGCAGATCTTCGGGCCGGGTGTCCATGGTGGCCTGAAAGAAATAAATTTCCCGTCCCAGTTTCCGAGCTGCGGCATAGGCCAGGGTGGTTTTCCCTACACCGGGTTTGCCGATCAGTCGAGGATGAAGGGGAAGGTCCTTCTCTTCCACCACCAGCCAGGCAGCCAGGACCTGATCAATCAGGTCGGGCTGGCCGACCCAGTCGATGGCCAGGGTGTCGGGATGACTTAAATAAAGGGTGATACCTTCAATAGTAACCGTTTCCATGGATTAAAAGGTAGCACACTTTAGAGGGGGATTCAACTGTAAGAAAGATTCCAAATTTCCCGAAAAAATTATTCACAGGGTCTCGCTCACAGCCGAAAAACCCGATGGGTCATTTCGACCGCAGGGAGAAATCCTTTTTTAACTTCCTCTTTCTTCGGAAGGCGGTTAGGGCGAGGGGATCAGACCGTAGTGGCTGTCTGGCGGCGATGGACTTTGGGTTTATCTCCCAGGGGAATTAAATCATATTGCCGGTTCCCCAAACCGATTTCTTCGGCATATTTCAGCTGAATTTCCCAGTCAACCCGGGGATAAACCCCCCGAAATTTATCTTCACCGGGCAGAAAATTCTTGGTTAAACTGGAATCCTTCAGGCCCGGTTGTTGATTGACCAGGTCAACGGCGGCCTGGTCGATGGCCACCGGATCACGGGAGGCCAGAATGCCGATATCCCGGACGATAGGACGGTCGCTGTGGTCGTAACAGTCACAGGCCGGGGTGATGTCCATCAGAAAATTGATAAAAAGAGCCCGGTCTTCCTTTCCTTTCAGGACTCCCAGGGTGTATTCAACCATCTTCTCCTGAAAAACCTTGATGGAAGCGTCCCAACGGATAGTGACCGCCTTTTGAGGGCAAGCCAGGATACAAGCCCCGCAGCCCACACACCTTTCCGGATCGAGCACGGCCTTATTTTCCACCAGGGAAAAGGCGTTTTGGGCGCATTGTCGCAGACACTCGCCACAACCGATGCATTTTTTGCGGGCGATCCTGGGGGCCAGATGGGAATGTTGGCTGAGTTTGCCTTCACGGGAAGCGCAGCCCATGCCGAGGTTCTTAATCGTTCCGCCGAATCCGGACAATTCGTGTCCTTTGAAATGAGCTACACTGACCAGGGCGTCGGCGTCAACGATATCGGAGGCGATGGAGACTGTATGAAAATGTCTTTGCCCGACCGATACCCGGACGGCGGATTTCCCCTTGATCCCATCGGCGATTATCAGAGGAGCTCCAACCGTAGGAAAGGAAAAGCCGTTTTCCAGGGCGGTGATGAGATGGGCCACACTGTCGCTGCGGGTCCCTACATATAACGTGTTGGCATCGGTAAGAAAGGGTTTCCCTCCCCATTCACAAACCTTTTCCACGATGGGTCGGACATAAATCGGTTTAATGTAAGCCGTGTTTCCTTTTTCCCCGAAATGGATCTTCACGGCCACGAGGTTGTTCTTTTTTAACGACTTAGGAAAAGGGACCTGATCCAGGAGCCGTCCAATTCCCTGTAACCGGTTCTCCCTGAAGGAAGTCTTCAAATCCAGAAAATAAACCGGAGACGCCATGTTCTTTCCTAAATAAAGGGGGCTAATGCTCTTGGGAAATTAGTATTCGATTGTGCAATATTTAAACACTGGATGCTGGATAATAAAAACATAATCCACTATGTAAATATCCAGTATCCAGCATCCAGCATCCAGCATCGGTATTTTAAATAATCCCCATTCCTTTCAGTACCGAGAGCATCACCGCCGCGGCCAGGACCGATCCGATCTGGCCTCCGGCATTGGCCCCCATGGCGTGCATCAGCAGATAGTTTCTTTTATTATATTTGAAACCTTCTTTTTGGACCACCCGGGCCGACATAGGAAAGGCCGATATCCCGGCCGCACCGATCAAGGGATTGACCTTGCCCCCGGTCAGGACCTTCAGGAGTTTACCGAAAAGGACCCCGCAAACCGTGTCCAGACAGATGGCCAGCAGCCCCAAAGAAAGGATGATCAAAGTCTGGGATTTGATGAATTCCGGACCGCTCATGGTGGCGCCGATGGAAATACCGAGGAGCAGGGTGACGATATTGGCGATTTCGTTCTGGGAGGCGTTGGTCAAGCGAGGTACCACCCCGGATTCCTTCATCAGGTTGCCGAGCATGATGGTGCCTAAAAGGGGCAGGCCTTGAGGGGCGATGAGCCCCCCGAGAACGGTGATGACGATGGGAAAAAGAATACGGGTGGTCTTGGAGACCGTTTTCTTATGGGTCTTCATGACGATCTGCCGTTCTTTTTCCGTGGTCAGCATCCTCATGATCGGGGGTTGCAGTACCGGAACCAGGGACATATAGGAATAGGCGGCCACGGAAACCGCACCCAGCAGGTGAGGGGCATACTGGGAAGCGACATAGATGACCGTCGGCCCGTCACAGGCCCCGATAATTCCAATGGTAACGGCGTCCAGTTTATTAAAACCCAGGGCCAGGGCCAGGAGCAAAGTCAAAAAGATGCCGCACTGCCCGGCGGCTCCCAGGAGGAAGGTATATGGGTTTTCCAGGACCGGTCCGAAATCGGTCATGGCTCCGATGCCGACAAAAATTAGCAAAGGGAACAATTCAGTGATGACGCCGAACTCATAAATAGTGCGTAAAAATCCATGTTCCCCCATCAAATCGGCCAGGGGGATGTTCACCAGAATGGCTCCGAAGCCGATGGGGACCAGAAGCAGCGGTTCAAAATCCTTTTTTATTCCAAGATACAAGAGCAGACAACCGATGACCATCATGACCAGGTTGGACCATTGCAGTCCGGCGAACCCGGCCGTCAATCCGGTTAATCCTGAATAGATGGTTTCAAGCATAAGTCTTTTTTCCTTTCCTCCAGGTCATTCTTCCCCTTCCTTCAGCGGAAATATTCTTTTCAGTACTCCCATGAGTAAGCTCATCAGGGTCAGAGTCACCAGGGTCCCGCCCATGCCGACAACCAGCATACTCAATCCGAAAGTCCAGGTATCCATGCCTCCCTCCTTTTTTCTCTCACCACTGCAAAAAAAATAAACTTAGGTCCGATAGCGCAGTTGATTGCTGAGCGGATGGTCGCCGGCCGTGTTCCGGACCAGATCCTCGACCAATCGATGTTCCTTGGGGGAATGAACCACCCCTTTAAAGACGATAGCTGTTCCATCATGAAAGATATCCAGGGTCGGAAGAAAAATTTCGGGGTGGATCAATACCCGGGCCTTTACCCTGGCGGTCAGGGCTAAGTCAGCCAGTTTTTTCCGACCTTTTGCCGTTGCCCTTCCTTCCCATTCGTTTAAGGCCGTTACCAAACGGTCGCATGTTTGAGGGATGGAAGATTCGGCGGTATTAATAACCAGGTCATAGTGTCGAGGGTCTTCCCAATCGGCTTTATAGATGGAACGGATATACCCGGCACGATCATGGTCGGTCTTTTTCACCAGCGACTCGGCCGTCTGCCGGGCGGTCTCGTTTTTTATGACCGCTCGCTCAATACGGACCTCCAAAGGGGCATACAATCGAACGCGCAATACGTGGGGAATATCCTTAAGAATAAAATTCGCCCCCCGTCCCAATAAGACCACACGGTCTTTCAGGGCATAATCAAAAATAATACATTCGATCAGGGCAATATACCCCCGATAGTGCCAATCGTTTTTTTCCCAAAGAGTGGGGGACACTTCATCCACTTCTTCAAAAGTGTGGCCCCATTTCCGGCCGAGGTTTTTCATTTCCGATAATATGCGATTTTTATCGATAAAATCATAACCGGTCTTCCCGGCTACGGCCTTGCCGATTTCATGGCCTCCGCTCTGATAGGTTCTGGAAATGGTTAAAATGGCCATAATGGATTATTCCTCCCTTGGTTGAAGTGCGGGTTCCGGAGGGGAAGATACGGTCAATTGTTTTTCTTCCCGGGCCCTTTTCCAGGTGATCCACAGCTTGCCGACGACCAGGACCCCGATCGTAAAAAAGGCCTCGACGCTGTATTGCATCATTTTACCGGGGTGAAGGTGCTCCTTGATAAAAGGATCGGTGATCATCATCTCTCCCCCTACCCGCCCCAGTACGGCTGCACCCAAATAGATAATTACAGGATATTTATCCATGAGCATGGACAAGAGGTTGCTGGTGAAGACAACGAATGGGATGCTTAAACCCAACCCGAACAGCAATAAAAACAAATTTCCATGGGAAGCCCCGGCCACGGCCAGGACATTGTCGGTAGACATGGTGATGTCAGCCACAATAATTACCCACACGGCCTGCATCAGGGTTTTGGCCTCCTTATGGGCGTCATCTCCCGGAGCTCCCTCAATAAAAAGTTTTACCGCAATCCAGAGGATGACCGCTCCCCCGATAAATTTTATAAATTGGACCTGGAGCAGTTGAGCGGCGAAAAAAGTCAGAATAACCCTGAGGATCACGGCCGCCCCGGCCCCGAAGATGATCCCCTTCTGCCTTTGTTTCCTTGGTAGAGACCGTACCGCCATAGCGATAATGACGGCGTTGTCTCCGGCCAGGATGAGATCAATCAGAATAATACTCAACAAACTGACCAGGAAATCCCAGGTAAAATGTATTTGGCCAAAAATCCCTAAATCCAATGCCTTCCTCCCTCCAATGGAAACTTCTATCCCGATAGTCTATTGCCGCAATCGGTTCTGAATGGAACCCAACGCTATTACAGCCGACCTTTGTTTGTCAAGAATAAATATCTGCTTATTATTCTTAGACCTTTTGCTATTTTTTTATAAAACGACTTGACTCTTTTTAGGGGAAAGAGTCTAATGTCTATAAAAAAATGGGCTCTCTCCACCCCCTTTATCTCAACTACCCGGGAGAAAAACCAAAAAATCTAATAAGGACAGAATGTGAATCAAAAAAATGAAAAGGCCGAGGTCATAAAAACCCATTGCTCCAGGATGGACCACGGCGGCTGCGGTCTGTTGGTCGAAATACGGGAAGGAAAGATTGCCCGAATCAAGGGAGACCCGGATTGTCCGATCGGTCACGGCTATATCTGCCCCAAGGCCTTGGCCTCAACCGGGCGATCCCAGCACCCGGAACGGCTTACCCGTCCCCTCCTACGACAAGGTGCCCGCGGTGAAGGGCGTTGGAAAGCGGTTTCCTGGGAAGAAGCATTCCACTATGCCGCCCAAAGGCTGAAAACCATCCGACGGGATAATGGTCCCGAAGCCGTGGTTTTTGCCCAGGGGGCGCCTAAAGGCTTGGAGCATTTTGTGATGATCCGCCTGGCCAATGTCTTCGGCTCCCCCAATGTCTGCGGCCCCCAGCATGTCTGCCACATGCCCAGGGAACTGGCCGGGATGATGACCTGCGGTTTTTTCCCTGTACCCGATTACGAACAACCGACCGGGTTGATCCTCAACTGGGGAAGCAACCTGCTGAAGACCAACGAAGAAGGGGTTATCTCCCTGCGTCTGATGGAGTCCATAAAAAAAGGGGCTGATCTGATTGTGGTCGATCCCCGGAAAACCCATTTGGCCTCTATTGCCCAAAGCCACCTGCAACTCAAACCAGGATCCGATCTGGCCCTGGCCTTGGGCTTGATACGGATCATCATTGAGGAAAGGCTATTCGACCGGGAATTCGTAGAACATTGGACCGTGGGTTTTCAGGATTTGAAGGAACTGGTCCGGCCTTTCACCCCGGAGCGGGTGGCGGAACGGACCTGGCTGACCGCCGATGAGATTATCCATACGGCCTGGACTTATGGAACCTCCAAACCGGCCCTTATCCAATGGGGAAACGCCATTGAGCACACCGCAAACAGCCTACAAACCTGCCGGGCTTTACTCTGCTTGATGGCACTAACCGGAAATCTTGATTGCCCGGGAGGCAACATCATGCCCCTCATGCCCAAGGTCTCCCGGCTGGCTGAATTCGTCAAGGCCGATCTTCTGCCTGACAAATCTAAAAAAATGCTGAGCCGTGCCTTTAAGCTGCTTCCTAACTTTATGATTGTGCCTCAACCGATGGTCGTGCAAGCCATTCTGCATCATAAACCCTATCCGGTCCGGGCCATGGTAGCCCAGGTAACCAATCCCTTGATCACCAACAGCGACGCCCGCCTTACTTACGAAGCACTGATGCGTCTGGACCTTCTGGTGGTTTCGGAAATCTTTATGACTCCTACCGCCGCCCTGGCCGATGTCATTTTTCCGGCTGCCACCGGTTTTGAATTTGACGATATCGGTCATTTCGGTCTGGCCCAGGGATGGATCAGCGCCCGTCCCCAACTTATCGACCCTCCGGGAGATTGCCGCCCCGATTTAGAAATCTTGAACGGCCTGGGAAAGGCCCTGGGGTACGAAAAACATTTCTGGGAGGATTATCACCAGGCCCTGGAAGAGGTTTTAGCCCCTTCAGGAATAAATTATGATCGGTTGAAAGAGATCGGAGTCCTTCAAGGTCAACGAGATTACAGAAAGTATGAAGATCGAGGGTTTAAAACCCCTTCGGGGAAGGTGGAACTCTTTTCCGAACAGCTTAAAAAGTGGGGTTTCAGTGCCTTGCCGGTTTTCTCGGAACCCCCGGGAGTTTCTCTGGAGTATCCGCTTCTGGCCACCAGTAAGAAAAACGCCTCCTATTTTCACTCGGCTTATCGCCAAATGCCTTCTCTGCGGCGCAGGCATCCGGATCCGATCGTAGAAATTCACCCGGCGGCTGCGAATATCATAGGGTTGCAGGAGGGGGACTGGGTACGGATTATCACCCCCAAAGGCGGCATCGAACAGAAGGCGCGTTTTTCTGAAGAAATAGATCCGAGGGTGGTGTTTATTGATTACGGTTGGTGGTTTCCGGAAGGGAAGTTGGAGACCCTCTTTGACTGGGACCGTTCGAACCTCAATATCCTGACCTCGAACGATCCCTCCGATCCGTCCCTGGGGACCCCTTTCCTGCGGGCCTTCCCCTGCCGGATCGAAAAGATTTCCCTATAAAATAAAAAAGGAAGGTAAAACGGAATTTTCCCCTACGGAGAAAATTCCCTCCTTCCCTTTAAGAGGTTTAGAAGTTTATTTAACTACCCAACTGCACAACAACCAGAAGATCATTTCTTTTTGGCCGGGGCTTTTTTGGCAGGGGCCTTCTTAGCCGGGGCCTTTTTGGCTGCAGCTTTTTTGGCCGGAGCTTTTTTAGCTGGAGCCTTCTTGGCTGTTGCCTTTTTGCTTGGGCTCTTGGCTGTTTTGGCGGCCTTCTTGGGGGCGGCCTTTACCGTTTTCTTCGCCGGAGCCTTCGCTTTTTTGGTTGCTGCCATGATAGTTCCTCCTTTCCTATATATTGTATTTGGAAAAATTTTATTCTACAATATATAGTATGTCAAGAAAAAAATACATTTTTTTTAAAAAAAAGTATTTTTTTCCTCATTGTCCAAAACCCTCCATCGTCGTTCCGCATTGCGGGCATCTTCCTTCCTTCAAATTATTTTTTAAAACGGAAAATCCAAAACGATCCAAAAGGAGATGCCCGCAGTGATGGCAATACGTTTTTTCCGCCGCATCGCCGGGGACGTTGCCGGTGTAGACATAGCGCAAACCCGCGGCCTTGCCGATTTCCCAGGCCTGCTGCAGCGTTTTTACGGGTGTGGGGGGAAGATCGTTCAACTGAAACGTGGGATGAAAGCGGCTGATGTGCCAGGGGGTCTCCGCTCCCAACTCTTCTTGAATAAATTTGGCCAGGGCCTCCAACTCTTCTTTGGAATCGTTGAGCGTGGGGATGATCAGGGTGGTCACTTCCACCCAGATCCCCAACCGCTTCATGATCCGAAGCGTTTCCAGGACCGGCTCCAATCGGGCTCCGCATTGCTGTTTGTAAAAAGTATCTTGAAAGGCTTTCAAATCCACATTGACGGCATGCAAATGAGGATGCAGGGTTTCCAATACCTCCCGGCTCATATAGCCGTTGCTGACAAAGACGTTTTTCAATCCCCGGGTTTCGGCCAGCAAGGCGATGTCCCGGGCGTATTCAAAGAAAATGGTCGGTTCGGTATAGGTATAAGAGATGGAACGGCAATGGGCCTTCAGTGCCGCGGTTACGATTTCTTCCGGCGCGACCTCCTTCCCGGGAATCTCTTGTAAGTCTCTGACCTGGGAGATATCGGCGTTCTGGCAGAAACGGCAGCGGAAGTTGCAGCCGGCCGTAGCCAGGGAAAAGGATTGAGAGCCGGGCAGAAAATGAAAGAGGGGTTTTTTTTCAATGGGATCGACATGAGCGGCGATCGGTTTGCCGTAAACCAGGGAATAGAGTATCCCCTGCCGGTTCTCCCGCACACCGCAGATCCCCCGCCTTCCTTCCTTGATCAGACAATGATGGTTACAGACCCGGCAATGAACTTGTCGGTCTTCTCTTTTGTCATAGAGCAACGCCTCTTTCAAGATTACCTCCTCCCCCAAAAAACCGGACGCGGTGAAGGGGGGATGGGGTGACTCGGAGAAACAGGGGCACGGAGAGGGGGAGACAAGGAGACAGGGGGATTTTCGGATTGCGCAATAGAGATTTACTGTCTCCGTGTCTCCCGGTCATTGCTTCTCCCCCTCTCCCTTTCCCGCTTCCCCCCGTCTCCGCGTCTTTCATTAAAGCCGGTCCTTAAAGACCGCCCCTGTGCTGCCGGAGGTAACCATCTGGGAATAGCGGAGGGCATATCCGGAACGGATCTTTGGCGGCAGGGGCTTCCAGTTCTTCCTTCGTTTTTTTAATTCCTCATTGGATACCAGAAGGGTCAATTTCTTTTTGGGGATATCAATGGCGATGGGGTCCCCTTCTTTGATCAACCCGATAGGGCCCCCGGCCGCCGCTTCGGGCGAAACATGACCGATGGCCGCCCCCTGGGTGCCGCCGCTGAACCGCCCGTCGGTGATCAGGGCCACGTCTTTCCCCAACCCCATCCCGATGATGGCTGAAGTGGGAGAGAGCATCTCCTGCATGCCCGGGCCACCCTTGGGTCCTTCGTAACGGATGACCACCACATCCCCTTTTTTGATCTTCTTTCCCAAAATGGCCTTCTGGGCCTCCTGTTCCGAGTTGAAAACCCGGGCCGGCCCGCTGTGGGTCATCATCTCCGGGGCCACGGCCGATTGCTTGACCACCGCCCCCTCCGGAGCCAGGTTGCCAAAAAGAACGGCGATCCCCCCTTGGGGATGATAGGGATTGGAAAGAGGCCGGATGATTTCTTTGTCCAGGATTTTTTTACCTTTGAGATTATCGCCTAACCTTTTTCCGGTTACTGTCAAGACCTTCAGGTCCAGAACCTTGATCTTGGTCAATTCAGCCATGACCGCCAGGATCCCGCCGGCTTCCTCCAGTTCCTGCAGACTGTTCGGCCCGCCGGGGATCAGACTGCACAGATGAGGCGTTTTTTCACTGATCCGGTTGAAGAGATCCAGAGACAACTCGATGCCGGCCTCGTGGGCGATGGCCGGAACATGTAAAACCGTGTTGGTGGAACACCCCAGGGCCATATCTACAGCGATGGCGTTGCGGAAAGCGGACTGGGTGGCGATATCCCTGGGCCGGATATTTTTTTTGAGCAGCTCCATGACCTGCATCCCGGCCTTCTTAGCCAGACGGATCCGGGCCGCCATCACGGCCGGAATGGTCCCGTTACCGGGCAGGCCCAATCCGATAGCCTCGGTCAGGCAGTTCATGGAATTGGCCGTAAACATCCCGGCGCAGGAACCGCAGCCCGGGCAGGCCGCCTCTTCCAGTTCCAGCAGGTCTCTGGCCTTTAAGGACCCGGAAGCCACTTGTCCTACCCCTTCAAAAACGCTGATCAAGTGGACGTTCTTTTTCCGCCAGCGTCCGGTCAGCATAGGTCCACCGCTGATCATAATTGCCGGAATATTCACACGCAGCATGGCCATGAGCATGCCGGGGACGATCTTGTCGCAATTGGGAATCATGACCAGGGCGTCAAAAGGATGGGCCCGGGCCATGACCTCTACGGAATCGGCGATCAACTCCCGGCTGGCCAGAGAATACTTCATGCCTTCATGGTTCATGGCGATGCCGTCGCAGACGCCGATAGTGGAAAATTCCATAGGGGTCCCGCCATTCATACGCACACCGGCCTTGACCGCCTGAGCGATCTGGTTTAAATGAATATGACCGGGGATGATTTCATTGGCCGAGTTGACGATCCCGATCAGGGGGCGATTGATTTCCTCATCGGTATAGCCCATAGCCTTAAACAGGGAACGGTGAGGGCTTTTTTCAATTCCTTTTTTCATGGCGTCGCTTCGCATGGCAATTCTCCTCCTTGCGTCATTTTTTTAACGGTTGGTAAAGATAGTAGGCAAAAAGATTTCCTTTGGGCAATTTAAGGCACTTTTGATTTCAATCTTTCCACCCCTCGTCTCTGTCACCAGATCTAGGCTCCTTTTCAAAGGAGAGAGAGATCCTGCCGCCAAATGAGAATATGAAATATAACTCTGCTATATAATAGAGATTATTTGAATGGATTTCAAACCATATTTCTAAAGAGAGGAAAAAACCTCCGATGGATTGGATATCCGTAGAAGGGAAATCCAATTGGTTTCCCCCTATCCAGGACGGTTTACTCTCATTGGGAATCCCTTCCCTTCTCCTTCACGGCCCCCTGCCTACGCCTGCGCTCCTCCCCTTCCCTGGCCAGGACCTCGCGGTTGCTCTCGTCTACCAACATAAAATTTTTTCGCCATTCCTCCGTTTCCCAGCTATAAGAAGGCTGGATCGTGGTGCGGGGCATCCAGGCCCGTTCCAGAAGATCCAGGGCCGTACCGATTATGGAGCGCTGCATGGCCTTGTCATAGGGTTTGCCGCAAGGATTTCCCAAAGGAAAATCGCTGAAAACAAAGCGGGCCACCCCGCATTCCTCGACGATGTCCCGGGCCGAGCCGATGATCACTGTGGGCAAGCCGTTTTCCTCCAGATGTCGGGCGGTCAGACTCACGGTCTGATGACAGACCGGTCAGAGGGCGGTCAGGACCACGGCCTCGACCCCGTCTTCCCGGCACCACTTCAGGATTTGAGGGGCGTCCTGTTTGATGGTCCGGTTCTGGCTGTAATCAGTGGGCACCCCGTAGAAACGGCGGGAAACGGACCCGATGCGACCTTCCCTGGAATATTCGGTCAGCCGGTTGAGGGGAAGGAAACTATCCAAGTCGTCGGTATGGGTGGCCTTCTTGTCCCAGAATAGATGGTTGGTGAACATCCGTGCCGGAGGAGGATCAGCCTCCTGGGCATAAAGTTCCCTCGGCAATATCCCATCTGAAGTCTCCGTATCTCTGCGGCCGGCCGTGGTCACCAGACCCACCCGGCAATCGGCAAGCGGTTTCAATAATGGGGCAAAGGGGACTACCGAATACCTGGCCCAGGTATAAGGCTGGGTATAGCCCTGGGCCGCATAATACTCGCGGCTGCGGTCAATATAACTGATAAAAGAACGGTAAGCCTGACGTTCACTCATGAAGCCTCCTTTAATAATATATAGAAAAAAATCATTACCACCCGACAGCAAACCAAACATCCCTGGTAACTTAAGAATAGAATTCTATGCCAATGGGAAAGAATTTATTCTAAAAAAGGTATTAAACCCGGCCCGAACCGGGAATTTAAGGATATCCCATTTTGGTTCCGGCTGGTCCGGATTGGGCAATACTTTTATCCCTGGAAAAGCTTGTAGGTTTCAAAACCACCGCTCAGGTTTTTTACCCGGAAACCATTCTGCTTCAGGATTCGGTAGCCCAGATAGGCCCTCTGACCCACGGCGCAGAAAACGATATAGTTTTTATTCCGATCCAGCTCGGGCAAACGCGCCCGCAGGTCATCGATGTAAATGGGAACGGCCCCTGGAATGGTGCCCAACAGTTTAACCTCCATAGCGGTGCGCAGATCCAAAAAGATATTCTGCTTCAGGTCCAGATTGATCAGATCCTGGGTGTAGATATTTTCCACATCCCCTCTGATCAGGTTGGCGGCCACAAATCCGGCGATATTCAGCGGGTCTTTGGCCGAGGAATAGGGTGGGGCATAGGCCAGTTCCAGTTCTTCCAGATCAAAAACCGTCATGCCGCCGTGGACGGCTGTGGCCAGGACGTCGATGCGTTTGTCCACCCCCTCCTTGCCGATGATCTGGGCCCCGAGGACCTTCCCGTTTCCCGGGGTGAAAATGAGTTTGATGGTAATGGTTTCCGCGCCGGGGTAATAGGAGGCATGGGAACCGGAATAGGTATAGCTGACCTGATAGGGAAGGCCGTAACCGATAAGGGTTTTTTCGCTTAATCCGGCTGAGGCCACGGATAGATCAAAGACCTTGACGATCGAGGTGCGCATGGTACCCCGGAAAACCGCTTTACGACCCAGGGCATTATCGGCGGCGATGCGTCCCTGCTTATTGGCCGGTCCGGCCAGGGCCGAAATCAATTCAAAACCGGTGCTGAACTCCCGAACCTCCACAACGTCCCCCACGGCATAGATGTCGGGGTCGGAAGTCTGCATGGAAGCATTGACTTTGATGCCGCCGGTTTTGCCGATTTCCAGACCGGCTTCCTTTGCCAGGCGGTTTTCCGGCCGAATCCCGATAGAGAGGATGACCAGATCGCAGGGGATATCTTCATCGTTTTGAACCGAAACAACCAGCCGGCCCCCTTCCTTTCGGAATCCCTTAACGCCTTTGCCCAGTTTGCAGATCACCCCTTTGGACTCCAGATGGAGTTGTACCATCCTGGCCATCTCCCGGTCCAGCGGCAGCATGACCTGGTCGGCCATTTCTACAATAGTTGTCCGCACACCACGATGAACCAGGTTCTCCACCATTTCCAGACCAATGAATCCGCCGCCGACAATCACCGCTGATTCCGGATGCTGCCCGTCCACCTTTTTTTTGATCCGATCGGAATCGGGGATATTGCGCAGATTGAAAATCCCATCCAGGTTGATCCCTTCCAGAGGAGGACGCAACGGTTCGGCCCCGGGGGCCAGGATCAGCTTGTCATACGTTTCCGGGTAGGTTTCCTGGGTCTTCAGATTTCGTACGAGAACCTGGTTTTTCCCCCGGTCTATGGCGGTTACTTCACTGAAGGTTCGAATATCCACCCCATACCGGCTGCGGAAGGCCTCGGGAGTGGTGACCAGCAGGTCCTTTCTTTTTTTTATGACTTCCCCCACATAATAGGGCAGTCCGCAATTGGCAAACGAAATATACTCACCCCTTTCCAAAAGGATGATTTCCGCCCCTTCATCCAGGCGTCTGGCCCTGGCTGCCGCCGTGGCCCCTCCGGCCACACCACCAATGATAATCAATTTGGTTTTACTCATATGGACTCCTATACTCCGGATTCCCCATTTTTCAATATCCGGTCGATGATGATTTCCAAATCGCCTATATCTCCATAGGCCAAAATAACCTCCTCAAATCCGTACTTTTCCAGGGTCGTCACCCTCCCGGCTAATTCCTCAACGGAGGTTACCTGATCGGGGAAAAAATCGGGCAGGGAAAGAGAAAATGGCAGCAGCACGGCTACAGGAAGCTTCCTTCCCTGCAAATACCGGGTTCGATTTTCTTTAAGCCTTTCATCCCAGAAAGTGGAAAGGCCGTCAGCGATCCGGGCCCCTGTTTCCCAACTTGCCGGACCCGTTGCCGCCAAATAGACGGGAATTTTTTCTTCCGCTGGTTCCGTCCTTAATTTAATGGCCTGAAGATGAAAGACTTCCCCTTCAAAACTGAATCGTTCGCCGGCGGTCAGATGCCGAAAAACCTGAAGGCATTCCTCCACGGCCCGGTCATTTTGTTTAATCCCGGCCTTTTCCAGAAAGCGGGCCATCCCTTTTCCCAAAGACAAGGATAGACGGCCCTGACTTAATGATTGGAGGGTGCAGGCCATCTGGGCCATGACCAGCGGGTGGCGGGTATAGGGGTTGGTAACCCCCAGTCCGATTTTCACCCTCCGGGTATTTTGAACAATCAGGGAGGCGGCCAGCCAGGCCTCCCAGGGCGAAACCATGGTATCCGGGACCCAGACCCGATAAAAGCCACCGTCTTCCAGGATAGTAACCTGGTCGATGATCTCATTCAGGGGGCAGCGATGGGATAATTCGGCGCTGATTTTTATTTTAGGCATTAGAAACTTTTTCCCCTTAAGCTAACCGGGCCCGAAGTTTTAGAAAAGGCCCACCATCGGTCACCTTGACCCATTCTTTATGTCCCTTGCCGCACATGCCCAAGCCGCTGATTTCCACCGTATCGCCTACCATGGAAATGGACTGGAGCAGATCCGGCACATAACCGGTGATGATCACCGGGGTAAAGACCCGTCCGGTCCTGCGCCCGTCTTTGATTTCCTCGGCCAGGTAGCCTTCCAACTGAATCCCCCATCCTTTGGGATCTTCCATCCCGTTGGAAGGATGATCGAGGAAAAACCCGCTCTCTATGGATTCTACCATCTGCTCCAAGGTATGTTCGCCGGGTCCAAAGTAGGTGTTGGTCATTCGGGCGTAAACCTTTCGTTCAAAGGACTCCCGCCGGCCGTTGGCCGATCGGGGCAGACCCAATCGGAAGGCCGAGTTCAGATCGGTCAACCCCCTTTTTAAGATCCCCTGTTCGATGATCCGGGTTTCTTTGGCCAATTCCCCTTCATGATCAAAGAAAAAGGAAGCGGCCTGGCCGGGCAGGGCCGGGGAATCATACATATTTACCAGCGGAGAAGCTACGGGAAGCCCCAAGTAATCCTCTCCCCTGGCCAGCTTTTTCACAAACATATCCGTTTCCATGCCGTGGCCGAAGGCCTCATGGGCGAAAATGCCGGCAAATTCCGGAGAGAAGATGCAGTCATAGGTGCCGGGGGCCAGCCGTGGGGCGGTGAGGAGTCCGGCGCAATCCTCAGCCATTTTCTCCAGTTTTTCCGTTGGGATAAAGGCCTTTTCGTACCCTCCCTGAAAGGCCTGACCGGTATGGAGATTAACCGACCGGTCTTCCCCGCGCATGACCGCCATGGCCATCATCTGAGTCCGGCGCAGGTCTTGGAAGAGGGTCTTATTGCGGTTGATAAAAAGTTCCCGGGAACGCATCTGGGCATATTGGCAGACGGCCTGGACGATCCGTTTATCAAGGCCCTGAACCTGGTCTTTGATGGCCGTACAGCGATCGACCTTTTCTTTTAAGGGAATGGATTCAGGATCGATTTCCACGGCAACGGAAAAATCCCTTTCCAGTTTTTCGCCGGGGTCTATGGAAGGGCCATCGTAATAAATTCCCCCGGCCTTTCCCATCTCTCTCAGTTGGCGGGAGGCTTTCCGCAACCCTTCTTCAGACCAAGCTGAAGTGGCGGCTTCCAGAAAATGACGGCCGTTAAAAACCGTGAGCACCACCCCCCGGAGGGGATCGAACAGTTCGGCTTGCTGCTGACGGGTTTGAACGGTCAGCCGTTCTCCAAGGGTTTCGGTCGCCAGCAGCGAGGCATAGGGGAAAAGCCGCTCCAGTTCAAAAACGCATTCTTTGGCCAGGGATTTAAAAAAAGGTGAATCAAGCATGGGATCTCCCCTTGGGTTTTTCTGTTTGAAGCCCGGCGGTCTTAAAACAATAAAAGGATTGTTATATTTTTTTACTTAAATTAAAATAATTGCGCAAGGGAATTTATCAGCTTTTTCAGTAAAACGCACAGAACCCATTCCAGGAAAGGAGGATGATGAATACCATGTTTTTTGAATCCATTTTTCCGTTCTTAGCCAAGGTGATCCGACTGGACCCCTCAAAGGGACCGGTAATTGAAGACCATAAAAGGTTGCGAGACGAGGCCATTGACGCCTTGATCCAGGCTGCGGTTTTCGGGAAGCCGGCTCAGCAGGGTCCGGCCCAATATCTGATTTGGGAGCTGGGTCAGATTTGCGGAATCTATCCGGCCTCTATTCATGGGTTTTATATGGCCATCGGCCGCGGAGAAATAGACCGGTCCTTGACGGTCCCGGCCATTAATCTCCGGGCCCTGACCTATGACTGCGCCCGGGCTGCCTTCCAGGCAGCCGTCCAGCAAAAAGTCGGGGCGGTGATTTTTGAAATCGCCCGTTCGGAGATAGGTTACACGGCCCAAAGGCCCAGGGAGTATTTTAGTTCGCTTATGGCCGCTGCCATAAAAGAAGGTTTTCAAGGCCCGCTGTTCATTCAAGGGGACCATTTTCAAGTCAGCGAAAAAAAATTTAAAACCAAAGCCGAGGAGGAATCTCTGGCCATTGAAGAGCTTATCCTGGAAGCCGTCCAGGCCGGGTTTTACAATATCGATATCGACACTTCCACCCTCGTAGATTTGAACCAGTCCACGGTCTCGGAACAGCAAAGGGCCAACTATGAAATGTGCGCCCGTTTCACCACCTTTATTCGCAAACACCAGCCCCAAGGTATCACTATCTCCGTCGGCGGGGAGATCGGAGAGGTAGGCGGTAAAAACAGCGACGAGATTGAGTTGAGGGCTTTTGTGGATGGATTCAACCGCTCGTTAGCCAGCGGAATAACGGGACTGTCCAAAATCAGTATCCAGACCGGGACCAGTCACGGCGGGGTGGTCTTGCCCGACGGGACCCTGGCCCAGGTGGCTATTGACTTTCAGGTCCTGAAGGATTTGTCCCGGGTGGCTCGGAAAAGCTACGGCTTGGGCGGTACGGTTCAACACGGGGCCTCGACCCTGCCGGACGAAGCCTTTCATCAATTTGTGGCCAATGAGGCCGTGGAAGTCCATCTGGCTACGGGATTTCAAAATATGATTTATGACCATCCCCAATTCCCCCAGTCCTTACGGGAGGAGATCTATCAATATCTCAAATCCAAGCACGCCGATGAATGGAAAACAGGCAAAACCGAGGAACAGTTTTTGTACAGCACCCGGAAAAAGGGCCTGGGTCCATTTAAAAATGAACTTTGGGGGCTGCCGGATTCCGTACGCTCGGCCATCAGAGATGATCTGCGGAAGAAATTCGCTTTTTATTTTGAACAGCTTAAGGTCGAGGACACCCAGGACTTGGTCCGGAGAATCGTACCCCCGGTTGAGGTGAAAAAGGAGCCGGCCGATTTCGATTTGAATAAAGGCCAGAGTGAAGATGTCTCCGATCTGGCCGATTAACCGAGGAACTATACTAAATAAATGTAGCGTTAAGGAGCCAACCCCTAAGCGGAGAAAGGAACCATCGTATGCCGATTATAACTATTTCCAGGGGAACCTTCAGCGGAGGCAAGGCCTTGGCCCTCAAGCTTGCCGAAAAAATAGGGTATCCCAGCCTGGGAAGGGAAGAGGCCATCCAGGAGGCGACCAAGGACTATGGGATCAGCGAAGACAAACTTAACGCCGCGGTAAAAAACCCCCCATCCATCTGGCAGCAAACCGCCGGCCCCCGGATTGCTTACCTTAAATGTCTGACCGCTTCGATCATGGAACATGCCCGGGATGGAAATCTGATCTATCACGGTTATGCCGGGCACCTGCTGTTGAGCGGTATGCCGCAGCTTTTACGTATCCGGGTCATCGCCGACCTGGAATTTCGAATTCAGGCGGCGATGAAAGAGAAAAACTTTACCCGTAACGATGCCTTGGACTACATTGAAAAGGTTGACAAGGATCGAAAAAAATGGACCCATTTTCTCTACGGGTTGGACTGGCAGGACCCGGCCCTATATGATCTGGTTTTTAATCTGGAACATATCAGCATCGAAAACGCCTGTGAAGTGATTGCCTGCCGGATCGGGCTTGGGGATTTCAAGTCTACTCCCGAATCGCAACAAGCTTTTGCCGATAACCTGTTGAGCAGCAGGGTCTGGGCCTCGCTGGCCAGGGATGAGCGGACCCGGGCGGCCTCCATTCAAGTCAGCGCCGATGCCGGGGTTATTACCCTGAAAGGAAGCCTGGGATCGCAAAAAACCATCGACCAGATCCTTCAAGTTGCCGGACAGGTTAAAGGAGTTCAATCGGTCATCAATCACCTGGGAGTGGGAAGCGACTGGTACTGGTAGTAAGAATACCAAAAAAAAGCCTCCTGGCCATTTCCTAAAAATGAAAGGAAACCCAGGGGGCTTTTTTTTCTCTCCTGCTGTCCGTTAAAAAAAACCTTCAGGGGGTGTCTAAAACCTGGCGAAGGACCCGGGAAAGCTCTTCCAGGTGGAAAGGTTTCTGTAAGAAACCCCGGGCCCCCCGCTGCAAAACTTCCTTAGCCTGGCCATTCAGGCTGAATCCGCTGGATAGGATTATTTTTGCCTGAGGATCGATGAACTTTAGGAGATCAAAGGCTTCGCCGCCTCCGATTCCGGACATAACCAAATCCAGAATCACCACATCGATCTTTTTAGAAAGCTCACGAAAGACCTTCACCGCCTCTTCACCGCTGCCTGCGGTCAGCACCTGATAACCCAGACGTTTGAGCATGGTTGAGGTGGTTTCGGTTATCATCCTCTCATCATCTGCCAGAAGAACGGTTTCATTCCCTTTGAGCAAATTCAAAAATGACTGCCCCTGGGACTGCACTTTTTCCTCCGAAGCGGGAAGGTAGAGATTGAAGGTTGTTCCAAAGCCCTTTTCACTGTAAACATTAATAATACCTTCGTGACCACGAACGATTCCGTAAACAGTGGCTAACCCCAGGCCGATACCACGTCCCATCTCCTTGGTGGTAAAAAAGGGTTCGAATATCCTGGCCTGGGTTTCCCGGTCCATCCCCACACCGGTATCGGTGACGGAAACCTTTATATAGGGTCCGGGTTTTATTCCGTAGGGCTCGACATAGGATTCATCCAATCGGACATTTTCCGTGCTTAGATAGAGGACCCCTCCCCCGGGCATGGCTTGCCAGGCATTCATATAAAGGTTCAGGAAAACCTGTTCCATCTGCCCCTGATCGGCCTCCACGGTCCAGGGGTTCTCGGTATAGGTTTCATGGATTCGGATTTCCTTTTTTGTCCTGCCGAACAGGGAAGCGGTGTTGCGGATCAGGGTATTGATGTTGGTAGGCCTGACTTCATAACGGCCTCCCTGGGCGTACCCTAATAATTGTCTGGTTAGAGAGGCGGCGCTTTTTACCTGGTCTTCTATGGCCTTGAGCCTATCATGAAAGGGATGGGAGGGATCGAGGTCCAGAAGCATCAACGAGGTATAGCCCTGGATTCCCATCAGGAGGTTGTTGAAGTCATGAGCTACACCACCGGCCAGGGTGCCGATGGCCTCCATTTTCCGGGCCTGGGCGAGCTGTTCGGTCAACCGCTGGGTTTCAGCCTCCATTTTTTTCCTTTCCGTAATATCACGGGAGACCCCGCGAAAGCCGATGGGTTTCCCGCTGGCATCGTGTATCAAAGAGGCCCCGGTCTGCATATAAATGATACTGCCATCTTTGCGGATCATTTCGACTTCAATCAGATTATTCGGCTGCCCGGTGCGGAAAATCTCATTAAAAATCGGGATCAATTTTTTTGCATGCTCCGGGGTGGTCAAATCCCGAAAGCTTAATTTTAAAAATTCCTCGCGGCTGTATCCGAACATGCGGATGGAGGCTTCGTTGACAAAGGTGTAGTTGCCCACCAGGTCTTGTTCGTAACAACCGTCAACAATGTTTTCCAGAAAGGACCGGTAGCGCTCCTGTTCGGCCTCCATTTTCTTCCGTTCGGTTACGTCACGGGAGATACCTCGAAATCCAACAGGATTCCCTCCCCCATCCCGGATCAAAGAAAGGACCACTTCCATAGGAATGACGCTTCCATCCTTATGTTTGACATGATATTCCGTAGGGGGGGAAGGGAGACCGGTCCGGAAGACCTCCCGCATGGTTTGCCCGAACTTACTGCGTGATTCGGGGAGGATGATCACCCTTTGTTCCAAGGCCGTTTCATAATCCTCAGCGGCATATCCCAGTCTTGTGTATATGGCCTGGTTGGCGAAAATGATATTCCCGCGCAAATCCATTTCAAAACATCCGTCACTGACATGTTTCACAAAATTCCGAAAGCGCAGATTCTCGCCCTCCATTCTTTTACGATCCGTAATGTCCCTGGTAATTCCCCGAAAACCGATGGGGTTCCCTTTAGGGTCCCTGATCAGGGAAGCGGTAGTTTCCACATGGCGGATGGTTTTTCCTTGGTGAATTATTTGATACTCGAAGCGTTCGGCAGGGAGGCCGGTATGAAAAATTTTATTATATATGGCATAAAGCCTTCTGGCCGTTTCCTTGGTTGTATAATTCCGGTAGTTGATCCCAAGAAATTCTTCACGGCTGAAATCAAAAATCCGGCAGGCCGCTTCGTTCACATAGGTGATATTTCCTGCCAGATCCAGCTCAAAGCAACCGTCGGCGGCGTTTTCAAAAAAATCCCGGTAGCGTTCCAGCTCGACCTCAAATTTCTTCCGTTCGGTGATATCCCGGCTGATTCCTCGAAAACCGATCGGGTTACCGTTGTTATCCAAAATCATGGAAGCCGAAACTTCCAGATCCCGGACGTCTCCGTTCTTATGAACGATTTGATATTCAAAAAGCTGGGCCGGTTCGCCGGTTCTGAAAATCTGGTTGAACACCTTAAAGATTTCTCTGGCTGCTTCCGGGTTTTTCAGAAAGTCCCGGTAACTCTGTCCCAGTAATTCCTGCGGTGAACGACCATGATATTTGCAAACACTTCGATTGACAAAAGTGTAATTCCCGCTCAGATCCACCTCGTAATATCCGTCCTCGATTTGATCAAGAATGGTATGGTAGAGGTCTTTCCCTTCTTGTCCGGGTCGATCGGCGGTCTTCCCGCCCTTTATTTGTCGACGAAGGTCTGTCACTTCTTCCATAAGTTGCGCTTTAGTCTTTTTCTTTTCGTCCATTAATGGGCCTCATTGACAAAACCCCCTGGGGTGGTTATCGGCTTCCCTCAACCTGATCCAAAATATATCTTTAGACTGCGATAATAGAAGGAAAACAGGATACAAATCACCCGCTTCGGGCGGCTTGAATAACAATGATGACGAACCTTTTAAATAAACCATACAGCCTGGGTTCGATATGAGGGGATTACTTGCTTTTGTTAAACAAAACTCCTTTTTAGCCGTTGGTACTATATTTTTAGGTAGGCATTATATCATAAAATCGGGGTGGGTTGTCAACAAGATTATCGAGGCTTTCCTCCTTGTTCTATAGGAAAAACAGGGAGTTCCATTTTAGAATAAATTCTATCCAATTTGCGTAGAATTCTATTCTTAAGGCACTAAATGCGGGAACCGAGCAGGAGGCAGGCAATTTCATAAATGTTGCCGAAGGCCGGGCTGGAAGGGTTGATTTCGGTCAGTGGGATCATATCGGAAACCATGGTTTGGATATGGCTGTCATAGGGAACATGACCCAATTCTTCGGATTGAACATTCAAATACTTATTAGCTACAATTTTTATGATGCTGCCCGCATTTTTTTCCTTTGGGGTTCTGACCATGTTGGTAACAATTCCGAATTTCATGTTGCCGATTTCTTTAATAATCAGTTCGGTGATCTCTTTTTCGTCGGATTCTTCGATGAACTGGAGCAGTTCCTTTATGGTTCGGATTTTCAAGATATTTTTGGGATCCATGGCAATTTTAATCAGGTGTTGAAGTGTGGGGCTGTTGTTGGATATCCGGCTCAATTTACGATAGACGGCGTTCCTGGCGAAAATGTAGGCATTTTGAATGGAAGTCGGTTCCGGGGTCAAAACGATGATTTTTTGGTGAGCGATCAAAAGGAAATCCAGGGTATTAAAAGAGGTCCCGGCTCCAAGATCAAGGACAATGTAATCCGTGTCCAGTCTTTCCAGGTGGGTCATGAGTTTCATTTTTTGACTGAAGAAGGGATTGGCCAGCGATAGAATGTCGCTGGCCCCGCAAATGAGGCGCAGGTTTTTTTCGGCCGTCTCGATGCAGATGTCGTCTAAGACCTCATGACGTTTGGTAATGAAGTCGTTTAGTGTCCTGTCCGGATTCTTGAGGCCAAGGAGGGTGTGAATATTGGCGCCGCCAAGATCAACATCTACTAAAATAGTCCGGTAGCCCCTCCTCGCCATCCAGAAGGCCAGCAAGGCACTGAAGATACTCTTCCCCGATCCCCCTTTGCCCCCGCCGACGGCTATAATGTTGGGGGATTTTTTAGTTTTGTCGCTGTTTGCCATTTTTTTTATCTCTCACGCCGATAAGCAGGTGAACTCCAAAGGTCGATTAGGCCTCACTCTTGATTAAGGTACTCCAGAGACTCCAGATCAGATTCTGTTCCGCCTCGGAACCCAGGCAATACTCTTCCAGTAATCCCCGGTCGATAGGATTGATCTCCTTGAATTTTATGCCGACCACAGACATTTTCCTGCCTTCGCTTAGGATTTCCTTACCCCAGACGATATCGCCCAGGATATTCAATTTGATGGATTCTATGGGCAGCCCCATCTGAATTTTTACCGGCGCCCCGGTCAAAAGAGCAGGGTCCCCGGTCTGGTAATTTAAGCCCAGGACCACACAGGCCCCCCCCAAAGATACATCCTCGGTAAACCCGTTAAGGGTCAAAGGCTGTCTGGACCCATCCTTTTGAAATATTTTCAGAGAGACCTGGGTGGGCAAGGGATGTCTGGCAGTTTTTCTGATGGTTTTTAACGGGGTACCCTGTTTTGTTTTCATCCGTGAGGAGAACAAAACCTGTACCCATTTCCCAAGATTAGGACATCGGCTGCAAAGAGCGAATAAATCGGCTCTGGAGATGGTTAACAGTTCGACGGGGGACAGCGATGATATTTCAGCTTCGGATAAAAGGACAGTCTCAAAAGGATAGATATCACCGAAAATATCACTTTCCATCAGGTTCTCCGGAGATGTTTTTTGGGCCTGGCTCTGTAGAGCAGGGCGATGGAACAGGGATTTTTCCAAAACACCGGATACGATAAAAAAAAGTATGGTTTCTTCGTCCCCAAATTCAATCACCCTGGTATTGGGGGCGCAGGAATAGAGTTCCATTCTGGCCATTAAATCGAGGAGCTCGGCAGATTCGAGTTTGGGGAAAAACTCCTGTGAGGGAATGGATTGCGGATTACAGGCACCGAGGACGGAAAAAAATATCATTTTTTCTTCATCGGAAGGCTTGTCGATTCTCCATTCAAGTATTTTACTGGTTATGGCCTGTAAGGGCAGACCTTCTTTTAAAAAAAGATCCGCCGCTTTATGATAGGCGGCCGGGGCATTCATTGCTTTCTTTTTTTTAAGCAGGTCGGCAAATACCCGGTGCAGTCTGGAATTGTTTGGAAAAGCTTCCAGGAGGTTTTTGAATTCGTCAATGGAATCGATGGTAATGGTCCCGTCGATAATTCGATTCACGACACTGTTTTGTCTGTTTATCCGTTCGTCCATGATATATCTCCCGGTTGCCATCTGAAAGAACTAAACATCGATACCAATGTTTTTTCCTTTCAGCAATTCCATGAGGGCATCGATACGTTGGTTCATAATCCTGGATTTTTGATCCGAAAGGCGTAATATTTCTAATAATAATTTTATTTTATTATCGTTTTTCAACAGGATGGCAGCAAAGTGGCTTAATTTTTCACCTAAAGACCCGATTTGTTCTTCTAAGCCTTTTAAATCCCCGGATGGTAATGGGGGGGACGGTTTATCTTTAAATTCCGAAATCATTGCTTCGAGATCTGATTTTTCAGCCTCCGAGAGCCCGAGATTGATTTCTTCCAGTATATCTTCGGTCATGGCCTTCTTTGCCATTAAAATTCTTCAAATTTTTTAAATTTACTTTTTAACTGGCTGTCGATTTGATTTTTCCATTGATTGGAATTGG
>JBFMBU010000028.1:0-5005 GCA_040755035.1 Thermodesulfobacteriota bacterium
TAATTCTTCGATGCGGATTAGTAAAGGTTTATTTTGGGCAGGTTGGAGAGTTTTATCTCGTCAGAAAAAGACTCTTCTCCTCCGGAAAAACCGTTACCGGATAAGAAGGGTCAATATCGGGAGATTGATATTCAGGGCCTTAAACGTTTGGCCATCCTGACCACATTTTTACCGACGGCCCTGGCCTCCTGCAGGGCAGTGACGCCATGGGCTCCTCCCGGTCCTTCCCGCACCTCACCCTTTTCCCGTCCATAGCCGATGCCCCCACCGGCAATGATCATGCGATGGGCGGCAAAGAAGGGATAAAGCAGGCTCAGTACCTGACCGGCCCCGACCCGCCTGACGGCGATAATGGCCCCCGCCACCTTCCCTTTCAACTTTCCGACCCGCAGAAACCCATAGGTTCGGTCCATGACCGCCTTGGCCTGGGCGCTGACATTAAGGAAATAGACCGGGGTCCCGAAAATGATTCCATCGGCCGCTTCCATTTTTTCGTAAATATCCTGCATGTCGTCATCGACGATACATCGTCCATCTTTCGCGCATCCGCCGCAGGCATCACAGGGGGCGATAGTCTTGCCGGCCAGCAGGATCAGTTCGGGGTCGCCTCCGGCTGCGCGGACTCCTTCCAGGGCTTCGCGGACCAGAATTTCCGTATTCCCACCTTCCCGGGGGCTGCAACAAATTCCCATGACTTTCATAAGATCATCTTCCTTTCTTTTTAATGAATAGTGAATCCTTTTTTGAAAAACAGGTCATTTTTCCAAGGCCACTTCCACCGCTTTGAGGGGAAGAGCCTGGAGCAGCTCCGGTGGGGTCAATTCCAGTAAAAAACCCCGTTTACCGCCATTAATATAGAGCCGATCCAGGGAGAGAATGCTTTTTTCAGCATAAACCGTCAAGTTTTTTCTGGTGCCGAAAGGACTGATCCCTCCCACCTGGTAGCCGGTATATTTTTGCGCCGCCCCCTCTTCACAGGGCCCCACCTTTTTAACACCCAGGACCCGGGCCAGTTGCTTAGTAGAAACCTGACAATCTCCGTGCTGAAGAATGACAAAAGGCTGGTGCGGTTCCATTTCCATGATCAGGGTTTTAATGATCGAATGCTCGGGAATTCCGAGCATAAGGGCCGCACGCCCGGTGCCGCCGTGTTCTTCATAGGGGTAGAAATAGGGACGGATGGCTATTTTCTTTCCCCGAAGCAAGCGCACGGCCTGGGTGACGGGAATATCTTCTTGTGGCATCGTTCCGATCCGGTTTAAAGAGTAATAGAGTTCTGATTCCCTCATTGAAGAGAAATCCCTTCCTCTTTGCCTCCTTTGCCCCTCGGTGTTGAGGAAAAAAATGTAAAGGATTGGTATTTTGTGGGAAGAGTATAAGGGAAGAAAAAAAGTGAAGCAAGGAAAAAGCAGAACGAGGTCAAGCAACAAACCAGAATGGCCTTTTCGATTATTTTTGACGAAACTTACAGGAAGCGGTACTATGCAAATCATCAAAAGGCGGATTCCTCAGCAAACGCGGAAAGGCAGCTATTCATGGGAGTTAAATTTCAATCTATCCTGACCCAAAATATTTTTCTTTCGTTTATTTACAGGCTCATTCGCTTATACAGCTCGACCTTCAGGCTTACGATTGAAGATGAAAAAGAATGGATGGACTTCTTCAGGGATGGAGGGCGAGTCCTTTTATGCACGTTTCATCAGCAATTTTTTCCAGCCATCAGGCCTTTCCAGAAATATAAGGAGTACCATCCCTCCCTGATGATCAGCAGAAGCCTGGACGGTGAAATCATCGCCGGTGTGGCCCGGCGAACAGGTTGGCATACGGTCCGGGGCTCCTCTTCAAAAGGCGGGACGGAGGCCTTAAAAGAGATGGTGGATTGTTTTAGGCAATCAAGAATGGCCGCCCATATCGTTGACGGTCCCCTGGGACCGGCGGGCGAGATAAAACCCGGGGCCATTCGTTTGGCCCACCTGGCCGAAGCGGCCATTGTTCCATTTTATACCTCGGCCGAAAAAGCCTGGTACTTCAACAGTTGGGATACCTTTTTCATCCCCAAACCCTTTACCAAGGTTAGACTCTGCTTTGGGAAGATGATTATATTCGATCCTACCGACGACCCTGAGGACTTTGAAAACCAGAGGAGAACCTTGGAGCAAATTATGGCCACGGAAATAAGGAAAAAACCGGTGAAAAGATAAGCAAGAGGGGTTGCTGATAGGCCGTCGCAGGGGATTGAATAAAAATCCCCTGCTCTGGATTATTTGAGCCCTGGCGGTGAGCCTTAGGCGCCTTCGCTTGAACGTCTCCGGCGGCAATCCCCTTTGGGACTAAATCGGCCAGGTCTTTTCTGTCCGGCAGTGCCGCCCAGTTTTCCGGTCGGGCGTAACCCGGTGCAGGAATCTTATGGGATAATTCAATCCCAAACTTAGGCTTCACCATCCAAAGAAAAGCGGATTTTAAGAGTTTACCTCTACCGAAAAAGACAATCCCGGCGACCGGGAGAACCAGCACCCCAATAAGTATCAGAAAAGCAATAATAATTTACCGCTTTTTATAACCGGATCGGATAGTTAAGGTCCTTCATCGCAACCTTCATCTTTTTCTTGCACAGCCGCGATATCGTTTTCAGGTTGATATTCTCTGATTCGGATTTTTGAATAATCCAAAGTTTCCCATTAATATCTTTTTCCCCTAAGGCAACCAATAGAGTTCGGCAAAGGACAAGCAAATCACTATAGCTTGGGCGGGGTGGCAGGCGAAAAACCGCAATCCCACTATATTGATCAGGAGGAAAAAGAAAAGGGTTGGCAAAGTCGAGATCCAACGTAACCAGACATCGTTTTTCGAATTGACAAACGGAAATAATCTTTCGATCAGGAGAACCGGCCATCCCTTGGCTGAATACCGATTCCGTGTCGTACTCAGCTTGTCGAAATATTTCTAACGCCTCTTTACTAAGGTTTTCATCCAGCTTTATCTTCATTGCCGGACCTCAGTAGTATATTCAAAATAGCGTTCACGAGACATCTCCGCCCCATAGGCGATACAGGCCAGGATGTCCGCCTCTTCGAGATCATATTCCTTTGTAATTTCTTCGACTTTCATGCCCCCGGCCAGGAGGTCAAGGATTAGTGATACCCATATACGCCGACCACGGATACAGGGTTTACCAAAACAAATCTCCGGATTGATGCTTATTCTGGATAGAAGATTTTCACGATTCATGGCTATCCCCCCTAAAAATTCTATAGACTGAATTTTATTATGCCCCTAAATTATCATTACTGCACTAAGAATTGTTCAAACCGGAATCTTCCTGCCCCGTTGCGGCAAGGATATATTTTAATAACCGATCAACTTTTTTGATATCCATTTTTTTAATGCCTCTGATGAAAAATACTTGTTTTTGAAATTCAATCCCTTCGGCGGGTCCGATCCTTTCCCGCTTCTTGGAATTTCAATATCAGAATTCCAGTTCCTAAGTGAAATGAAAAACGTTCCCCTCATATTTCATTGCTCAAGATTTCCTGCTCCTGTTCAGAATACTTATAACGATTCTTTTAACGGTCTCCATTTCACCGGGATGGCTTTCGGCTATCATCAAGGTAATGGAAGCAAGTGTATTTCCGTCAATGATCGCAGTGCCGTTTTTTCTATATAAGATGCCGTTTTTGTTTAAAAAATAGAGGAATAGTGACGCCGCAATCCGTTTGTTGCCGTCCACAAAAGAATGGTTCTTGACAATAAGATAGAGAAGCATGGCGGCCTTCTCTTCGATTGTCGGATAGAGGTCCATATCCGCAAAGCTTTGATATATTTGGCCGATAGAACTTCTGAAGCTGTCATCTTTTTCCTGTCCGAATAATGGGGAGTTGAATTGGTCTTTGGTGAGGCCGATTATTTCCTTGCACTCTTCATAGGTGATAACAACCGCCTTTTCTTCCGTGAGACCTTTCGAATCCAGTTTTTCGTTATCGTAATCGTCCAGAATCCCCAAGCCATTGGAAAAGTCGGCGATGATGCTGACAAACGTTTGCGCCTCGGACAAACCGCGGGCCTGATTCATGACGCTGCGCTCCAGAAGCTGAATCCCGGCTTTGAGGGTTTCCAATTCTTTCTGACGATCTACTAACCGTTTCTCATTGAGGGAATAACCCTTTATCAGGTATTCCTTTAATACATTATTGGCCCAGATACGAAATTGAGTGCCACGTCTGGAATTAACCCGGTAACCTACGGAAAGGATCATGTCAAGATTAAAGTGCTCGATATTGTAGGTTTTTCCGTCAGTTGCAGTTGTTGCAAAAAATGCAACAGCTGAATCCCTTAATAATTCCCCATCAGCAAAAATTTTTTTAATGTGTCTCGAAACGACTGATTTGTCACGATCAAAAAGAATTGAAATCTGATTAAGACTCAGCCACAGACTTTCCTTGTGGAGTGAGACAGAAATTTCAGCACTGCCATCTTCTTGCTGATAAATGATTATCTCGCCTTTATTTTCCATTTCCGATTTCACTTGCGCCCTCCATTCCTTGCCCGTGGGAGTGATACCTTGGCTTTCTCATCACGAATTCTTGCCAATAAGGTGCTTGCCGGTTCATCGTTAGGGTCCTGCGGAGCAAGTTTGCCTTCAAAGGGCTTTTTTAAAATGCTCTGACGAAGGGCCTCGGCCTGCTTCAGGCTTTCGTTAATCGATTCTTCAATCCTGTCGCAGATGGAGAGACGGGATTCGATTTCCAGAGCAATCTGGTTTTATTCTAAAGCAAAAAATTCTCCTGCCCCGCTGCGGTGAGGATATATTTTAATAGTAGATCACCTTTTTTGATGTCCATTTTTCTAATGCCTTCTGATGAAAAAATCTTGTTTTTTCAAGGTAAATTAAAAAGTTATGCTTTTGGGGGCTTTTTTAATCCCCCCCAGTGTTATTGTCATCTTTCTGTTTCTTTTTTATCTTGACAACCAATTAATATTTCAAGGATAATGGTACTCACTGGGGACA
>JBFMBU010000029.1:0-8080 GCA_040755035.1 Thermodesulfobacteriota bacterium
AGAAAAACACTTAGACAAGCGGCCTCGATCAAGGACGAGCCCTGGGACAACAAACCCAGGATCAAGCCGGTAAGCACATCCCCGGTCCCTCCGCTGGCCAGTATGGAATGGGCCACAGGATTCAGATAGACCGGTCCCCGGGGATCGGCGATAATGGTCCGGGCCCCTTTGAGGACGACCACCACCTGATATTTTCCGGCCAAAGCCCGGGCGGCTCCGAGGCGATCCTTTTGAACGGCTTCTAGCGAGAGTCCGGAAAGGCGGGACATTTCACCCGGATGGGGGGTCAGCACAGCCCGTCCGGCCAGGGTTTTAAGGTTTTCCGGGGATTCGGCCAGAAAGGTCAGGGCATCGGCGTCGACGACCAGAGGGAGGTCGGTTATATGCTTGAAAAGTATTTGCAATAGACTTTTTGTTTTGGGGGAGAGGGAAAGCCCCGGTCCTATAGCCAGGGCTTTTTTCCCCTGAATCAGCGTTTGAATTCTCAGAAAGGCCTCCGGTCCCAGACATCCCGGATCCCCCTCGGCCAAAGGTTCGGTCATAGCCTCGGTGAGCTTGACCTCCATTATGGGGTTCAGGCTTTCCGGAATCCCCAGGGTGACCAGTCCCGCTCCGACACGTAAGGCCCCCAAACAGGTCAGTGTTGCCGCCCCTGTTTTTCCTTTGGATCCGGCCAGGACCAGAACGTGACCATAAGAACCCTTATGACCTTCGGGGGGTCGCCGGGGGATAAACTGGGCCAGCTTTTCCGCCTCCAGCAGCTCAACACGGTCTTGGGGTTGAGGGTGAAAAAGCGGGGGGATCCCGATATCCACGACAAAAAGTTTCCCGACAAAACGACTGCCGGGAAAAAGAAACTGCCCGATTTTGGGGAGAGCGAAGGTTACGGTTATCTCCGCCCGGGTACAAAGGCCAAGAGGTTCTCCGGTGTCTGAGGAAAGACCGGAGGGGATATCAATAGCTATAGTGGGGTTGGATAGGGCATTCATGATCCGGATCAGTTCCAGGAAAATCCCCGTTACTTCTTTTTCCAGTCCGGTACCCAAGAGGGCGTCCAGCAGCAGATCATAGTGGGCCAGCCCCTGTTTGAGAGCGTCCCAATCGGTTTTACTGTTCAATTCCTCTATAGGAAGATCCAGGTTCTCTGTCAGACGGAGTTGGGCGGCGGCGTCCCCCTTTAATTCGTTTTTTGGTCCGGATAAAAAGACCTTAACCTTGTGTCCCCTGTTTCGGAAATAACGGGCCACGGCCAGACCGTCTCCACCGTTGTTGCCCTTGCCGCAGAGGACAGCCAGGGACCTGGCCGAGGGATAGTGCTCCAGGATAACCTGGACGACACCGCGGGCGGCATTCTCCATCAAAACCATTCCCGGAAGCCCGAAGGTTTCGATGGTCCGTCGGTCCAATGCTTTCATTTGTTGGGCGGTGGACAGAATCATGTCCAATTCTCGATTTCGGATTTTGGATTTCGGAAGATGGAATTCAGAGAACCAAAAAATTCCAAATCACTATGAGAATGGGCGCTTGTCATAATCGGTTCAGGAAGGATTTTTAATTCCACAATCCGCAATTCGAAATTCGAAATTTTTTAGGTTTCCAAAACCACCACAGCCACAGCATAGCCGTCTTCGTCGCTCAAGGTCAGGAAACTTTTTTTAATTCCGGCTTCTAAACCTATCTCTTTGGAGCGACCGTGAAGGATCAACTCCGGTTTGCCGAAGGGGTTGGAGGTCACCTCAATGTCTTTCCAATAGATTCCGTTGCGCATTCCCAGGCCGATGGCTTTGGAAAAGGCTTCTTTGGCGGCAAAGCGCATGGCCCAATAACGGGCCGGGCGGGGTTTGCTCAGGCAAAGTGACCGTTCTTTTTCAGTAAAAACCTTTTTCTGGAACCGTTCCCCAAAGGTGTCCAGGGCTTTTTGAATTCGGGAAATTTTTACCAGATCGACCCCAATACCATAAATCATATTTTCTTTTATATAACAAGCCATTATCAGGGTCAAGGAGAAATACCATTTATTCCCGAAGAAAGATACAGCCAGGTGAGGGATTTAGAAAAAAATGCGCTTTCCCGCAAAGAAAAAGGGCTTTCAAAGGCTCAAAAATCGAGGAGGCCACCCATTCTTAAGAGGAGAAACGAAGGTATCTCGGCCATCTTTAAAACGGAAATCGCAGCGGTCGCTCCCTTCGGCCAGGGTCTGATGCCGGACCAGCCCCCGGTCAAAGACTTTTAAAAATATTCTTTGGGTCAATTTTTTATGCTCCCAACCGGTCAATTCGATTATCAAACAAGAGAGGCCGGTGAGTCAGACGAAGATCATCTGGCCGAAAGGAATTCCTTTACGGTTGTCCACTGCAATCCCGGATAGCGGTCATTATCCAAGGGATCCAATTTGGGCAGACCGGTGTACATGTTATACATATACTGCATCCCCTGCCAGGGCGGGTAAATGGCCTTGGGTTGGGGGAAGACGGCCCGGGTGAATTTGATCATCCTTCCCAGCCGCTTTAAACTGCCGGCCCGCAGCAGGCGAAAGGGTTTTCCGGTCGCGGCACCGGCGGCCTCGGCCAGACCCCGGGAACTGATTTGATCGCCGGCGATGCGCAGGAACCGGGGCGTGGAAGGGTCCAGGGCTGCGGCGGCGGTGAAGCGGGCGGTGTCGTCCATGGTGGTAAAGTCCATGAGCTGATCGGCGGTTTCATAATACATCACCCGTCTAATCTTGAAGAGAATAACCGGGGCCTCTCCGGTTAAGAGATCGGTGAACATGCCGTTGAGGATCGAGGTGGCCGTAATCGAGGCTTGATCGAGCCGCTCCCGGAATTCCCGCCGCAGGTCCAGATTGCGGTTCGTCCCCCCAGGCAGTTTGGTGAAGTCGATGGAGAAATCAGAGGGGATGAAGCGGGGCACCCCGGCTTTGACCGCCGCTTCCAGCAGCAAAGTCTGGGTATCGACAATAATCTCCCGCAGGCCGGAGAGGGTGGAGACGACGCAGGACCCGCCCCGGCAGGCCTCCGTCAGGTCCGCATGATCGTTGAAGTCCACCTCGGCAATTTCCGCTCCCTGATCGCGAAAGGCCCTGACCTTATCCGGGGCGCTGCTGCGGCGGACAAGCACCCTTACCTTCGCCCCTCGATTTAACAATTCCCTGGCAACACGCCGGCCAAGATTGCCGGTTGCACCGGCCAAGATGATAATCGTGTCCTCCATGGCTACGTTTCCTTCATTTTTGCAATTTGTTGGTTAGTTCTCATCCGGAAATTTTGACTTTCCGGATTGACCCTAATTGCGGGCCGGCAAACCCTTAATGGGTATGAGGGGTCTAATTGGGCTACCCTCAAAGACAAAATGCATGAACAGGGGCCAAATCCCCCCATAACCTAAAGCCCAGATAATTTCTTCCACTGGAATGCCCGCAAAACGAATTCCGGAGAGGTTGGCGAGATTCCATTGATTGAGAAAATCCGGATTTAAAAGCAAAACCCCTTTAAGAGCCAGAAGGTAGAGGAGACCAAAACCAAGCGCTCCGGTGAGGGCGACAATCCAGAGTTCTTTACGGGTCCAGAGGATAAAAAGCCCTAACCCGGCCATGCTGAATAAGGCGGCCTTCATAATAGATTGTCCGGAAAACCAAATCAAGGCGCTAAGTCCGATTCCGGAGCAGGTACAGACCCAATATCGGGGTAAAAGAAAATCAGGGTGAAGGGTATGCAGACAGGATCGAGCCAAACCAACCGTGGCAATAGCCCAGGCCAGAAAACCATTGATCAGGGAAAAAAGGATATCCTCCAAACCGGTCAGGCTTTTGATAATTAAAACAGGCTTCCAATATTCCGGCACAAAAACCAGGGAAGCCGCACCATAAGGCATGGATAGAAGACCGCTGAGGACCATACATTGCCGCTGGTTGGGTAGTAGAACCCAGAGAAGACCTAAAAAAACAAACAGGATCAGGCAAATTCCCAAATATGGATATTGATCATAGATGAACATGAAAAGGGATAATCCCCCTTTATTATCCAAACCCCAAGGCCTGGAAAGCCTTCAACCGAACGGCTTTTCGGGCGGGGTTTAGGCTTTCTATCATATCTAATAAATTGGAAGTTGCAACGATTTTAGCAAATTATTTCAAATCCGCTTGATTAATCGCGACACCCAAAAAACCCAGCCAGCTTGATGCCGATATGATGAATGGCGCGAATTGGCCCGGTCATTCTGTTTTTGGCCCTGATGGTCTGAACCAAACCCGGAATCATCAAAAAAATAAGAATCCCTGTGTATCAGAGAGGGACGAGGTTGTCCCCTATGGCCCGGATGAACAAGAATACCCCCAGCGGGATCAGGCCAAAGAGGGAGGTGACGATCCCCGGCGCATATTGTCTGAAATAAAGTAACCAATAAACATGTTGAAGGGCATTTTGGAGGGCCACGGCAATCGCCGGTAGAAATACATAGGCGGCAAAAACCGGATTCCCCGGCAGGGTGGCCGCCGCACACCAGATACATCCGATGAGGACGACCAAGACGATCCAGGCCCGGACCGCTTGGTCACTGGACGGAGGCAGGTCAACGTAATTGCGCCGGTACCAGCGCAGGATATTCCATTCCTCCAGCTCGTGGAGGGCAAAAGTCCCGGCAAACACCCAGAGCCAGACAATAAATTCGGTTTTTCCCAGGGAGGTCAAGATATCCATCCTCTTAGTACCATTTCCTGTCTCCGCCCCTTCGCTCTTGGGATCATACTCGAAAAAGGTCCAATAAAAAATACAATTTTGTGACCTCCCTTTTTTATAATTCCACCATCGGACTGTTATTGCCAAAAATAGGCAAAAATCTGCCCGAAAACGGGTAAATATATTGCATTAAAAGAGAAAAATGTTATGTTTTTCAAAAAATCAAAGGAGGGAAGGTCATGGGGCAAAGTCTATCGCCGGTAGCGTTTCTTCATCAACATCTTAGGGAATCCTTCCAAATCAAGACCGACGACATCCCCAGGCTTCTGGAGGATATTTTCGGTTTTTTCAGTTCCACTTTGGAAGATTTTGTTCAATCACGGCACTTGGATTTAAAGGCCACTGGTATAAAAAATGAAGAGATTTACCGGACCCTGCAAAAAGAAATCGAAGAGAGACGGTTCAAGGCCCCCTCGCTTTCCATCAGGCAAATCCGGCGTATGATTTATGGATAAAAGAAAAAAAGAAAGGAGACACTGACCATGTGTGGAATTGTCGGATATATCGGGAATGAAAACGGCGCCCCCTTTCTCCTGGAAGGGCTTAAGCGTTTGGAATACAGGGGATACGATTCGGCCGGCATCGGATATGTGCATCGCGGAAAAATAAAAATAATAAAAAAGAAGGGGAGGATCTCTATGCTGGAACCCTATCTTCCCAACCCATTAAAAACGCGGCTCGGTATAGCCCATACCCGTTGGGCCACTCATGGAGGGGTGACCGATGAAAATGCCCATCCCCATCTCAGTCAAGAGGGCAAGGTCGCTTTGGTCCACAATGGCATTATTGACAACTATACCTTTCTAAAGACCAAATTAAAAAAGGCCGGATATCGTTTCCTCAGCGAAACCGATAGTGAGGTATTGGTTAATTTGATTGAACATCAATTAAAAGATGATCCGGAGAAGGCGGTCCGTGAGGCCTTGAAACAAGTAAACGGGACCTATGGCTTGGCCATTCTTTTTCGAGATTTCCCTGATTTTCTTGTCGGGGCCCGTTTGGGGAGTCCGCTTATCGTCGGCATCGGCCAGGGGGAAATGTTTCTGGCTTCAGATGCCAACGCCGTACTTGGCCACACCCAACAAGCCGTTTATCTTGAGGACAGGGAAATAGTCGTCTTATCTTCTGAAGGGTATCGGGCGACTACCTTGGAAAACAAGACGGTGAACAAGACCGTCGAAGAGATTGATTGGAAAGTGGAAGATCTGGACAAGGGGGACTATCCCCATTATTTGCTGAAAGAGATTTTTGAACAGCCGGAAGCCGTAGAAAGGGCCTATGGCGGGGGAGGGCGGCTGCTCCCGGATTTTGGTACAGCCAAGCTCGGCGGATTGAATTTGACCAGCCAGGATCTTTTATCGGTTCGACAAGTTCGTATTGTCGGAATGGGCACGGCCTATTATGCGGCCATGATCGGAGCCTATCTCTTGGAGGCCTTGGCTCGTATCCCGGCGGCGGCGGAAAACGGTTCGGAATTATCTTATCGTAATCCGGTGGTGGATAAAGAGGATCTTTTTCTGGTGATCTCGCAATCCGGAGAAACGGCGGATACCTTATCGGCTATGCGGGAAATTCAAAATCGGGGAGGTAAAATACTGGGAATCTGCAACGTCGTCGGCTCCTCCGTTGCCCGGGAAAGCCAGGGCGGAATTTATATCCACGCCGGCCCCGAAATCTCAGTGGCCAGTACCAAGGCCTTTACCTCTCAAGTCACCATACTGCTTCTTTTGGCCCTGTTGCTGGGGCGTAAGAAACATCTCTCTTTGGCCCAGGGGAAAGACATCATCAAGGAATTGCTGGCGATACCGGAAAAAATGAGGCTGGTGTTGAGCGGGGCTCCGGTGATAAAAAAAATGGCGGAAAAATATAAGAAGGCTGAAAATTTTCTTTTCCTGGGAAGGGGTATCAACTACCCGGTAGCCCTGGAAGGGGCCTTGAAGCTGAAAGAGCTCTCCTATATTCATGCCGAAGGGTTTGCCGGAGGAGACATCAAACACGGTCCCATAGCCTTGATCTGCCCTGAGACTCCTTCGATTTTTCTGTTGGCCAAAGGCGAAACGGAAGGAAGGATGATAGGCAATATGCAAGAAATAAAAGCACGGCAGGGAAAGGTCGTGGTCATTTCCAATTATGAAGAGCCGAGACTGGAGGGGTTGGCTGACGATATCTTTTTGGTCCCGACGACCAGAGAAGAAATAAGTCCCTTGCTCCTGACCATCCCCCTCCAGCTTTTTGCCTATTATATGGCTTTGGCTTTGAAAAGAGATATCGATAAACCCCGTAATCTGGCCAAAAGCGTCACCGTTGAATGAGGGGCCAAGTAGATTTTATCTTTTTTGAATTCGCTTAATTTAATTTATTCATAACCGTCATGGATAGATCAACGTTTTGGGTAATTTCTACCTTGTCATTCATTTTTAGTTTTTGGGCCAGATCAGCGTCACAATATGCATTCCAAATTTCTCCTTGGAAGAAAACTTTTCCTCTTGCAACCTTCTTTTGATCCACAGAGGAAAAAGGGGAGAGGACTCTGCCAATTTTTCGAGGCGATTTTTGGGAAGATGATAACCCAATCTTTCGAAAAAACCAGTTAAGTCCATCAACTATACCTACCTGAAGAAGGCCCCAAATTGCCCCCAATACTAAAATGACGATAAGGAGTATAGGAATAAATACAAAAAGGCCGTCCATTTATAACTCTCCAAGATTTTTAAGGAAACGAAAAATGTTCCGATTAGCTTGAGGTATTATATGCTTTTTTTCCCAAATGGACCCCCTTCATTTTTCTTTTAGGAAGTCGGAGATCCTGTCCATTAATTCCTTATCCCTCTTTTGATCAAAAGGTCGACTTTTACATTCTTCATAGGAATAGGCCATCCAAACCGGAAGTAGTCGGCATTGATCCGGTTCGCTCAAATATCGGGGAAAGATGTGGGCGTGCAAGGCGGCATCAGCGTTGCCCAGGATTTCGTAATTGATCCGGTAGGCTTCGGTAACGGACAGCACGGCATCACCGACAGCGGCCATATCCGAGAAAAATTGACTCCGCTGAGATGGGGTGAGGTCATTCAACTGGCCGACCACCGGATCGGCCAGGAGCAAAGAATAGCCCCGGAAAAACTGAGAGTCCCCCAGAATTAGGGGACGTTGTTCATTTCAGTCAGTTTTGTTAGCCTCTTCCATCCCTTTGACGGCCATAGCCACCCCGGTAGTCCCCACGCCAACCTGGCGGGCGATCTCGGCCTTTGAAATCCCCAGTTCCCGATATAAATAATAACAGAGTCTCTTCCGCAGTTCCGACACGGCCCTTCGCCGACTCCCGGACCTTAGTTCCCGTTCATTGACCC
>JBFMBU010000030.1:0-111079 GCA_040755035.1 Thermodesulfobacteriota bacterium
AATAAAAATCTTCTCGAAATCTACCCTTTTTAAGGGCCTCGTCTATGTTTTTATTGGTGGCCGATATGATCCGGACATCGACCTTGATGTCCTTTTTACCCCCTAACCTGGAAAACTCCCCATCTTGGAGGACTTGAAGCAATTTGGCCTGAAGGGCCGGCGTGATTTCGGCAATTTCATCCAAGAAAATGGTCCCTCCCTGGGCCAGTTCAAATTTCCCGGGTTTCTGGCGATAAGCCCCGGTAAAGGCCCCCTTTTCATAACCGAAAAGTTCACTTTCCAGGAGCTCTGAAGGAAGAGCGGCGCAGTTGACTTTGGTGAAAGGTTGGTCCCTCCGGGAGGACCTTTGGTGCAGGGACCGGGCCACTACCTCTTTCCCCACCCCGCTTTCCCCTTGAATAAAAACCGTGACATTGGTATCGGCGATTTGATCGATGATCCGGTCAATTTTCTTCATCGCCGCGCTATAGAAAACAAACTCGCCGTTATTAGAACTGTTTTCCGTGCTCCCGGCCTCGGTGATTATCCCCGGGATCCCCTTGCCCGAGAATGATGGGTTGTCTCCCTGCTTTTGGGAAAAAGGGCCTTCAGCGTTTTTCTCAAAGAAAAATTGGGAGGCGGTCAAGGCTGCCCCTATCTGATTGACCACATAAGACATAGCTAACCGTTCCCATTCTCCAAAGGCCTGGTACCGGGAATGGCTGAGATTGAAAACACCAACCACTTCCTCCCTTTCCCTTACCGGGAAACAGCAGATGGATTTAATTTGCCGGGACGAACCATTTTTATTAATAAATTTAAGCTCTTTATCGGTATCCCCCACAACTAAAGAAAATCCTTCTTCAAACACCCGACCGGCAATGCCTTCCCCGGATTTGAACCGTGCCCCCCTGTCCTGGGAGCCCTGATGAAGGGACCATTGAGAATCTTTCTGGCCTCGGGCCATAAAGATGGTTAATTCTTCGGAAAAAGGATCCTTCAGCATCAGCGAACAATTCTCCGCCTCAATTTCTTCCACAACGGTATTCAATATCCCCTTACAAATCTCACTGAAGTTGGGAAAACAGGACATGGCCCTTTGTATCTTTTGGAAAAAAGCATAGGCCGTTCCTTGTTCCGGCATATTATCCGTTTCCGGTTTTACGCCAGAATAGTTTTTAATATCAGTCAGGACCGGATTCATTTAGGGTTCCCTGTGACCTCCTCTTCCAAGGAGGGAAAAACCTGCCAATAAAAATTAAGGGTTTTTGTTCACCGCAAAGTCGCAAAGAACGCAGAGAGAAATTTTTTGAACAATCCCGTGAGAGGCGGGATTGTTCAAACCTGCCCTTGCCGTTGGCAAAATAATTACCCGGTCGACTTTGTCGACCTTAAACAAAGGTTCCCCCTCAGGAAGCGACCGCAGGGTAGCGAAGCTTATTGTTTGCCGGCCTCTCACCCCGGCTCCCGAATAGGGGCCTTGGCATTGGGTCGGCAGAGCCTCCCCTGGCAAACAATAAACCTATCTTCTTTGCGCTCTCGGCGTCTCAGCGGTGAATACAGTTTTTCAAAAAGCTAAAATGATACAAAATTAATAATATTAAAAAAATTACTAAAACATGACTTTAGTCAACGAATGTTTTTTTGACGTTTTTCTTGTAAAATCAATGGCTCCACAGGCTGCTGCCACAAGCAGCGGGTTATAATCAGGTAACCAGACCCATTTCATTGGATAGGGAAGGGCCTTCTTTTGTCCCCTCTAACCCGATCTTTAATCTTTTTTTAAGCAAGACCGTTATGTTATTTAAAGCAAAAGGTTTTTCCAAAATATCATCCACCCCCGAAAGAAAAAATTCCTCATAATCCTTTTCTTCCATCATACGATAGGTGGTCATTAAAATATAGATATCGGGAAGCGATCGTTTAATTTGCCTTATGGTTTCAAGTAAATGGGAATTTTTTAACCATTGTTCTGTGGTAATAATAACCGGGACCCTTTGCTTTGAAATCACCGCTTGAACTTCTTCCAAAGCATCCAGGGTGATGATGGAAAAGCCCTTACCCTCCAGAAAGGTTTTTAATATCCATTGAAGCTGAAGGTCCTCCTCCAGGATAAGAATGGTTCCCGGTAACATAGACAGCATAAAATCCTTAGACAAGTAAGATTACAGCAAGATTACAGCAGATGAAAATTTATTAAAAAGAAAACCCTTCCCTCGGGTGTTGGTCGTAAAAATACCAAGGGTCTGAGGTAAGTTCATGAACTCACCGCAAGGCCTTTATAACCAAATCCTTCGAGAAACGTCATTTTTTTGACGATCATCTGTATATGAAGATATTGTATGCAAAAGGAGGGCCAAAAATGATTTTTCTTATAATATATTGAAATATTTAAAATAAAATCATAGAGACCCAAAAAAGATGTGAATTTATATCTCAATGATGGTCTTTTTTGAACAGTTCAATAAACAAAAAAGTCCATTTCCTTTTTCTGGAAGCAAAAAGAGAGGGGGTGTAGCTGGAAGACGGCCGATATCGAAGATAGCTTAGCGAAGGGTCCCCCCTCCAGTACTCCGGCGACGGCCTGGCGTTATATGTAATGGGTTCTCATCCTGAAAAGCCCTTTCAGAATGAGAACGTAATAATTTTCCAGAATAAAGGTTTATTAATGAATTTCAAAAACAGAATACCAGGAACCTTTTTCGAGAACACTATTGAATACGAACATCCGCTTCCATTTCCTGCAACAACGTATTAATAATTTCAGGAACATTGGAAGGATTAGGGTAGGTGTAATAATTAAATGCCAAATCCCGGATGGCGCTTTGCCATGACGCCTGGGCTTGAAAGGTGGGATGGGTTTGAATCAGGGATAACAGCCTCTTCCCCAAGACCTGGGAACCGGTTTCGTCGGTTTTTTCCAAAACAATACCAAGATGTCCGTTTTCCCTGCCGACCAGATCCTCTTCTCTGAGGGATTTTCTAAGCAACCCAGTTAATTCGTTATAAAAAAGGTCGAACTCTTGGCCCATCTGGTCCTTTTTCGGAAGCCTGACCAGGATCAAAGACATCGATTCCTGGTGCCGCCTGGCCTTTTTTATTTCCCTGCGGATGAACCTGCTGAAATAGTGGGGTTCTAAGACTCCGAGAACATCCATTTGAGAGGGGAGGGAGCGGCCCTGGTGTTCCTTTTCGAAGTAACCTTGGGAAAGGGCTTGTTGTTCAAGCCCTTTTTTAATGTGGGTTAGAAAAAACTCCCGGCCATAGGGTTTAACCAAAAGATCATCCAAACCGGCATCAAAAAGTCCCTTACAGATTTGATCATCTATAGGGGTTGAGGTGCTCAGCAAATGAAAGGGTTGAGGACTCTGCCCTTTGAGAAAACGGACAAAGGACAGGGTTTTCTCTACAGGAAAAAAATATTCTGTGATTACAACCTGATAGGTAGTTGACCCCCACAATGCAGCAGCCTCCTCCAAATCGGTGGCGGTATCCACTTCATATCCCTGTTCATCAAGAATCATCCGCTGAACACTCCGGACATTATCGAAAGGATCCACCAGGCATACTGCTTTCTTTTTCTTTGCTGAATTAAAAAAGGAGCTTTGATTTTCCATCTTGCTTTTGAAGACCTCTACCTCATTATCAATAATTAGTGTTTATCCGGAAATTCAAAATTTCCGGATAAAGGTTACCGCAGTCAGCGATCAGCACTAAGCAGACCCGCTTAAATAAAGGGATTTGCTGGACGCTACCCGCTGATCGCTATTCGCTCTATCCGGAAAAGGCCCTTTTCCGGATGGATACTGATTAGAAATATGCAATTTCCGGTCCAACACCGGGCCTTAAAAGGGTTCTTTTCTAAAAAAAACGATGGATTAATTATTATCCAGCTCCGAGACGAATACTCGTTTTCACCCCTTGCTGTCCAAAAAGGTTCAAACGCTTTAAGTGCCCTTTCTTCATAACCTGCCGGGCTGCGGCTCCCTGAAAGGCCCTATTTTCGCAAAGCGACCTTGATCTCATATTTCTTTATCCGGTCAAGGAGCATCCTTCGGGTCATTCCCAGCATTTTTCTGGTATTTTCTTTATTCCCGCCGCACTCGGCCAGTTTTCTAACGATCCATCTTTTCTCCAAATCAGAAACCAGAGCGGGCAGATCAATTTCACCCCGAGCCGGTTCCTTCTCCTCCCTGGTCCCGGAGATAAGGGAAGGGGGGAGGTCTTCCATAGTCAGGGTGTTCCCGCGGCAAAAGGTTATCATGTGTTGAATGACATTAGCCAGTTCCCGAATATTTCCCGGCCAATAAAGGGTTGCCAAATAATCGATAACGGCCGGTTCAATCCTAAAGGGGATTGGCCCCTCCTGAAACTTTTTCAGAAAAAAATCCACCAGCAGGGGCAAGTCCGAGAGGCGTTCCCGCAAGGGAGGGATAGTTAAGGACAGGATGCTCAACCGATAAAAAAGGTCTTCCCGGAAATTCCCCTTTTCCACTTCTTCCCGCAGATTTCTGTGGGTGGTGACAATGATCCGCACGTCCACTTTTTTAGTCTGATGGCTGCCGACTGGCTCCAGTTTCTTCTCTTCCAGGACCTTTAGAAACACCTTTTGCGAATGCAGGGGCACCTCGCCCATTTCTTCCAGTATCAGGGTCCCGCCGTCGGCGGCCTGGAATTTCCCCATGGTATCTTTGACCGCTCCGGTAAAGGCCCCCCGGGAATGGCCGAACAGTTCACTGGATAGAAGCGTTTCGGTCAGGGCCCCGCAATTAACCGAAATTAAGGGTTTTTTGTTTCTGGGGCTGTTGAAATGGATGCTTTTGGCAATAAGGTCTTTTCCGGTCCCGCTCTCCCCCTGAATAAGGACCGTTTTATCCGAATTGCAAATTCGGCTGATAAACTCATAGACCCGGAGCATCTTGGGATGATCACCGATAATATTGGGAAAGGAGTACTTTTCAATAACCTCCTGGCGGAGGTCGACCAGTTCCTTTTCCAGTCGCTGGGTTTTTAAGGCCTGACGGATAATGGCCAGGAACTTGTCCTCATGGCTGAAAATAGGCTTTTCGAAAAAATAATAGGCTCCTTGCCGCAAGGCCTCCACGGCCATGGAAATGGAGCCATAGGCGGTTAAAAGGATGACCGGAATATCCTCATTGACCTGCCTGATGGCACTGAGCAGGTCCATGCCGCTCATATCCGGCATCTTGATGTCCGTGACCACCAGATCGATCATATTTTTCTTGATTTTACCCAAGGCCTCCTTGGCTCCGGAGGCGGAAATCACCCTATACCCGTCATCGGTCAGCATTTGAGACAGGGTAAACAGGGCGTTGGGTTCGTCATCAACGACCAGGATAGAGGGGGCCATCAATCCTCCGCTCCTTGGTCCGGCCCCTCCCCTTTCAAAGTCAAGGGTAGTTTGATCGTTATTTCCGTCCCTTTTCCCTCTTCGCTTTCAATCAATACTTTTCCCTTATGACGGTCGGCGATGATCCGGTTGCACACCGCCAGACCCAGACCGGTACCTCGAATTTTTGTGGTAAAAAAAGGCGTCCCGATCAGTTTTAAATTTTCCTTTTTAATGCCTTCTCCGCTGTCCCGGATGTGGATCTCCACCCATCCGGACTGATTCAAGACCTTGCTTGTAGTTAACAGTTGCAGTTTGGGGGCCGGTCTCTTTTGCATGGCTTCCATACTGTTTTTCAAACAATTCAATAAAACGTGTTTGATCTCTTCGTAATTGACATAGACCTTGGGCAGTTGCGGGTCCAATTCGGCGGCGATCTCCACCCTCTCAGCCGTACCCGGCATCATGTAGGTCACCATTTTCAAGCACAGCCGGATGAGTTCATTCAGGTCGGTCTCCAAGGTAAAGTCTTTATTGACCGGCCGGACAAAATCGAGACATTTCTGAACAAAGCCGGTGAGATGCTGAACCTCATCTTTGATAATATTTATGGATTGGGCCAGGGGCTGATCCTGAAGATCAGTGCGTTTTTCAATGATGGTCAGGGCGCCGCCGATGGCCTGTAAGGGATTGCGAAGTTCATGAACGAGAAAAGGGAAGAATTGGGCCAGCAAACCGGTCCCTTCTTTCCCCTCATCTTCCACCAGGGGATTAAGAATAGTCGGGATATTCCGGACTGCCGATATAAGGACCTCCTGATCGATCGGTTTAGGCAGGAAGTCGATCACACCAAACTGCATATAATTGGCCGAAGGTTCCTCCCCGATATCGGTCAGGATAATGGCCAGATCCGGGGAATGTTCGTGTAATCTCTTTATCAGGACCTCCCCGGAGACGTCGTGCAATCGCAAAGAAACCAAGGCCAGCAATGGGGAAGCCGTGGCGGATATTTTTTTTAAGGCCTGGGTCCCGTTCCAGGCCGTCAGGACGGTATATCCCCGGGAAGTTAAAAATTTCTCGGTTGATTTCAGAAAATCCCGATCTGGGTCAACGATAAAAACCGATTCCGGGGGCAGGAGCTGGTTTTGGCGGTCTTTGTTTTTTTTCAAGTCAGCCCATCCGCTGAATGAAGATTCTGTACTTTATTAACAAGTATCCTTCCGAAAAAGACCCTTTTCCGGGTGGAGCGAATAGCGATCGGCTTTTAGCTTCCAGCAAAATCCTTTATTCATGCAGGTTTGCTGATGGCTGATGGCTGACTGCTGTAAGCTTCATCCGGAAATTTTAAATTTCCGGATGAGAACTAACTATATAAATTTAAAATAATAAGTCAACTCCTATTTTCTCCTGTATTGCTTACCCCGGCTGAAGAAAAGGTGGCCATTTCATTATAAATTTTCACTCCAGCCTCGACCAGGGACATGGCCAAAGCCGCGCCGGTCCCCTCCCCCAGACGCATTTTCAAATCCAATATAGGCTTGACCCCGAAAAGCCTGAAAAAAGCGGCATGACCGGCTTCTTCGGACAGGTGACTGAAAAAAAGATAGTCCTTAACCGTAGGGCACAGACGACAGGCGACAAGCGCCCCGGCCGATGAAATGAAACCGTCTACCACCACCGGGACCCTTTCGGCCGCGGCCCCCAGACAAAGGCCGCAAATACCGGCGATCTCCAATCCTCCCAGTGCGGCTACTGTTTTTAAGGGATCAGGCAGCGGATGATAATTTACTTCCAAGGCTTTTTTAATGGTTTCAATTTTTTTCAATAATCCGCTGTCATCAATCCCGGTTCCCCTTCCGGTAATATCCTCTACCGGACAGGGGAGCAAAGCGGCAAAAAGGGCCGATGAGGGGGTGGTGTTGGCAATACCCATCTCCCCGGTTCCTATTAAGGCAACGCCCTCCCGGGCCGCCTCCCGGGCCAGTTCAATACCTGTTTCTATGGCCCGTACCGCCTCTTCCACTTCCATGGCCGGGCCCCTGGCGATATTGTTGGTGCCGGGTTTGACTTTACGGCGGATTAGACCCGATGCCCCGGTCAACGGATCGGCCACCCCGATATCGATGACCCTGACTTCCGCTCCCACATGCCTGGCCAGGACATTGACTGCCGCTCCGCCGGCCAGAATATTCCTGACCATCTGAGGGGTCACTTCCTTAGGGAAAGCCGACACCCCTTCCTCAGCTACCCCATGGTCCCCGGCAAAGGTAAAAATCATTTTTCGCCCCAAGGTTGGGCGGGATGTGTTTCTGATCAGGCAATACTGGGCAGCCAGGTCTTCCAGCCGGCCCAGGCTTCGGGGCGGCTTGGTCAACTGATCCAGATGGCCCTGGATGTCAGGTTTTAGCGAAAGGTCAAGGGGTTTTATGGCCTCGATGGCCTGTTTAATTTGGTTCATGGTCTTCTCTCCAAAAAAAATTATAAGGGTAAATTATGGGCATTCTCAGACCCGGTTGATCAAGGTGGCTAAGTATCCGGCCCCGAAGCCGTTATCGATATTGACCACCGCCACCCCCGAGGCGCAGGAGTTGAGCATGGCCAGTAGAGCGGCCAGGCCATTGAAACTGGCTCCGTAGCCCACGCTGGTCGGTACGGCGATGACCGGCCGGTCCACCAGCCCTCCCACCACGCTCGGCAAGGCCCCTTCCATACCGGCCACCACAATCAAGACCGAGGCCGACATAATTTTTTCCTGATTGGCCATCAGGCGATGCAATCCGGCCACACCGACGTCATAGAGGTATTCCACGGCATTGCCCATAATCCGGGCCGTGAGCAAGGCCTCTTCGGCCACGGGCATATCCGAGGTCCCGGCGGAAATGACCAGAATCAGGCCCCGACCGGTTTGCGCCTTAACCGGTCTGGTTAGACAGGTCAGGACCCGGGAAAGGGGATGATACTCCGCTTCGGGAAAGTGTTTAACCACCGCCTTGGCCTTGACCGGGTCCAAGCGGGTGACCAGGATATTTTCCCTGTTTTTTTTCAGACGGCTCATAATATCGATTATCTGGCGGACGGTCTTCCCCTGGCCGAAAATGACCTCGGCAAATCCTTTGCGCAGGGAGCGGTGATGATCGATGCGGGCGAAGTCAATATCTTCAAAAGGCAGGTGCTTCATTTTATCCATGGCCTGCTCCACCGAGACCTTCCCGCTTCTAACCTGTTTTAAAAGATCCTTTAGACGATCCGGATTCATAGCGACTGCTCCTGTCTCTGGTTAATTCGTTCTCATCCGGAAGGTCCTTTTCCGGATGAGAACTAATTGGTTTGCTTTTCCAGTTCTCTTTGTTTAAAATACAAGGTATTCTTTTTTCTGTCAAATGGATCAGAAGGTGATGAACCCTCCCCTGTCTTGGATCGAGGTCTGTTTAACGGTAGATCCGCAATTGAGCGAGTCCTGCAGTTCCATCATTTTTGAGGAAACCGGTCAGGGATCGATAACCGAGGACCCTGCTGTCGGCATCAGCGGTGTTTCCAGGCTCCGGGCCTATCTGCCCAAAGATATCTCCTTTCGTCATAACTTGCTTAAACTAAGGAAACGGGTCTTTGACCTTCATACCCATTTCCCGGAATTCCCCTCTCCCCATTGGGACTTGCGCCAAATTTTCGCTGAAAATTGGCAGGAAAATTGGAAAAAATACTTCAAACCTCTCAGGGTCTGCTCCAATATTATCGTCTGCCCGACCTGGGAGACCTTCGAGCCCCAGGCGGGAGAGAGGGTAATAAGACTGGACCCCGGCCAGGCCTTCGGCACTGGGGGCCACCTCAGTACCCGTCTTTGCCTGAAGGCTATGGAATCCCTTTCCCGAGGGCCTTGGGCCGCAGATTCCCTCTTTTCGCGGGTCCTGGATGTGGGCACAGGAAGCGGCATCCTGGCCTTGGCCGCGGCTTGTTTTCAGGCCCGCCGGGTACTGGCCATTGACAATGACCCCCTGGCCGTGGAGGCCGCCCAGGCCCATGTACGGCTGAATCAAATGGAAGACATTATCCGGGTGGAACTGGCCACGCCGGAAACGGTCCAGGGTCCTTTTTCTTTGATTTTGGCCAACCTGACTCTCAATGATCTGCTATCCCTGGCCCCGACGCTGAAAAACCATTTGGCTCCCAAAGGTATCCTGGTAACCTCCGGCGTTTTGGGCTCCCAGGCCGGCCTCTTAATCCGTACCCTGGCCCGGGAAAAGGTCCCCCTGGAAACCCTGATCCTGGAGGAGGAATGGGCCTGTGTTATCTTTCGCGCCGAAAAATAGAAGGGGGAGGGCCTGAACCATGCGTCGGTTTTTTATTCCAAGGGATCGGGTCCAAGGCCCCGCTCCTTTTCTGGATGGAGACGAGGCCCGACATATGATTCAGGTATTAAGGAGAAAGCCCGGAGACCGGGTTGTCCTCTTTGACGATTCCGATCATGAATTTCAGGCCCGCATAGCCTCCATCACCGCCACCAGGGTTTTTCTTGAAATTTCGGAACAGCGGACTATCATCCGGGAATCTCCGCTCCGGATAACCCTCGGGGTTCCCCTGATCCGCTCTCAACCGCTGGACTGGATGCTGCAAAAAGGAACCGAGTTGGGCGTAACCGCTTTTCGCCCTTTTTTCTCCCGGTTCAGCCGACGAAATTTTGAAAAAACAGGCCGGGATTCCCGCCTGGACCACAGCCGAAAAATCCTTATCGAATCGGTCAAACAATGCGGGCGGAATGTCCTGCCCCGGTTTTTTCCCGCGGTTTCCTTTTCGGAGCTTTTAGAACTGGAGGAAGGAGATTTAAAATTCATTCCCTACGAGAACGAAACCTGCCGGACCTTGAAAGATCTTCATCGGCAGGCCTCTCCTCCCCATTCAGTAACCGTTCTGATCGGTCCTGAAGGAGGATTTTCAGAAGAAGAGCATAGCCTGGCCGGGGAAAAGGGCTTTGTCTCCGTTTCCCTGGGACCCAGGATCCTGCGTTCCGAAACGGCGGCCTTGACCTTCATCTCCATGCTTCAATTCCTCTGGGGGGACATGGGGGGAAGCGGGAATTTGGCAGATTTTAAAGAATAATGGTTGCGGGTCGCGGGTTGCGGGTTGCGGGTGATGATCTCGCAAAAAGTCAGAAAATCCTTTTGGGGTCATTTCGACCCGGTCGGCCTCGCCGACCCTGAAAGAAGCTTCCTTTCGGAAGCCGAGGGGGAGAAATCTTGAAACCTCTAATCCTTGACCCCTTTCGACCAACCAATTGGGAGAAGAACCTATTTTTATGGAAAAATAGTCACGGGAAAGAATATAGCCCGGCTGTATTTCTAAAAGGAGGGAACTATGCGCTGTCCTAAATGTGGATTCATCAGTTTTGATTACCTGGAAACTTGTGTCAAGTGCAACGCTGATCTTATCGAGGAAAGACGTCGCTTGAATCTTCCAGGGTTCCATCCCCATCCGATTTCTTTACAGGAAATCCAGGATCGGGTCCCGCTTATGTCCCAAAAAGAAAAGGAAACGATAAAGGAGACGGTGATCCCGAAGTCTAAACTTCCGGAAACCCCCGCGGCAAGCCCCGCGACCAGCCGGATCGTTCCGGACCAAGGGTTCGCTCTTGATCTCTCCGCTCCCTTTGATCTGAAAAAACCGTCCCGGGAATCGGCCGGGTCTTCCTTGGGAGAAAAAGACTTGGAATTATCACTGGAAGGATTGGAAATTAATATCAAACCCAATGACTGATCTGACCTGATCCCCTTTGATTTGGAAAAGGACTGCTTCCTGCGGATGAAAACCCGAGGTTTTTTTCCTTGACAAAAAGGCTGGAAATGTTTAAGTCTCCTCATGTGCCGAGATAGCTCAGTCGGTAGAGCAGCGGACTGAAAATCCGCGTGTCCCCAGTTCGATTCTGGGTCTCGGCACCACCAAGGCCTTTTACTGCCGGCCTGGGTCTTGGCACCACCAAGGCCTTTTTCTGCCGGTGAACAGCATTCAAAACCTTTTCCGTTTTCTTCCGTTACCAATCGACTGAAAAGTGCGGGAGCCTTCCATTGAAATCCCCTGAACAGTTATTTTTGCTGAGGTAAACCCTCATGAATCTTGCCCACCATTTGGAACGATCGGCCTTTTTCTTTCCGGACCGACCGGCTGTTTGCCGGGACGGATTGGAGATGACCTATGCTGAACTTAATGATTCGGCCAACCGCGTAGCCGCAGGTCTGGTCGAGTCGGGGATCAGACCGGGAGACCTGATCGGGCTTTGTGCCCCCAACTCGGTCGAGTGGATCATTTTTTATTTCGCTGTCCTCAAAGCCGGTGCGGTGGCGGTCACCTTATCGGCCCTGCTTACCGGTGATGAACTTTCCCTTCTGGTGGCACATGCCCGCCTGCGCCTGATGTACGCTTCCCCCGATAAGCTGAAAGACCTGGAAGGACTAAAAAACCTCCAGCTATTGGAAAAAATTATCTGTGACGGCGGTGATCTGGATCTAAAAACGCTCCTGGCTATGGGCAGTGGAGTCTTTAAAACCATAGAACGGGACCCGGACGATACGGCCGCCGTTTTATATACCGGCGGAACCACCGGTACCCCGAAGGGGGTTATGCTCACCCATGAAAGCATCAGTCTTTCCAGTTGCTCCGTGGCCCGGTTCGAACGCTCCATGGAAACCGACCGGGCCGTTTGTTTTATGCCCTTCAATCACGTTTTCGGCCAGATCCATATTATGAACGCCACCATCGTCAGCGCCGGCTGCCTGGAATTGCTCCCTTCCTTTGACCTCCTCCAGGTCATGGAAGTCCTGGAAGCCGGTCGGGCTACCAAATTTTATGCCGTTCCCACGGTGTATATCCGTCTCCTGTCCCTGGGGGACCTGGAAAAAAGAGTGGGCAGGCTGCGATACTGTTTTTCAGCCGCTGCCAGCCTGGCCGGGGAAGTGGTCAAACAGTGGAAGGAGAGGACCGGGATTACCATCGCCGAATCCTACGGCATGACCGAAGGTATGCCGATTACCTATAACCATTATTATCAGCACCGCGTCGGATCGGTGGGCCAATCGATCTGCGGAGTGGAGATACAGATCCGGGACACCAAGGGAAACCTCCTGGAAAAAGGCCGTGAAGGTGAAATCTGCGTCCGGGGCCGGGTGGTCATGAAGGGCTATCTGCATAATCCGGAAGCCACGCGCTCCGCTTTCTGGGAAAAAGGCTGGTACCGTTCCGGGGATATCGGGCTCTTTGATCAAGATGAATATTTGTATATCGTCGACCGCCTTAAAGACCTGATTATCACCGGCGGGGAGAACGTCTATCCTCGAGAGGTGGAGGAGGTGCTTTATACGCTTCCGGAAGTGGAAGAATGCGCCGTTGTCGGGGTATCGGACCGGGAGTGGGGCGAAAAGGTGACGGCCTTTATCATCCCTAAAGCCGGGCATACCATTCAGGCCGAGGAGATGAAACGTTTTTTAAAGACGCGCCTTTCCGCCTTTAAGGTGCCCAAGGAGTATGTTACGGTATCGGTGCTGCCCAAAAGTCCTACCGGTAAAATCCTAAAAAGGGAATTGAGAGATAGGCAGGCCCGGGAGGGGAAAAACATTCGGGAGGGAAACTAAATAAATTGACTTTTTAACTATTGACTTTTTCATTCCAGTTTAGTAAGCCATATAAACAATGGTACCGCCCTTTTGAAAAATTGTATCATTTTAGTTTTATTAAAACGGAAAACCCTTTTTTTGCCACCGACAAAGGCGGGACAGGAGGAAGACGACTTGTCTTCCTCCTGCCGTCAGGCCCTTCGGGCAATTAAACTCTGCTTCGCGCCAGCGACGGCTGGTTGGCCTGGCCCCTGGGTTTGTCGGGGCCGGGCCAAGAATCTATCGTCCGGTCTTTGTCTGTGTGCGTCTGTGGCTAAAAACATTTTTCAAACAACTAAAGTGTTACGAAAAATTTAGTGTTCGGTTAAAGGGTCTGCCGCCCGGATACGACACCAAAGGAGATATTTTTTTCAGTCTGAAAAATTTTTCAATTTTCAACCCCACCCCTAATGTAATTTTTTGGAACACAGGTCCAAGGTTTACGACTCGAAAAAACATCCGTCTTCCCCGGCAATGCTCGCTGAAGGGAAGACTGGGGGCCTCCGGTGGAAACGGATCAAGTCAAACTTCGGATTACTAACCTTTCCCTTAGTTTCGGAGGCGTCAGCGCCCTCACCGAAATATCCCTCGATGTTCGAGACCAGGAAATCCTGGCCATTATCGGACCCAACGGCGCCGGTAAAACGGCCCTCCTGAACTGTATCAACGGCTTCTATAAACCCCAACAGGGCGAAATCTACTACCAAGGTCAAAAAATCACCCGCCTGCGCCCGGACAAACTGGCCGGCCTGGGAATCGCCAGGACGTTCCAGAACATTGAGCTTTATACCGGATTGACCACCCAGGACAACATCATGGCCGCCCGGCATGTCCTGATGAGGCAAAATTTCTTAAGCGGGGCCTTTTTTTTCGGTCCGGCCCTCAAAGAAGAAGTCAGCCATCGCCGGGTGGCTGAGGAAATTATCGATTTTCTGGAAATCGCCCCTATCAGAAAAAAAGTGGTGGGGAAATTACCCTATGGCCTGCGTAAAAGGGTCGAACTGGCCAGGGCCTTGGCTTTGGAACCGAAAGTCCTTCTTTTGGATGAGCCCATGGCCGGCATGAATCTGGAGGAAAAAGAAGACATGGCCCGTTTTATTATCGATGTCTTCGAAGGCCAGGGGGCGACCTACCCTGAAACGCCGGTCCTGCGCGACGGTATCGGCTGCATTATTCTCATCGAACATGACATGGGCGTGGTTATGGACATTGCCAGCCGGATCGCCGTCCTCAATTTCGGGCGCAAGATCGCCGAAGGGACTCCGGAGAAAATCAGCACCAATCCCGAGGTGATCAGCGCTTATCTGGGGAAAGGGAAATAGATTCTCCCAAGGTTTTTATATGCTCCAGGTCAACAACATCGAAGTGGTTTACATGAACGTCATCCAGGTTTTGCGGGGCGTTTCCCTGGAGGTAAAGGAAGGCAACATTGTCGCCCTGCTCGGGGCCAATGGGGCCGGGAAAACCACCACCCTCAAGGCCATTTCCGGTATGCTGAAAACGGAAGAAGGAAAGGTAACGGAGGGAGAGATCCTTTTTAACGGCCGGCGGATTGAAGCCCTTGGCCCGGAGGCGGTTTCGGCCCTGGGGATCAGCCAGGCCATGGAAGGCCGAAGGGTACTGGAACACTTGAGCGTGGAAGAGAATTTAATGGTCGGGGCTTATTGTCGAAAAGACCGGGGGGGCGTCAAACAGGATTTGGAAATGGTCCTGCGGTATTTTCCCAGAATCAAAGATCTGCGGCGGAGAATCAGCGGATATCTGTCCGGCGGGGAACAACAGATGCTGGTCATCGGCCGGGCCCTCATGGCTCGACCCCGGTTAATGCTCCTGGATGAACCCTCTCTGGGATTGGCCCCTTTGCTGGTCCAGGACATCTACGAGATCATTCAAAGAATAGGGGCCGAACAAAAAATGTCGATATTATTGGTAGAGCAAAATGTCAATGCCGCCCTGGGCATAGCCGACTACGGATATATCATGGAAAACGGGCGGGTGGTTTTAAGCGGTCCGGCCGAAAAGTTGAAAGACAATGCCGATGTCCGGGAATTTTATTTGGGCCTCTCCGCTGTCGGTTCCCGCAAGAGTTATCGGGAGGTCAAACATTACCGGAGGAAAAAACGCTGGATAGGGTGAAAAATGGATAGGGGGCTGCAAGCTTTTCAGGAAAAAGGCGATACCTGGCCCAAGGTCCTGCGCTATAACGCCGACCGCTTTGGCCATAGTCGCCGGGCTATGCGTCACAAGCACTATGGCCTCTGGCAACCCTACACCTGGCAGGATTATTATGACCAGGTGAAACAACTGGCCTTGGGATTACAGACCCAGGGTCTCCAAACCGGCGACAGGGTCCTGATCGTCGGAGATAACACCCCCCAATGGTATCAGGCTGAACTGGCAGTCCAGGCCCTTAGGGGCATAGCCGTAGGGGTCTGCCCGGACCTGCTGCCCCAGGAAATAAAGGGGGTCTCTGAAAATGCGGAAGCCCGTTTTGCTGTCGTTGAGGATCAGGAGCAGGTGGATAAGTTTCTTGCTCTTATGAACGAACTCCCAGGCCTGGAAAAGGTTATTTTTTGGAACTATAAAGGGCTGGCGCATTACCGGGAACCGCTGCTGATGGGCTACAATCAGGTCCTGGAACAAGGGGCCAGAATAGCCGGGGAACATCCCGGGCTTTTTGAGGAACTGCTGGAAAAAGGAAAGGCCGACGATGTCTGTGCCCTGGTTTATACCTCAGGGACCTGCTCGGACGTACCCAAAGGAGTGGTCCACACCTTCCGATCCATGAGGGCCGGGGCTGAAGCCCTTCTCCGGCTGGACCCCTGGCAACCGGAAGACAACCTTCTCCCCTTCCTCCCCCCGGCCTGGATGCCCGAGCAGTGGCTGAATATCGGCTGTCATCTCCTGTCGGCCTGCACCCTGAACTTCGCCGAATCCCCGGAGACTCAGCAACGGGACCTGAAGGAAACCGGACCCAGCATAGTATCCATGAATGCCGCCATGTGGGAGAGCCAGGCTTCCCTGATTCAAGCCCGCATGCAGGACACCGATGCCCTGCAAAAAGCCCTTTACCGCTTGCTGATGCCCCTGGGATACAAGGCCGCCGACAGACGTATTAAAAAAGAAAGTCCGGGGATAATCAATAAGGTTCTTTTTCGCCTGGCGGAAAAAATCCTCTTCAAACCACTGAGAAAAAGCCTGGGGCTGGGTCAGGGACGGATCGGTTACAGCTTCGGGGCTGTTCTCAATCCCGAAATCCTGCGTTTCTTTCAGTCCCTGAATCTTCCCCTGAAAAACATTTATTTTTCCACCGAAGCCGGACCCTTGACCGGGGTCAGCGCCGCTGAATGCACCTATGAAACCCCCGTCCCCATTCCCGGGGAAGCGGAGGTGAAGATCAACGAAATGGGAGAAATACTATACCGCCAGGCCGCTCTTTTTTCCGGTTATTATAATAATCCGGCCTTGACCGAAGCGGTGTTTGAACAAGGATGGTTTCACAGCGGAGACCAGGGGTTTTTTCGGGAAGACGGCCAACTCCACATCGAGGGCAGGATATCGGAAATGGTCTCCCTGACCGAGGACATTAGGCTTTTTCCGCAGAGGATAGAGGGCCGGCTGAAATTAAGTCCCCATATTAAAGAAGCCTGGGTTTTTGTCGGGCCCGACCGCGCCTATGTTTCAGCCGTCATCATTATCAACTTCCAGTCGGTCAGCCGCTGGGCCGGGCGGAATCGGGTGGCCTTTTCCAACCTGGCCGATCTTGTTCAACAAGCGGAAGTGCAGGCCTTGGTTCGGGAGGAAATCGCCCGGGTCAACAGCGGGCTGGAACCGGCTTTCCGGATAAAAAAACTGGTTTGCTTTCATCGGGAGCTGGACCCTGATGAAGGGGAAGTAACCCGAAACCGGAAGCTGAGAAGGGCCTTTCTGGAAAAGCGTTACCGGGAATTGGTGGAATCGATCTATCAAGGGAGCGAAGAAGTAGTGATGGAATCCCAAATCCGACAATCCGGCGGAGGGAGCAGGACCGTTCAAACCAGGCTCACTATCCTTTCTTTATAAGGGGGCTTTTCCTTCATGGTTTTTTTCTTTCAACTGGCGGTCACCGGTTTAGCCCTGGGCATGATTTATGCTTTGGTGGCCATAGGCTTTGTCATCATCCTGAAATGTTCCCATACCTTTAATATCGCCCAGGGACATTTTGTTATGATCGGTGGCTACCTGGGATTTTCCTATTTAGTCACCCTCGGCCTGCCGATCGGGATCGTACTCCTTCTGGCCGTGACCACGGCCGTTTTTATGGGCCTGCTGATCGAAAGGTTGGCGGTAAGGCCTTTGGTCGGTCAACCGGACCTGGCGGTGATCATGATGACGATCGCCCTGGCAACGGTGCTGGAAGGGTTGGCCACCCTGATCTGGGGGGCGGAGTACAAGACCTACCATGGTCTGCTGCCGACCCTGACCGTTAAACTGGGGCAGATCTCCATACCTCCTGAATCGCTCATCGGTCTGTTGGTCTCCGTCTTTTGTGTTACCTTGCTCATGCTCCTTTTCCGCTACACCAAAATCGGATTGGCCATGCGAGCCACGGCCGAAGACCTGCAGGTCGTCCAGAGTATGGGGATTAAGGCTACCACGGTCTATGCCGTTTCCTGGATCATCGCCTGCGTGGTGGGGGTCATCGGCGGTATTCTTCTGGGCGGGGTCTCCGGGGTCTCGATTCATATGGCCGAAATCGGCCTGAAGGCCTTTGCCGTTGTTTTGCTTGGGGGAGTCAATTCCATCGGCGGGGCCATTTTGGCCGGAATCATTCTCGGCGTCCTGGAAAATGTGGCCTCCGGCTATCTCGATCCCCTGCTGCCAGGAGGCGGATTGGCCAATGTTTTTCCCTTTATAATCATGATCATCGTCCTTATTTTCAAACCCCACGGACTGTTCGGCCTGATCCGGATAGAAAGGATTTAGACCATGAGCCGTCGTTATGGGACTTTCCGGGAAAAATACTCACAGGACATAGCCGTCATTCGAACCGGGGGTCAATGGATAATCCTTCTCCTTTTCATCTTTTTCCTTTTAGCCTGTCCCCTGTATTGCAGCGACCGGGTCCTGACGGTCATGACCATGATCGGTATTGCGGTCATCAGCGTACAAGGACTGAATATCCTGACCGGATACTGCGGACAGATCTCCATGGGCCATGTGGGATTCATGGCCGTAGGGGCCTATGTCTCCGCCATTCTGACCGCCAAGCTGGGCTGGTCCTTTTGGGCCGCCATGCCCTGCGCCGCTTTGGCCGCAGGGGCTGCCGGGCTGGTCTTCGGTCTGCCATCCTTGAAGATCAAGGGTTTTTATCTGATTATGGCCACCATTGCCGCTCATTTTCTGATCATCTGGTTGATCCTCCAGCTCCGAAATGTAACCGGAGGAGCCGACGGTCTGGCCGTGCCTAAACCCCGGATCGGATCTTTTATCCTGTCGTCCAAGGCCTCTTATTTTTATTTGGTCATGGTTATGACCGGATTGTTTACCTATTTGGCCGTGAATTTGGTCAGGTCCCGGACCGGAAGGGCCTTTGTCGCCGTCAGGGACAATGACCTGGCGGCTGAGGTCATGGGGATCAATCTTTGGAGTTATAAACTGCAGGCTTTCTTTATCGGTTGTGTCTATGCCGGGGTGGCCGGGTCTTTATCGGTCCACTATTATGGGTTTGCCAGTGTAGATCAATTCCCTTTTATGGATTCCGTCTGGTATATCGGTATGCTGATCGTGGGGGGCATGGGCAGTATACCCGGGGCCATCCTGGGGGCCATCTCTTTAAAACTGCTTGACGAATTGGTCACTATTGTTGGTCCGGTACTCTCCGCCGCTGTCGCCGCCCAGGCCGCCGCATCCCTTGCTCTGATCACCAGAGGACTGGTTATTATCCTCTTCCTTGTCTTTGAACCCAGAGGACTGGAACACCGCTGGGGATTGATCAAGGCCTACTTTCAACTTTGGCCTTTCTCCCATCAAGAATCCGAATGAAAGGGGGGATTGATCGACAATAGTACTTTCGGTCCGATAAACGGTTATCCCTCTGGCCGGCCTGAGGGGAAGACCACCCAGGGCGGGATTGAACCCTATTCTGGAATAAAAAGGAGGCGCTAATGAAAAAAGCAAACATGTCGTTATGGGGTGTAGTAGGATTCATGATGTTGGCCTTAAGTTTATTGCTGTTTTCCTCTGATGCCGGCGCGGCCGGTAAATCCGTCTATGTGGGGGGGACCATGTCCTTGACCGGGCCTTTTGCCGAGGATTCAGCCGCGGTCCTGGCCGCCTTTGAGGATTATGTAAAATATGTCAACGAGACCAAACAACTGGCCCCCTGGCGAAAAGAGAAATGGCCCGCTGATATTAAACTTGAACTTCTTTGGCGGGATGATGAACTCAAACCGGCCAAGGCCTTGCCCATTTATGAAGAACTGAAAGGCAAAGGTATGATGGTATACCGAATTTCCGGTACTCCCATCGCCCTGGCCTTAAGAGACCGGCTTTTTCAGGATAAAATGGGCGCCACCAGTATGGCCTCCGGACCCTATCTGCTGAAGCCGCCTCAAACGATTTTTACCTACTATCCCATTTACACCGATGCCCTGGCCGCAATCGCCGACTGGTTTAAAGGACAATGGAAAGCCACCCGGAAACCGCGGGTGGCCTATCTGACAGCCGACAACGCCATGGGGAAATCCATTGAGATACCGCAGATGAAGGCCTATCTGGAAAAAAACGGCTTTGAGTTCGTAGGGATTCAGTACGTACCCCTGGTCCCCACCACTCCGCCGACCACCCAATTGATGTGGCTGAAACAAAATAAAGTGGACCTGGCCCTGGGAGTCATGATCAATCCCGGCTCTCAACCGACTATTAAGGAAGCGGTGAGATTGGGCATGGGACCTCATCTGGATTATAAGATCGTTTTCGGCCAGGCCCTGCCCAGTCACGCCGCAGTATTCGCCCCGGCCATGGGGGAACTGGGCGACGGGTTCGTGGTCGCCGGGAGTTTTCCGCCGCTGGATGACTTGGTCACCCCGGGGATCAAATTTATCGATGACCTGCAGAAAAAGTACCGCCCCACCAAACGGGCCACCCATATCATGTATGTGGGCGGTATGCTCGAGGCCATGGTCCAGGTGGAAGCCCTTAGACTGGCCTTGCAGAAACACCCGCTGGAAAAATTGACCCCGGCCATCGTGCTCCAAGACGGTTTTTTCCAGATCAAGAACCTGCCCACCGGAAACCTGAGCGCTTCGCCTATGACCTATAGTGCCAATGACATAGAAGGGGTCAACGAGGTCCGAGTGGACCAGGTCCAAAAAGGAAAGGTGGTCAAACTTGGGACCTGGCCGACCCGGCATATTTATTAAAATCAAGGAAAAGGATTCAAGGGTTCCGGGGTATTAGGAACCAAGGGGTTCCTTTTTTAATACGCTTCTTGAGTGTTTGACAATTAAAACCTTTTGAAACTTTATGGGGGGCGTCAGCCCCCTAATTTTTTGAGGTCTATATGACTACTATCTTAAAAGAGTTATCGATTCTGGACCGTTTCCGCTGGGAGGTTCCACCGCTGGGAATAAAATTCTTCTCCCGCAAGCCCGAGGGGATGGAGAAGTTGGAAGGGAAACGGGCCTTATGCGAAATGTTGAAAAAGGCCCAGGAGGGGAAGGTTTTTTTTGCCGAAACCCCGGACCACACCTGTGAGGCCGGCCTCTATGTTTTAGGACAGGCCGAGGCCCCGGGGCCTTATATCAGCGGAGAATTCGGGGCCGGTTTAAAAATTTTCCAGGAACCGCGCAGCGCCGCCCGGCTCTATCATTATATCCCGAGAATAAAACCAGGGGTGGTTAATGCCTTGGCCTTCGCTCCAATGAACGCTCTTCCCTTCGATCCGGATATTTTGATCATTCAAGCCCAAACCTTTCAAACGGAAATTCTTCTGCGGGCCATGAGCTACCGGTCCGGACGGATGTGGGCCAGCAAATGTTCGGCGGCCATCGGCTGCGCCTGGCTGATGGTCTATCCTTATCTGAGCGGAGAGTTGAATTATATGGTGACCGGTCTGGGACACGGCATGAAACGCCGGGAACTCTTTCCGGAAGGCCGACAACTGGTTTCCATCCCTTTTGATCTCCTGCCCGAAATGTTAGAGAACCTGCAGGAAATGCCCTGGGAACTTCCCGCCTATCAGGCGAAGGGAACGGAATTCGTTCAGAAGCTCCTGGACCATCTGGGTCTCGCCGGAGGGGAAAAGAAATCCGGATAACCAAGAACCTTCGCCCCCAAAAAAGGGCGAAAAGGGAAATGGCTCCGCTGTTTTAACCTTCGGAGAAATTTTCAAAGCGGTGGAGGCCTTCTGCGGGTATTTCCACCCCAAGATACCTATGCCCATAAAAGCATTGAAATTTCAGGGCAACTCATTTAAGAAAATAATAGGACTCCAACAGGCATTAAAAAAAGCGGTTCAAAGCCATGCAAATGAAAGGAAGTTCTACCATACCTGAGGACGTAAAACACATCCTTCTCCTGCAGCTTGGAGATATCGGGGATGTCGTCCTTTCCCTGCCTTGCCTCAGGGCTCTGCGGGAGCAATTCCCTCAGGCCCGCCTGATGGTGGCCGTGCGGGAGAAGGCCAAGGAGTTGATTGAGGATTGTCCCTGGGCCGATGGAGTGATCGCCATTGGTTCGGAAAAACGTTCCTTTCTTCAAGAATTGATTTGTCAGAAGCGGTTTTTTTCTTATGTCAAGGGGTACCATTTCGATCTTTCCATCAACCTTCGATTGGGGGATCGCTCCGCCCTTCTCCCTTTCTTGGGCGGTATCCGCCAGAGGATCTCCTTTTTCGATCCAGAGGGAAGACTCTGGCGGAACCGATTGTCCACCCATCTGAACAACCTGGAGTATAAGACAGACCAATATGTGGGGGATTATTATTTAAGCCTCCTGGAAGCTTACAACATAAAACCCACTGATCCCCGGCCGCGAATGGAGGTGCCCATGGGGAGGATAATAGAAGCGGACTCGCTTTTTTCCGGGGCAGGGATCCCATCCAAGGAGCCCCTGGTGGTCCTGCAACCTTTTTCCTTGTGGAGATACAAGGAATGGACGACAGCCAACTACATCGAATTAGTGCGGCGGATCAAAACCGACTTTGGATTTCCGGTCTTGATTGTGGGTGCTGCGGAGGAAAAGAACCGTGCATCCTCTATAGCCGAGGGCTGCGGCCCCGGGGTCTATAATCTTACCGGCAGAACTTCCATCGGACTTCTGTCGGCTGTATTAAAACGCAGCAGCCTCTTTATCGGAGTGGACAGCGCAGGGATGCATATCGCCGCAGCGGTAGGCACCCCGACGGTAACTATTTTCGGGCCTTCCTCCCCGGTTTCCTGGGCCCCCCGGGGTTCCGGGCATAGGGTGGTGCAAAGCCGGCTTCCCTGTGTCCCCTGCCGTCAGAAGGGATGTGCTGGCAGCGAACAAAGCCGCTGTCTGGAAGAATTGCCGGTTTCGGAAGTGATGGCCGCTGTCGCTTCTCAGCTTGGAAATTTATCACAACAGGTCGTCTATACTTCTTAACAGTAGTAATATGTCGAACAAAGGCGGATCTCTCCCGGACTTTTCCTTTTGACTTTTCCTTCCTCCTAACTTTATAATCTATGCTGACGGTTGCATATGGAATGAACCTTATTTGTTTATTTAAAAAGGAGAATGTTTATGGCGAAATTGCAGGAAGTGGTGGTCGTGGAAGCGGTACGGTCGGCTATCGGCAAGTCGGGCCGAAAAGGCATGGAGAAAAAAGGGCAGCTTTGCCAGGCCTCGGCCCAGGAGCTGTTGGCCAACACCATGCGGGGAATGCTGGACCGGGTCCATGCCCGCAGCCCCAAATTTGATGAAAAGGAAATTGAGAATGTGATCATCGGCTGCCTGAGCCAGATCGGGGAACAGGCCGCCAACATTGCCCGTATCTCTTCCCTTCTGGCCGGGATCCCGGAAGAAGCGGCCGGATGTACGGTCAATCAGTATTGCAATGCCGGCCTAAAAGCCATCAACATCGCCGCCCACGAAATCATGGTCGGCGAAGGGGACATCGCCGTTTGCGGAGGTGTGGAGCTCATGTCCCACTACCCGATGATGTCCGACATCGAGGTTGCGGTTCAGGCCAATTACCCGGTCCGCTTGACCCCCCGGCTTCAGGAAGGGGGGCTCTCCGTCCCGCAAGGGATGTGCGCCGAGATCATCTCCTCCGACCAGAAGCACACCCGGGAAGACCTGGAGCGTTTTGGCTTATGGAGTATGCAGAAAGCGGTCGAGGCCGAACGTAAGGGCTGGTACGCCGACCATATTATTCCCTTTGAATTCAGCTGGGAAGGGATCAATTACCAAGTAGTCAAGGATGAGGTACTAAGGCCAAAGGCGATAGAAGACCCCGAGGCCTATTTGCAAAACCTGATGACCCTGCCTACCCCCTTTAAGGAAAACGGCCTGGTCAGTCCCGGGAATTCTTCGCAAATCGTGGATGGGGCCGGGGCGGTATTGCTCATGAGCGGAAAAAAGGCCGAGGCTTTGGGGTTGGAACCCTTATGCCGGATCGTCTCCTGCGCTGTGGCCGGCGGGGCGCCGGTGCCCATGCTCCTGGCCCCTATTCCGGCGGCGCGAAAGGCCTTGCAGCGGGCCGGGAAGACCATTGATGATCTGGATATCATCGAACCCAACGAGGCCTTTGCTTCCCCCTTGTTGCAGTTTGCCGATGACCTGGGTTACGACCGCCACGATCCCCGGGTCAACCCCACCGGTGGGGCTATCGCCCTCGGCCATCCCATAGGCGCCTCCGGGGTCATCTATTTCGGTGAGATGGCCCATCACCTTAAACGGACCGGTGGTCGCGCCGGTCTGCAGATGATCTGCGGCGGCGGCGGTGTGGGGATCGCCACCGTGGTGGAGAGGGTGTAACATTTACTATGGCGCCTTCCCAGCCAAACCCCAACCCGGACCAGCCGGAACCGAAAATGGAAATCCAAAAATTCCTCTTTCGGTCCGGGTAACATTCACGTTTTAGAATAGAATTCTATCCCATTTGGGTAGAATTCTATTCTTAAGATACTTATCTTAATCCGGCAGATGAGAAGCTCGCTCCTTCCACTGCCGGATTTTTTCAATAAAAAAGGGATCAAAGAGGAAAAGCTCAATCAAATCGGAAAGGAATAGATTATGGAAAAAAAATTCATCCACCCTGAAAAACTGGCAAATTTCCCCAGGCTTTTCACCCAGGTGGTTTCCGTAAAAACAGGAGAGGCCAAAACGATCTACATCTCCGGCCAGGTGGCCATTGACCGGGAAGGGAAGACCGTGGGGAAAGGAGACCTGGAGGCCCAGGCCGAGCAGGTCTTTGAGAACCTGGCCCTGGCCCTGGAATCGGCCGGGGCCAGGCCTGAGGACGTGGTCAAGCTGAATACTTACGTGGTCAACATGAAAACTGAGGATGGAAGGACCGTGGGTCGAGCCCGCCGAAAATGGTTCCCCCAGGAAAACCTCCCGGCTTCAACAATGGTCGGCGTCGTATCCCTGGCCGGACCTGACTTTCTATTGGAGGCCGAGGCTGTGGCCGTCGTCGGTTGAGAGGTTTCACCAGGTTCTGATTTTGTCTATCCTTTCCAAGGCGGTCTCTATTTCGCTTCTGGAAAGAAAGAGGGTGGCCCGCATAAAGCTCTTACCATTGGTCCCGAAATAAGAACCGGGCATAAAGGCCACATGGGCCTGGCGGATCAAGCGGTTGAGCACAAAATCTTCATCATCCATCCCTTCAGGCACCTGAATCCAGAGATAGGGGGTGGCTTGGGGCACGGCCGCCCTCAATCCCAACTCCTGTAAGCCTTTGACGAAAAGGTCCCTCCTTTCTTTCAATTCTTTGAAATAGCCTTGCATCTCCTCCTGGACCTGGGGACTGCGCAGGGCTTCGGCCCCGGCTTTCTGCTTGTACCATTCCACTCCCTGGCTGTACTGGCTGGAAAGCTTGAACCAGCGGTTGATATTCTCGGCGCTGCTGACCATCCAGCCCAGGCCGATGCCCACGAAGTTATAATGTTTGGAAAAAGAAACCATTTCAAAACCCCTGTCCATCATCCCCGGAATCTCGGTGATGGACAGGGGCTGAAACCCTTCCTCGAAGGTGTAATTTTTATAGGCTTTGTCAAAAACTCCCATGATCCCCCTGGATTGCATCGCTTCCGACAAGGACAGATAGAAATCCCTGTCGGCCACGGTCCCGGTGGGATTATTAGGGTCGCAGAAATAAAAAACCCCCGGTCTTCCCTCCCCCGGGGAGGCAGCCCCTGAAAAATTGAATTCGGGCAGCCAGTGCGTGGCCGCCGTTGTTCTAACCCTTTGTACCCGGTGACCGGTCAACAGCGAAGCCGGCTCATAAACCGGGTAAACCGGGTCGGGGATATAAACGGTCCCCGGCTCGAAGAGGCGCACGATGTTAAAGAGGACCTCTTTATTCCAGTTGGTGACGGCGATATTTTCCGGTTGCAGGACGACCCCATGCCTTTGGCGGTAATCCTCGATAATGGCCTCGATCAGCTCCGGGATGCCTCTTTCCGGATGGGCATCACAGGGGTAACCGAGGGTGGAATTTTCGCTTAAAACATATTTGGCCAGGGCCTCTTTGATGGCCTGGGGGGCTTCCCGATCGGGAATGCCTATTCTGGCGTTGATGACGGAGATACCGTCTTTTTGTTCGACTTCCTTGGAAATCTGACCCACTTTTCGGAAAGGATAGTCGGGAATTTGATCCAGCAATGATGAAAAAGTCATGATCTCGTCCTCTTATTTTTAAAATTTCCCCCTGGCCCGGAAGAACTTTCGATTGGCGGTCTTTTTATACCCCGGGGTCTGCCGGGTTTATTGCCCGCTTACCCCCTTTTCCTCACCGTTCGGTTGTTATCGAATTACCCTGCGGACCGGCAGGAAGGATCGATGATACGGTGTTTTTCTTAAGAGTCCTATCCCTTTACTATAAAATAGACCAGGATGCAAGCCAGGATCAAGGCGCAGAAAAGAGCTGAAGGTGAAGGCGTTCACCTCCCGGGCGTTGAGGGTAAACGCCTTGACCGAGATGATGGACCGCAGAATAAAAAGAAACGCAATCAATTTCAAGTGGAAAATCAATCCCATCCTTAGAGGAGGAAAAAGGCCAGGACCGGGACGTTACAGCGGTCATCCCTTCTTCAATACCAGGCAATTTTCAGTAGAGGAAATTCCTAGGACCTCCAGATTCCGGCCCCGGTCCCGGCAAAGGAACTCGAAGGTCAATGAGGAGAAAAAGGAAATGTGCGTGGGATCGTCTTTATACCACCAGGCCTTGAACAACTGTAGAAAATGCTCCGGATCATTGATCAAGGAATCGGTCAGGAGGGTTTTAAGAATCATAATCCCCTGAGGGGCGACGAGATCATAAATCAGATCAAAGGTTTTATTGATGTCCGGCAGGTGTTCCAAGACCTCATTGAGGATAACCACATCATAATTTCTTGAATATTTTCCCTCCTCAAATTCACCGTGGATCATAGGTTCGTAACCATCCACCGTAAACCCCTTTCTCCTCAGGGCTTCCGTTAAAAATCCGCCGCCGGAACCGTAATCCAGGACGGATAAGGAGGAGGGCTCCGGAGAATGTTTACATTGGTTGATCATGGCCACAAAAGCCAAGGCCTCTTTATCCCAATCAAAGGCATTTTTATACTGATCCTGGTAGTGCTTTTCTGCCGCTTCGGTTGAAATAAGGCAATCGCTGAAAATCAATCCGCAGATATTACAGGCGAAAAAAGGTCTGTCGTCTTCATAAACCTGGATGGCGGGATGACCGCATAAGCGGCAGGGTCTGCTCATTTTTCGGATAGCTATCCCTTTCCTTTATTTCTTTGAATAGTAATACCGATCTAAATGATTATTCAATGTTTTTTTCAGATTCTTTCGGTTTATTATCCCGGTGCCTTTCCTCTCTACCTGCCCTGCAGTAAAATTTTTCCGATTGACCTCTTGTTTCAAAGAAAGTAAATTACCTGCAAAGCCCAAGGGTCCGGCAGAAAGCGATTTTTTTTAAGGAGGGAGAGCCTATGGAAAAATCAATAGCCCGGTCTTTTTCCGCTTTGTATCAAAAAATAAATTCCGAAGGAAAGATGGACCCCTTTTTCCACCGACCCGAAGTTTTCGGAGTCGGCAGTAATGATTTTGCCGCGGTCATGCTGATATTGGAGAAGACGGTTCCCGGACTCTCTGCGCCCGCCGCCGCCCAAGCCCAAGCCGCACTTTCGGTTTGTCGTCAGGCCCTGGAGGAAAATGTGAATCCCTTGGGGGAGGATCGGCTGGAATGGGACCTCATTTTACACTTGCTGGCGGCCCTTACCCTAAAGGAATGAAAAGGACTTCGGTTCTTAACCGCCTCATGTCCACCGCCTTTCAGTCGGTAAAAGTCCGAGTGACGGAAGTCTTCGGATTGGAAAAAAAAGGGGTGACCCTCCATTCCCTTTGGCAGAAAGAAAACCTTTTATTCCGGAGCCGGGAGGATGGAACCTCCACCCTCCCCGGGCTTTCCCGATGGGCCAGGGCTGTGGATAAGCAAAACCGCACTTATCTTTTATGGGAGGCGGAACATTACCGTTTTCAAGGTCTGGTCATTCAGCCTATGGACAGCCATTATTGTTACGAGATTTTTTCTGACGAGGACAAGGTAAGCGGCAATACCATATAGAAGGCCGAGCCCTTACCCGGAAGGGATTCCCAGGTTAATGTCCCCTGATGCTCCATAACGATTTTTTGGGTGACCGCCAATCCCAGACCGGTCCCCCCGCCCTCCTTGGTGCTGTAAAACCTTTTGCAGATCTGGGCTTGCACCTCCCGCTCCATACCTATGCCGTTGTCCCGGGCGATAAAACGAATTTCCTCAGTGCCCCGTTCCACAGTGACTTCCACCCGTGGGGTTTCCCCGCCGCAGTAGATCTTTTCCCGGCAGGCATCCAGGGCATTGTCGATCAAATTCAGCAGGGCCCGCCCCATTTGGGTGGGGTCCAATAATACCAGTACTCCCTCCTGCCCGCAAAGGCTGATCTCGATCCCCTCCTGCCCGGCCGCCTGGGCCACCAGGTCGATCGTTTCTTTAACCAGGAGATAGGGGTCGGTGGATTGCAGATCCGGTTTCCGGTCATGGGAGTAGTTGAGCATATCCAGACTGAGACGGCTGATCCGGGCGATGCCTCTTTGGACTGTCTGCCAGCCTTCATCCATTAAGGGGTTGTCCCTGCGCTTAAGCCCGACATTGATCAGATACGTCCCTCCTTTGAGGCCGTTGAGGATATTTTTGATGCAATGGGCCAAACCGGCTACGGTTTGACCGATGGCCGCCAGGCGTTCATTTTCTATCAACTTCCGGCGAAGTCGGTTTTCCTCCGTAACGTCTTTGCTGACCCCGACGGTCCCGATTACCCTGCCGGTCTTGTCCCGCAGGAGGGAAAGGGAGAGGCTGATATCCACCGGCTGCCCGTTTTTCGCCAACAAGGTGGTCCGGAAGTTGTTGACCGCTCCCCGGGAATACACCTCGGTCAGCAGTCGATGCCTCTCCTCCGGGTTGATCCAAAGTTCTTCCACCTTTTTTCCCCGCATCTCTTCCTCGGAATACCCCAGGATCCTCTCTCCTCCGCTGTTAAAGGTTACAATATGCCTTTCTAAGTCGGTGGTAATGATCATATCCGATGAATTGTTGAGGATATTTTCCAGATACTCCTTGTGCTGATGGACCTCTTCCTCCAGGGCCAGTTCCTCCCGCTGGAGTTGATATTTTTCGGCATTGATCTGCAGCAGGTCCCATAAAAGGCGGGAACTGCGGTGGTCCATGAAACTGACTTCCAGGGGTTTGCTCTTGATCACCTCTTCCCGCACGGCATTGGAACCGGTAAGCTCGATCAAAAAATTCAATCCCGGGAGTTCATAGAGGTTTTTAAAAACCGGGGTGGTGAACACCGAAAGGCGGCGGGCATGGACCATGCCGGGGGCCTCGGGGTTGGGGTCGGACACCCCCAGAATTTCGATATTCAAGGGACTTAAATGCTCTTCGATCAAAAGGGTCAGGAGATCGTCACAAGCTTTGCCACCTCCGATGATGGCCATCTTCAGGGGCACCCGGGCCTGGGCCCCCCGGCGAATAGGATGTCCCTCCCCTACGGTTGGCACCTCCCCTGCCGGGGTAATACCAGAAGATTTTTGACTATCCTCTGTCATGGGATGATGGATATCCCCTCCGCGGATCTCCGAGGAAAGAAGCAGGTGACCGGGGAAGCCTTTTTTCTTCTTCCTTCTACCCGCTTTGGTTATCGGATTTTAGTTAAGCCTTAGACAGGACCTTTCGAACCGTTTCCATAAAGGCCTCCGGTTCTATGGGTTTCTCTAAAAAGGCGTTGGGACGATCTTCAATCAACTTGGCCAGGGCCTCTTCCGCCGGCTGCTCCAGCTTGACCTCATCGCCTTCATGGAAAGTGCGCAGGGCATGGAGACGTTTCAGAAACTCCCCTTCCCCGGTTAAAACAATAACGGGAATATCTTTGTACTTCCACACCTTTTTTAAATCGTTAAACATCAGAATCCCGCTTTTTCTGGGCATGCGGATATCCAGGACGATCAACTCCGGGTTGACGGCCTCGACCTGTTTGATCCCCTCTTCCCCGTTGGCGGCGCTGAAAATGTTTTTAAAGCCGTTTTCCTCCAGGATGGTGGTCAAATAACGAATGTTTTCCCGTTCATCATCTACCAGCAGTACCTTGGTGTCGATCATAGGGCCTCCTTCCTAAGAAAAAAGTTTAGTTGGATAGCAACCGTTTCCCGAAATAAATGGTTCAGCCTCAATCCTTCTTTCGCCGCAACAATGACAGAAAGATCCGCTTTATAATTATGGTATGCGTATTCCCCGGTTGTTTGAAAATGGCCCATGCCGGCTGCGGGTTAGGGGTTCAACTTTAGGGGACGGGAACAGCCAGGAAGAGAACGTTTTCTGGCTTTAACCCGGTACCCGGAAATCGTATCCACAAGCAAAGTCAGAGAGTTGTTCTTAGATGAAAATCTTATGAAACCAATGAACGATGGTTTTCATTAAACCACACCTCCCGCCCTTATCGCAAGAAAAAAAGAGAGGGGCAAGGGGGTGAAAAATTGGATTTTTTCCCAAAAGAATGATAATCTTTTATTATGTGTTTCAAAACGCTCCAACGGATAACAGATTGGAACCGTTGCTTTTGGTTTACAGCCCTAATTCTGGCCCTCTGGACAATGCTGCTCCCCTTATCCTCCGCCCGGGGAAGCGAAGCGAACCCCCTTAAGGCCGAAGGGACCTCCGATAGCATGCCCATAGGCTGGGAACAGGCCTACCAAAAAATAATTCAACTTCCGGAAAACAGCCGATTGGAAAAGGGAGAGATCCTGGGGGAGGTTAAAAAGGTCGGGGACCATACCATCCTGGCTCAAACTCTGGGAATGGTCAAGGCCAGGGCCGAAGATTGTTTTAAAGTTGCAAAAAGTTATCCGTTATATGCGCGTCTCATGCCCTGCACCGTGGAAAACAAGGTCATCCGCTCCTTCCCCCTGGAAGGGGGCCCTCCGGGTCTGGAAGCGGTTGATTTCTGGACCCGGGTCAAGGTCCTGGGGTTTAACACCCGCTACTTGCTTCGCATCGCTCACCTGGCCGATCCCCAAAAACACCGTTACCGCAGTTTTTGGACCCTGGTGGACCGCCCTGATCAATTGAAGGCGTGTCGGGACCAGGAAAATCAACCCTGCCAAAATGATCTTTCCATCAATCTCGGCTCCCACCTCTTTGAACCTTTTCCGGGGAATCCCCAATATACCCTGCATACCTACACCCTAAAACTGTCCGCAGAAGGTTGGTTGCGCCGATCGGCCATCCGGTTGGGAGGGATTCATTCCATGAAGGAGGTTACTCAGGCCATACGAAAGGCTTTGGAGAGATAGGGGTCTCCTGCCAGCGAGCGAAATTCACCCTTTCATTGGGAGGCTTGAAGCCCCGGACTTCAACCTTCTTCTTTTCGGTATCAATCGATACGTAGGTCATACATTCCGGACGAGCGGCACCGGCATTGACGTAAAGTCCTTTGCCGAAGGGGCGACAGGTCCTTTGATGGGAGTGGCCCATGACGATGATATTGTTTTTCCCCTGCAGCAGGGCATTGCGGGCAGCCTTATCCAAACGCTCAAAGAGCCTTTGCCCGAAATCATAAAAAGGTCCCTCAAAAAAATCGGCCAATTTCCTTAATCCCCGACGGCGCATACCCCCGACCATCCAGGTCACATAATAAGGCAAGCGGCCCTTCTCCCCGATGAAGGGATCGAATTGGTGCCCATGAATGAACCAGATCCGCCAACCGTCTTTTTTGATACGGATCTGCTTCAGGGCCCCCATCAGTCTCTGGGTGATCTGATCGTGATTCCCAAAAACACTTTCATAAGGAGGAGATTTCCAGCGCCGGACGATGCGGGCATAACGTTTCAGAATGGTTTCCAGCACCTCCGGGCGGGAGCCGGGATAAGGGCCGTAATCGGTCTGATAGATATCGCCCATGAGAATGATCCGGTCATGGGTGCGGGAGAGATGGTCGTCAAAGCGCAGTAACAGTTCTTCTTTCCCTTCAAATTTATCTAAGATCGGGGTATGGCCCAGATGGAGATCTCCGAAGGAAGCTATGCGCATGATCTGGTTGCTCGTTACTGGTTACTGGTTGTTTTTAACTGTTGCTCGTTGCAGGTTACTGGTTGCTGGTTACTGGTTATTCGTTAAGTCCCAGACCTATTGAAGATGTCATAAAACCTTAACAGATTTTTCTTAATCCCGGACTATATGTTTTGTTTGACAAGGAACGAGCAACCAGAAACCAGTAACGAGGTTTGTTAGTGTTTAAAGGCCCTCTGCCCGGTGAAGACCATGGCCGCCGGCGGATCGGCCTGATTGCAGGCCTCTATGACCTCATAGTCTCTTAAAGACCCCCCGGGCTGAACCACCGCCGTGACCCCCTGCCGCAATCCCACATCCACCCCGTCGCGGAAGGGGAAAAAGGCATCGGAAATCATGGCCGATCCGGGCAGTCCCGCTCGGTCCTCTTTTGTTTTTCGGTCAATCTCTTCTTTGTCTTTAGCCTGACGCCTGCCTTGCTCAATTTCCAATTCCAGGTCTTTATAAGACAGTCCGAAACGATCAAAACAGAGTATATCGGCGTACTTGGTGTAGGCCTTGTAAACGGCGATCTCGGCCACACCCACCCGGTCCTGTTCCCCGGTACCGATCCCTACCGTACATTCGTCTTTAACATAAAGTACGGAGTTAGAGGTGACCCCTTGTTCTACCGACCACCCGAAGAACATATCTTCCACTTCTTTTTCCGTCGCTTTGCGGGTGATCCGGTATTCACGCCCCTGGTAGGTACAAAGGGCCGGCAAAAAATCCTCTTTCTTTTGAACGGCATTTATAGGGGATTGCTGAAGGACCAACCCTCCGTCCTGCAGTCCCTTGAAATCCAGAAAGCGGACCTGCCGCAGCCTTTCCAACTGGTCCATTCGAGGGACCTTCACTATCCTTAGATTGCCCCGTTTGGCTAATAGGGGAACCGTGCCCTCCTCAAAATCCGGGGCGGCCACCACCTCCAGATAATTCATGGCAATCAATTCGGCTGTGGCTTTATCCAAGGGGCGATTGAAAACAGCGGCGCCGCCGAAGGCGGCGATCCGGTCGGCCCGATTGGCTCGAAAATAGGCTTCCGATAATCCTGCCCCAAGGGCGACCCCGCAGGGGTTATTATGTTTCACAATCACCGCCGCCGGTTTGGCTGTTAAAAATTTTAAAATATTAAGGGCGTTATCAACATCGGTCAGGTTCGTTTTCCCGGGATGCTTGCCTTCCTGTATCATCTCCGCTTCGGTTATAGCCGAAACCATCCCCAGGCCGGGCTTGATAAATTGACAATCTCCCAAGACCAGGTTGCCGTTGATCAATTCGTATAGGGCCGCTTCCTGCCCCGGATTTTCCCCGTAACGCAGTCCTTTTTCTTCCAGTACGCCATCGGCTTGAGGCAGTTTCCAGGTCCTTTTTCGGTAGGTCAGGGTTTGATCCCCCAGGGTGATGATCAGGGTCGGCGGAAAATGATCGCCCATAACCGTGCGATACATTTTTTTCAGATCGTCCATTTTCTTGTTCCTTGTTCCTCGTTCCTGGTTACTGGTTTAACAATAAGATTTGTCTGGTTCGATTTTTTTATCGAGCAACGAGCATCCAGCAACAAGTAACCTTACTTTTGCCTTTCAATATAGGCATAAGCGCTGTGGTTGTGGATGGATTCAAAATTTTCCGATTCCACGGAAAACCAGGTGATATTGGGATCAGCCTCCAACTTCCTGGCCACCTCCCTGACCACGTCCTCGACGAACATGGGATTTTCGAATCCTTTTTCCGTCACATGTTTTTCGTCATCCCTCTTTAGCACCGAATAAACCTCGGCCGAACCGGACTCTTCTGCCAAGCGGATGATATCCTCGATCCAAATAAACTTATTAAACCGGACACCGACCCGAACCTCTCCCCTTTGGTTATGCGCTCCATGGACACTGATTTCTTTGGAACAGGGACAGACCGTGGTGATCGGTATCTGGAGCTCGATCATCAGGTCCCGTCCTTTTACCCCTTTGGATGAGGCCTTGAAGGTGCAAATATATTCCATCAACCCTTCGGCACCGGTCACCGGGGCCTTTTTGGTAATGAAGTAGGGAAAGGTGACTTCCAAATGGGCCGATTCGGCATCCAGCCGTTTTTTCAGTTCCTCCAGGATAGTATTCAGATTTTCCATAGTGATCTGGCGGCGGTATTCGCTTAGGACCTCGATGAAGCGGCTCATGTGGGTCCCCTTGTGGTCATGAGGGAGATCCACATACATATTGATGCTGGCCACGGTTTGTTGAAAACCGTTCTCCTTGTCCCTGACCGTAATGGGATAACGGATGTTTTTAACCCCCACTTTGTCGATGGGGATCTGTCGGTCGTCTTTTTGGCTTTGAACGTCAATCATACAAGTTACGAGTTACGAGTTGCGAGTTACGAGTTGCGAGTTAAAATCCTTTCACTCCCTAACCCGTAACACGAAACCCGTAACGTTTTTTTACCATCCTATCATCAAATATTCATGCATGGAATTGGCGGCGATCCGCCCGGCCCCCATGGCCAGGATGACCGTAGCCGAGCCGGTGACGATGTCCCCCCCGGCCCAGACCCCTTTTTTAAAGGTTTTCCCCGTTTTAGTATCGGCGATGATATATCCTCTTTTGTTGGTCTGAAGTCCTGGCGTGGTTGCGGTAATCAATGGATTGGCCCCGGCCCCGATGGAAATGACCGCCAGGTCGATCTCCATGGTAAATTCAGAGCCTTTTATGGGAATGGGTCTTCTCCGGCCGGAGTCGTCAGGCTCCCCCAGCTCCATTTTGATGCATTCCATGGCCACCACCCGGCCCTGGTCATCCCCGATAAAACGGGTGGGATTGGTCAGAAGGTGCATTTCCACCCCCTCCTCCTCGGCGTGATGAATTTCTTCCCCCCTGGCCGGCATTTCATCCCGGGAGCGGCGATAGACTATCTTGACACTGTCGGCCCCCAGACGCAGGGCGGTCCGGGCCGAATCCATAGCCACATTACCGGCCCCCAGAACCACCACATTCTTTCCCAACACAATAGGGGTGTCATATTCAGGGAAACGGTAGGCCTTCATCAGGTTGGAACGGGTCAGATATTCATTGGCCGAATAGATACCGATCAGGTTTTCTCCCGGGACATTCATAAAAATCGGCAAACCGGCTCCGACCCCGATATATACGGCGTCGAATCCTTCGGCAAAAAGCTCATCAATGGTCGATGTCCGGCCAACGACCGCATTGCAGACGATTTTTACCCCCAGCTTCTCCAGGAGATCCACCTCGGACTGGACAATGGCTTTGGGCAGCCGGAATTCCGGAATCCCATAGATCAAAACGCCTCCGGTCTTATGAAAGGCCTCAAAGATGGTCACCTCATGTCCCTTGAGGATCAGATCCCCGGCCACGGTCAGGCCCGAGGGGCCGGACCCCACCACTGCCACCTTTTTCCCGGTAGGTGCGGCCTTTCCCGGAAGCCTGAATTCACCCCGGGTCCTCTGCCAGTCAGCGGCAAAACGCTCCAATCGTCCGATGGCCACCGGTTCTTCTTTTTTCCCGACAATGCACAAGGCCTCACACTGTGCTTCTTGGGGGCAAACCCGACCGCAGACGGCCGGCAGGCTGGTCTTCTCCCAGAGTTTCATTATAGCCCCGGAAAAATCCCCATCCTTGATGTTCCTGATAAACCCGGGGATATCAATTTGAACCGGACAGCCCTCGACACAGGTAGGTTTCTTACATTGCAAACAACGGGTGGCTTCTAATTGCGCCGCTTCTGGGGAATATCCCAAAGGAACCTCATCAAAATTTCTGGCCCGGACCTTTGGGTCCTGTTCCGGCATCTTTTGCCGTGGTGTTTTTTCTTTCTTTTTAATTTCTTCCATCATTAATAATCTCCGTATCTCGTATCTCGTTCCTCGTATTTCGTAATCCTTTTTTCACATCGAGATACGAGTAACGAGGAACGAGGAACTAAGCGTTAATGCTATGATTTACATGAACACCCAGTATTCTGAAACCTCTCCATGGCCAGTTTTTCCTGTTCCAAATAAGCCCTCTGTCTTTGGATCAGTTCGTCGAAGTTGACCTTGTGGCCGTCGAATTCCGGGCCGTCCACACAGGCAAATCGAGTCTGATTATCGACCGTTACCCGGCAGCAGCCGCACATGCCGGTGCCGTCGACCATAATGGGATTCAGACTGACCATGGTTTTAACCCCATAACCATCGGTCAGTTTGCAGGTGAATTTCATCATGGGTACCGGACCGATAGCCACAATCATGGCCATGGGTTCTTTGCGGTCGAGATATTCCTTTAAAACCTCGGTGACAAACCCGTGGTGGCCGTAAGAGCCGTCATCGGTGCAGACCCGCAGTTCATGGGAGGCCAGGGCCATTTTGTCTTCGAGGATCAAAAGGTCCTTGGTCCTGGCCCCGATAATGGCCACGACCCGATTACCGGCCTCCTTCATCCCTTTGGTAATAGGGTGCAAGACAGCTACTCCGGTCCCGCCGCCGACACAGATCACCGTTCCCCATTTTTCAATATGGGTCGGCTGCCCCAAAGGGCCGCAGATATCCTGAAAGGCATCTCCTACCTTTAAGGATTTCATCAGGGCCGTAGATTTTCCAACCACTTGATAGATAAGGGTAATTGTTCCTAATTCCGGATCCGAGTCAGCCATCGTCAGCGGGATCCGTTCCCCGGTCTCGTTGACCCGCAGGATTACAAACTGGCCGGGACGGGCTTTACGGGCAATTAAGGGTGCCCGGATTATATTGCTGATTACAGTCCCTTGGGCCAGCTCCGCTTTTTCGGTTATTTCAAACATACTGGGCTCCTTCTCCAAATCAGATTGCATAGTTCCCATCCGGAAATCCATCTTTTCAGAAGGAAACTAAAAGGTCCTTGCGTCCTATGAATAACAGTAGCGGACTACTGATGTAAGAATAGTATTTGATCCCTTCAGATGACTCATTCCACCGGCCTATTGATTTCAATCCATTTTTTTTAATAACTCGTGATTGTTAGCATAGTTAGGAGGTCCTGTCAAAAAAAAAGTATTTAAAAAAGGACGAGTAAACTTATATGCTTGACGGTATTTCCTGGTTATGATAGGAAAAAACTTTTAATTTCCATTATTAGGTTGAATTTAGAGAAGTTCCAAAAGGTTTGGATAAACCTTATTACAAAAGGAGGAGTTTTTATGGCCTATAACGCGGTGAAAATGAAGGACTGGCAGATCTCCGAAGCTGCCGAGAAAAACATGCCCACGCCCGATCAATGGCGGGAAAAATTAGGGCTGAAAAAAGAAGAAGTGATCCCCTACGGCCGTTTGGCCCGCATGGATTTCATGAAAATCATGGACCGTTTGAAAGATAAGGAAGACGGGAAATACATTGAGGTTACTGCCATTACCCCTACCCCTTTGGGGGAAGGGAAAAGCACTACTTCCTGCGGCCTGATGGAAGGTCTGGGAAAACGGGGGGTAAATGTGGGAGGGGCCTTGAGACAACCTTCGGGCGGTCCGACGATGAACATCAAAGGCACGGCCGCCGGCGGGGGAAATGCCTTGTTGATTCCCATGACCGAGTTTTCTATGGGTCTCACCGGGGACATCAACAATATCATGAACGCCCACAACTTGGCCATGGTGGCCATGACCGCCCGGATGCAGCACGAACGCAACTATAATGACGAACAATTGAAACGTCTGACCAAGATGCGCCGTTTGGACATCGATCCTACCCGGGTGGAGATGGGCTGGATCATTGACTTCTGCGCCCAGGCCCTACGGAATATCAACATCGGTATCGGCGGCCGGCTGGACGGCTATATGATGCAATCCAAATTCGGGATTGCCGTCTCCTCCGAGGTCATGGCCATTCTTTCCATCGTCAACGATCTGGCCGATATGCGCAAGCGTTTAAATGAAATTACCGTGGCTTTCGATAAAAAAGGGAATCCGGTGACCACCGGCGACCTGCAGGTCGGGGGCGCCATGACCGCCTTTATGGTTCAATCCATTAATCCGACCCTGATGTCAACGGCCGAATACCAGCCCTGTCTGGTTCATGCCGGTCCCTTTGCCAATATCGCTGTGGGACAGTCCTCCATTATTGCCGACCGGGTCGGTTTAAAACTTTTCGATTATCATGTTACCGAAAGCGGATTTGCCGCCGATATCGGTTTTGAAAAATTCTGGAACGTTAAATGCCGTTACAGCGGGCTAAAACCCCATGTCTCGGTTTTGACCACCACTATCCGGGCCTTAAAGATGCATGGCGGCGGCCCCAAGGTCGTGGCCGGCCTGGCCCTGCCCGAAGAATACACCAAGGAGAACGTCGGTCTGGTGGAAAAAGGCGTGGCCAATATGGTCCACTGCATTGAAGTTATCCGCAAATCCGGCATGAACCCGGTGGTCTGCATCAATGCCTTCCATACCGACACCAAGGATGAAATCGCTGCCGTACGCAAGGCCGCAGAAAAGGCCGGTGCCCGTTGCGCCCTGTCCACTCACTGGGCCGACGGCGGGGACGGCGCCCTGGAACTGGCTGATGCCGTCATCGACGCCTGTAAGGATAAATCCAAATTCAAGTTCCTTTACCCGCTGGAGATGAAACTCCGTGATCGGGTTACCAAAATCGCCAAGGAAGTCTATGGGGCGGACGGCGTTTCCTGGACGGCTGAAGCCGAGGCCAAGGCCAAGATGCTGGAAGCCGATTCCAAATACGATGAATACGCCACCATGATGGTTAAAACCCATTTGAGCCTCAGCCATGATCCGGCCAAAAAGGGCGTACCCAAAGGCTGGACCCTGCCGGTCCGGGATATTTTGATCTATTCCGGGGCCAAATTTCTCTGCCCGGTGGCCGGGACTATCACCCTCATGCCGGGGACCTCATCCGATCCGGCCTTCCGCCGCATCGATGTCGATGTCAAAACCGGCAAGACTAAGGGCTTATTCTAATCCGGTTCCAAACAGGCCCGGGGAATTCTCCCCGGGCCTTGAATCTCCCTCTCCTCCCTCAACCGAGAAAAAAAAATTTGATATAATGTTTTTAGGCAAGAAGGATTGAAATCAATGGCAGCGGAAGAAACAAAAAAAGTCGGAGCGGTCATGGTTGTCGGCGGGGGGATCGCCGGGATTCAAGCCTCCCTGGATCTGGCCGAATCCGGTTATTATGTCTACTTAGTGGAAAAAAATTCGGCCATCGGCGGGGTTATGGCCCAATTAGACAAGACCTTCCCCACCAATGACTGTTCCATGTGCATCATCTCCCCCAAGCTGGTGGAGTGCGGCCGTCATCTTAATATTGAACTGCTGACTTTAAGCGAAATTGAACAACTTTCCGGTACCCCGGGCAATTTTCAAGTCAAGATTCGGCAGAAACCACGTTTTGTGGATCCTGCCAAATGTACGGCCTGCGGGGAATGTACCAAAGTCTGCCCTATTGATCTGCCCAACCAATTCGATCAGGGTCTGCGCACCCGCAAGGCTGCCTACAAGCTCTACCCCCAGGCCATGCCCAGCGCCTATGCCATTGAAAAAAGGGGTACGGCCCCCTGTAAGGCCACTTGCCCGGCCCATGTCAGCATCCAGGGGTACATCGCCCTCATCAACCAGGGCAAGTATCGGGAGGGTTTGGCCCTCTTTAAAGAGGCCCATCCCTTTCCCGGCATCTGCGGCCGGGTCTGCCACCACCCTTGTGAAGGGATCTGCACCCGGGGTGACGCGGATCAACCCCTGTCCATCCAATATTTGCACCGCTTTTTAGCCGACCAGGACCTGAAAGCCGACCAACCTTATGTCCCGGAAGTGACGGAGAAACGAAGCGAAAAAGTGGCGGTTATCGGCTCCGGGCCGGCCGGACTCAGCACGGCCTATTTTCTGGCCAAGGACGGGTATCCGGTTACCATCTTCGAAAAACTGCCGGTGGTAGGGGGGATGATGGCCGTCGGTATACCGGAATACCGCCTTCCCAGAGACATCATTCAATCCGAGGTCCAAACCATCCAGGCCCTGGGGGTGGAAATTCGTACTAATACCACCTTTGGGAAGGACATCACCTTCTCCCAACTCCAGGAACAAGGCTATAAGGCCTTTTTCCTGGCCACCGGACTCCACCTCAGCCGGGCCTTGAATGTGGAAGGGGAGGACTTGCCCCAGGTGATCAAAGGGGTGGAATTCTTACGAGATACGGCCCTGGGTCAAAAATGCTCCTTGGGTCAAAAAGTCATCGTCATCGGCGGAGGCAATGTGGCCATTGACGTAGCCTTGAGCGCCAAACGTCAAGGTGCGGGAGAGGTCATCCTCGTCTGTTTAGAAAAACGTGAGGAGATGCCGGCCTGGGACTATGAAATCGAAGAGGCCCTGGAAGAGGGGATTCAAATTATCAACAGCCTGGGCCCAAAACGTTTTCTGCAGGAGAAGGGAAAGTTAACCGGGATCGAGTTTAAACGATGTCTCTCGGTTTTTGATGAAAATAAGGCCTTTCGCCCGACGTATGATGAGCAGGATCTGACCACTCTGGTAGCGGATAACGTCATCGTGGCCATCGGCCAGGCGGCCGAACTTTCCTGGCTGGAAAAGGAGTCCGTTCCTATTTCGCGCTGGAGGGGTGTAGAGGCTGATCCCTTAACCCTGGAAACAAGTCTTCCCGGTGTATTTTGCGGCGGGGATGTCTTTTACGGTCCCAAATCCGTAGTCGAGGCCGTGGAAAGCGGGAAGAAGGCCGCGGAAAGCATCCGCCGTTATTTGATGGGTCAGGATCTGCGAGAGGGTCGGGAGGAAGACTGGTCCTATGAAAAACCCTCCCTTGAGGATGTCGCCTTTATTCCCAGAAAGACCCTGGAAAAACTGTCGGTCGAGCAAAGGGTGGGAAATTTTAAAGAAATCAATCAGGGTTTTGATGAAAAAACCACCCGTGAAGAAGCGGAGAGATGTCTTAAATGTGGGCTTTGTTCGGAATGTTATCAATGTGTAGGGGCCTGTCTGGCCAAGGCCATCGATCACGAAATGGAAGGTATAGAGCGAACGGTTGAGGTCGGGTCCGTCGTTCTGGCTCCTGGGTTCAAACCCTTCGACCCCACCCTCTACGAAAGCTACGGTTATTCCAAGCACCCCAATGTGGTCACCAGCATGGAGTTCGAACGCATATTGTCCGCCTCCGGACCTTTTGAAGGACACCTGGTCCGTCCCTCGGATCACAAGGAGCCGGGAAAAATAGCCTGGCTCCAATGTGTAGGGTCCCGGGATATTAACCATTGCGACCATGGTTATTGTTCGGCGGTTTGCTGCATGTACGCCATCAAAGAAGCCGTTATCGCCAAGGAGCACAGCACCCATACCCTCGATACCGCCATCTTTTTCATGGATATGCGAACCTATGGAAAGGATTTTGAAAAATACTACAACCGGGCCGAACAGGAACGGGGGATCCGTTTTGTCCGATCGCGCATCCATTCCATCGACCCCCTCCCTGAAAATGATAATCTTCTGATTCAATACGTAACGGAAAAAGGGGAAGTCCTGCAAGAAGAATTTGATATGGTGGTCCTTTCCGTCGGATTGGAAACCGCACCGGAAGCCATTGCCCTGGCGGAAAAATTGGGCGTACCCCTGGACAAAAATAATTTTGCCCGGGTCAGCAGTTTTTCACCGGTGACCACGGAAACCCCGGGGATTTACGCCTGTGGGGCCTTTGATGGACCCAAGGACATCCCTCAGGCGGTTATGGAGGCTTCAGCCGTTGCTTGCGCCGCTACCGAATCCCTGGCCGAGGCCAGAGGTCAACTCATCCGTCAGCAGGAGCTCCCTCCGGAAATCGATGTTACCGGCCAGGAAATCCGGGTCGGGGTCTTTGTCTGCAACTGCGGCATCAATATCGGCGGTGTAGCCGATGTACCGGCTGTCCGGGAATATGCCCGTTCGTTGCCTCATGTCATCCATGTGGAGGACAACCTTTTTACCTGTTCCCAGGATACCCAGGAAAAAATGAAGGCGGTCATTCAGGAAAAAGGGATCAACCGGGTGGTGGTGGCCTCCTGTTCGCCTCGCACCCACGAACCGCTTTTTCAGCAGACCATTCGGGAAGCGGGATTGAATCCCTATTTATTTGATATGGCCAACATCCGCGATCAGGACACCTGGGTCCACCAGGGAGATCATGAAGCGGCTACGGCCAAGGCCAAAGATCTGGTGCGCATGTCCGTGGCCCGGGTTACCCTGCTTGAACCTTTGCATAAGGTCTCCTTCGGATTGACCAAGTCTGTACTGGTGGTCGGCGGTGGAGTGGCCGGGATGACCGCGGCCTCAAAACTGGCCCAGCAGGGTTATCTCATTCATCTGCTGGAAAAAACCGACGCCCTTGGAGGCGTAGCCCTGAAGCTCCGCCATACCTGGAAGGGGGAAGACATCCAGGCCCATGTCAAAGCATTAGTGGCTGAGGTTACCAACCACCCCGGGATAACCGTCCATTTTAAGACTGAAGTGGTCAAATCTTCCGGCTTCGTCGGAAATTTCACCACGATCCTCAACTGTCAAGGACAAACCGAGGAAATCCTGCACGGGGCCGTCATCTTGGCCACCGGCGGTCAGGAGTGGAAACCGGATGTCTATGCCTACGGCCAGGATCCCCGGATCATGACCGCCCTGGAACTGGACCAAGCTCTGGCCGCCGCTGACGATAGAGTAGCCAAATCCCAAACCGCGGTCTTCATTCAGTGTGTCGGCTCCCGTGAGCCGGATCGGCCCTATTGCAGCAAGGTCTGCTGCACCCATAGTGTGGAAAGCGCCTTGAACTTGAAAAAATTAAATCCGAGCATGGATATTTATATCCTCTACCGGGATATGCGGACCTTCGGCGTTCGGGAGGACCTCTATCGAGAAGCCAGGAACCAGGGGATCTTTTTTATCCGCTATGATCCGGAAAACAAACCGGAGGTCCAAACCGAAGGAGGGCATTTAACGGTTACCGTCATCGATCACGTCTTGGGTTTGCCGATAACCCTGACTCCGGATTTGCTGACCCTGGCCTCAGCCATAATTCCCAATCCGGTTAAAGAGTTGACCGAGGCCTTCAAGGTCTCCCTGAACAACGAGGGATTCCTGTTGGAAGCCCATATGAAACTTCGTCCGGTCGATTTTGCCACGGATGGAATCTACCTCTGCGGTCTGGCCCATTATCCCAAACCAATGGACGAAAGCATCGCCCAGGCCCAGGCCGCTGCCGGAAGGGCTTTAACCCTCCTGGCCAAAGACACGATCAAGGTCGGCGGGGTGGTGGCCGTAGTCCAGGAAGATCTCTGCGCCGTCTGCCTGACCTGTGTCCGGGTCTGCCCCTTCCGGGTCCCGGTCATCGGCCAGCGGGGAGCGGCCGAGATTGATGTCAGCAAGTGCCAGGGCTGTGGGGTCTGTGTCTCTGAATGCCCGGCCAAGGCCATCAGTCTCCAACATTTTACGGACAAACAGGTGCTGGCCAAGGTCCAGGCCCTGATTGCGGCCTGAAAACCGTTCGTCGTTCAGCGTTCAGCGTTCGGCGACAGACCAGAAATCCGAACACCCTACTCTAACGCCGAACGACGAACAACGAACGAAAAAATCATTATCCCTGGATTCTACGAATAGCCAGAGGAGAAAAAAAATAGGGAGATCAAGGAGTAATAAAACATGTCCCAAGCTTTTGAACCAAGGATCGTGGCCTTTTGTTGTCAATATTGAGCCTATAGCGCGGCGGACCTGGCAGGTTCGATGCGACTGCAATATCCGACGAATATAAGGGTCATTATGGTTCCCTGCACCGGCCGTGTGGATGTAATACATCTGTTGGAGGCCATTGAGGAAGGTGCCGATGGCGTCTATGTGGCCGGTTGTTTGGAAGGGGACTGCCATTACATCAGCGGCAATCTGAAGGCTCGGAAGCGGGTGGAAAGGGTTAAGAAGATCCTCTCCGATCTGGGCCTGGAGGCGGAGCGGGTGGAGATGTACAACCTCTCCGCAGCCCAGGGCCCTCGCTTCGCCGAGATTGCCAGGGAAATGACGGAAAAGATTAAAAACCTGGGACCAAGCCCGGTGAGGGCTACCGCTAAGGCGGCCTAAGGGACTGACAGAAGACCGATACTGGATAAGGAGGAATACCATGGTAGTGGCTGAACAAAAACCATTGAGTGAAATCCTGGAAATGGTCCAGCCGTATAAAAAAATCCTGGTGGCCGGTTGCAAGGGCTGTGTGACGGTCTGCAATGCCGGGGGGAAAAAAGAAGTGGAAATACTGGCCGCGGAACTGCGCATCGCTCGAAAAAAAGAAGGGATGGAAGGGGATGTCCGGGAAATCACCCTGGAGCGGCAATGCGATCCGGAGTACATGGAACAGTTGGAGGAAGCCATCAGGGACCGGGATGCCGTACTTTCCATCGCCTGCAGTGTGGGGCCTCAATACATTGCCGGTCGTTTCCTTGATAAAATGGTCTTCCCCGGCCTGAATACCACCTTCATCGGCGGCTCACTGGAACATGGCGTTTTTGCTGAATTCTGTCAGGCCTGCGGGGCTTGCGGGATTCACAATTTCGGGGGATTATGCCCCATTGCCCGCTGTTCCAAAAGTCTGTTGAATGGTCCCTGCGGGGGGTCTTCCAGAGGCAAATGCGAGATCAGTAAAGAAGTGGATTGTGTTTGGCAGCTGATTTACGATCGTATGAGCCGTCTGGGGCAAATGGATCGCTTAACCAGGGTCATCCCCTGTAAGGATTGGACTACCAGCCGTGACGGCGGACCAAGGAAAACCATAAGGGAGGACTTGCGATTATGAAATCAGGGAGTAATTTGGAAAAGGTTCTCAGCGCCGGTCATTTTGCCGTAACCGGCGAATGCGGTCCTCCCAGGGGAGCTAATGCGCATGTGGTCCGGGAAAAAGCGGCCCATTTAAAAGGGATTGTTGATTCGGTCAATATGACCGATAACCAGACGGCCGTAGTCCGTATGTCCAGTATGGCCGGTTGTTTGATTCTTCTCCAGGAGGGGCTGGAGCCGAACCTGCAGATGGTGGTCCGCGACCGGAACCGGATCGGCCTCCAAAGCGATATCCTGGGGGCATATGCCCTGGGAATTCGCAATATGCTTTGCCTCTCCGGCGACCACCAGAAATTCGGAGACCATCCTTCATCGAAAAATGTCTTTGATCTGGACTCCATGCAGTTGATTCAAACCGTTTACCGGATGCGGGAAGAGGGCAAGTTCATCAACGGTCAGGAAATCGATACTCCGCCGAAAATGTTCATCGGCGCGGCCGCTAACCCCTTTGCCGATCCGGCCGAATTCCGGGCCGTACGTCTGGGGAAAAAAGCAGCCTCCGGCGTCGATTTTGTACAAACCCAGTGCATCTTTAATCTGGACCGCTTTGAAAGATTTATGCAGCAGGTCAGAGACCTGGGGCTGGATGAAAAAGTATATATCCTGGGCGGGGTTACCCCGATGAAATCGGTCGGTATGGCCAATTATATGAAAAACCTGGTGCCGGGCATGGATGTGCCGGATGAGGTCATCAACCGCATGAAAGGCGTGGCCAAAAAAGATCAGGCCAAAGAAGGGATCGCCATCGCTGTGGAAACCATCCAACGACTGAAGGAGATGAAGGGGATCGCCGGGGTCCATATCATGGCCATCGAATGGGAGGAAAGGGTGCCGGAAATCACAGAAATGGCCGGGTTGCTTCCCAGACCCAAGGTATAATTTCGGAGGTTAGATTCCGGATTGCGGAATTAAAAATCGAAAATGCGTTGTGTCGGATATCAGGAAACCATTCTTGTAAACTAAACCGAGGTCCATAAAGAACAAAAAAGCCGCCCGTAGGCGGCTTTTTTTTCTTAGGAGGTCCGGGGGACGGCTACAGGGTTTTAATTTTCTGTTTGGCCTGTTTGGCCTGATTGGATTTGGGGTATTCCTTAATGATTTTTTCCAGAAGCAAGCGGGCGCTGCCCTCATCTTTCAAACGTAAAAAGGACAAGGCTTGCTTAAACAAGGCCTCGGGAATCCATTTGCTTTTCGGATAGGACTTGATCAGTTTCTGGTAGGTGAGAATGGCCTCCTCCGATTCTTTCAGGCCATAAAGCGATTCACCGAGTCCAAATTGGGCCTCTTCAAGGTGCTTGCCCTTGGGGGCAGTCTTCAAATATTCTTCAAATTTTTTTCTGGCCCCCTCATAGGCCTGTTTTTTCAACAAGGCCTGGCCGGCTTCGAAAGTATCTTCTGCCGTCATCTTGACCGGCTCTTTTATTTCTTTGGGTTCTTCTTTGGTTTCCCGAGCGGTTTCTTTAGCTTTTTCCGGTTTGGGTCCCCCCTCTGTCGGAGAGGCCGGGGGAGCGGGGGGCTTCTCCAGTTTCTGCAGCCGGGCTTGTAATTCCTTTATTTCCTTGGCAATAGATTCACTGTATTGGGCTTGTTCTTTTTTTTGCTGGTGTTCCAGGGCCTCAATACGTCCCTGAAGTATCTGGAGTTGTACCTTCAGGGCTTCCTGCTGAGAAGTGGTGTTGGCCTGGTTTTGGAGGACCGGTTGTAGTTGGACCCCCACCCTTTTTTCCATTTGTTCCATGCGCTTGGACAAGGAAGCGTTATTTTCTTCAGTGGTTTCTTTGACCTGGTACATCGTCCTTTCCAGGCTCGAGGTCCTGTTGGCCAGGATGATGATATCCTCCCGGGCGGCACAGCCGAAAAGAAAAAGAAGCACCCCTGTGCCAAGCAACCCGATTACTTTTTTCACGCTCCGCTCTCCTTCAAATATAATAAAATCTTCCTTGCCTGACTAAGGCCGGTTTCATCATCTGGTCCCTTCAACCCTCAGTCCTTTCCCGGATGGTCACTTCAACACAAAATGAGCCCGGCGGTTTTTAGTCCAGGCTTCCTCGCTCGACCTTGAATCCAGGGGTTTTTCTTTCCCGAAGCTGATGGTCGAAAGCCGTTCGGCGTTGATGCCCAGGGATACCATATATTGCATAACCGCATCAGCCCTTTTTTGCCCCAGGGCCAGGTTGTATTCGGCGCTTCCCCTTTCATCACAATGACCTTCAATCAGGGCCTTGGCCCCCGGGAACTGCTTCATCCACTGCGCCTTTTTGTCCAGATTTTTTTTGGCCTCATCGGAAAGGATATACTGGTCGAATTCAAAATAGACATCTTCGGATTCAAATCGGGCTTTATCCGAGGCCGTCTTCAATCGTCGGGCTTCTTCTTCCCGCAAAGCCTTTTCCCTTAATTCCTGTTCAGAAAGTTCCTGCTCCTTTATCCGGACCCTTTTTTTGGCCTTTTCCGCCTCCTCGTCAACTGAGGCAGGAGGTTTGGAAACAATACCCTGGCTCTTGATTTCTTTTTTACTGCAGGATAAAAGAAACATTCCCATGAGGAAGCATATAAGAATCCCCACTCCTACCCCTGTTTTTTTACCATTCACCGTGCCTTCCTCCTTCTGAAAAAAGAATTTCCAACTCGAATCCCGATCAGGAAAAGCCATAGGTCCCTGTGGTCATGATTACTCTTTAAAAAATCCTGTGGCCTAACAGGCTAAACCGTACACCTTTAAGATGATTTTTTCAACCCTTTTGACTTCTTGACTCCTTCCCAATTTTCTTCTCCATCACCTACATAATCGGCAAGGGCTTCGGTCCAAGCCATCGCCTATCGTAACGCATGATGCCCAGGGTTCATTTAGGTCCCCAGGAAGGACTGGTTTGTTCCCCCGGCTGGGAAGTAATCCTCCTTTGATTGGCCCCATTGGCATTCATAACAAAAATGGCCGATTTGCCCTGTCGGGTGGAGCTAAAGGCGATCATCCAACCCTCCGGGGAAAAAGCAGGGGATTCATTGTTGCCCTGCTGGGTCAATCTTTGCGGCTCCCCTCCGGCAGGGGAAATGGTATAGATCTGAAACTGCCCCCCCGTCTTTCCGGCATAGGCAATCAGGTTCCCCTTTGGAGACCATACCGGACCGACGTTATATGTACCCTGGAAGGTCAATCGCCGCACTTCACGCGTATTCACATTAAGGATGTAAATTTGGGGGCTGCCGGAGCGGTTGGAGACAAAGGCCAACTGTCGGCCGTCCGGGGACCAGGCCGGGGAGACATCAATCCCCCAACTCTGGGTCAGTGTACTTAGTAGGGTCCCACTGCGGTTCAGTTGCAGGATCTGGGAATTGCCTTTGTGGTTTACTGCCAGGGCCAGGGATTCCCCATTGGGATGCCAGGCCGGTGTGATATTAACTCCGGGCCGGTTGGAAATTCGACGCGATTGGTGATTGGGTAGGCTTAACAGGTACAAAGCCGGGGTACCGTCCTTATAGGAGGTGTAGGCGATCTCGTTCCCGAGAGGAGACCATCGAGGCGTAAGGGTGATGGAATTATGGTCGGTTGCTTGTTTGGAATTGGTCCCGTCAAAGTCGGAAATAAAAATTTCCTTATTGCCGCCGGAGGTGGAGATAAAGGTCAAGCGGGTTTGAAAAGGTCCGTGTTCCCCGGTAAGCAGAAAAAGGATTTCATCGGCAAAACGATGGACAGCCGCCGTATAATCCTTGGGAGCGACACGATATTCCCGACCCAGGATCATCTTTCCTTGAAGCAGATCAAAAAGTCGGAACTCCAGGGTCGTTTGGGATACCTCGGAACGATAGGAACCCTTGACCAGCAAATCGGCCCCGGTCAGGGTCCAGGCGTTAAAATCAACGGTCCCCGGCTCCTCCGGCCGCCCCAGAAAACCCTTGGGGTCTATGATTTGAAAATATCCGGTAAAATCCAGGTCCCGCGTTAACAGGGCCGTCGCAGCAGTTCCCAGACCGGTTTCTCCGCTTCCCAGGTTTATTAATTCCGGGACTACGATCGGTATTTTTTTGGCCGTAGGAGAATCGATGTCTAAATAGACCCTGGCCCAGAGGGGGTTTTTTGCCGTCAGCAAAACAAAAATGAGGGCTAAGGAAAAAAAGATGGAAAAAATTGGCATTCGGATGGCTTTAGTCATTTAATTACCAGACAGTTCCTTGGAATAAAAGGTTAAAAAGATTTCGTGACTCCTTCTGGGATATCCCTCGGGTAAGGGAGGTAAAGGGTCGGATTTTTTTAAGGTCCGAAGCACCTCCTGATCGAAGGCTTCAACACCCGATTTCCGTTCAAAGCGGGTATCTTCAATGCGACCGTTACGGCCGACCAGGATCATCACCACGGCCGAAATATCTTTCCGTTTCAGCAAACCTTCGGGCAAGACCCAGTTTCTTTTTATCCTGCTCAGCAGCGAGGCATAATAAAGCTGAAATTGAATCCCTGTCCCCTCCTGCCCCCCCCCGGAAGAGGAGGACACGTCCCCGGAAGCCAGGCCGCCTTTTCCCTGACCGGAGGTCAAAGCGGCCTTTTTTTTCTGTTCCAAATCGGACAGGGTCCTTTCCAGGGTTTGTTCGCGGGTTATCCGGTCTTCCATACGAGACAGGGTTTTTTCAAGATTTTTTTCCTGTTGGACTTTTTTTTTAATTTTCTCCAGTGCCTGATCCAGGGATTTGGTGGGGTCTTCTTTGACCGGAAGCGATTTTTCAGCCGGCGGCCGGGGAAGCGTAATGGGGTTGGGCTTGGTCGGGGGTGCAGGAAGGGAGGTTTCCGCTTTTGGCGCACCACCGGCAGGACCGCCGGCGGGCAGAGAGACCAAATCGACCACATAAGTGGGTTCAATTCTATGGATGGCCCCGCCTCGGGGAAAAACATTCAAAAAAAAAGCCAGGGCCAGAAGGTGCAGGCCGAGAGAAATTACGACCATCCTGGACCATTGCTTCTCCCAGGAAGGTTCTTTCCAGGAGGACAAGACCTTGGCGCTCATTTTTTTTCTTCGCCTGATTCGGTTACCATCCCCAATTTTTCGATACCTGCGCCTTTTATATCCCCCATGACCTGTACCACAAACCCATAGGGAAGGGACCGGTCGGCGCGCAGGAAGACCTCCCCTTCTTTTTTATTCTGATACAAAATTTTTAATTTTTCCCTAAGCTCCTCTCGACTGACCCGGTATTGGTCTATAAAAATTTCCTGTTTCTTGTTCAGGGTGATCACCAACCGTTCCTCTTGCGAGGGAATGGCCTTGGCCTGGGTTTGGGGGAGTTGGACATCCATACCCTGCATCATCATCGGGGCCGCCACCATGAAAATGATCAGCAAGACCAACATGACGTCCACCAGGGGCGTCACGTTGATTTCCGACATTAATTTTCTGTCACCGCCGCCGACATCCATCTTTTTCCCCTATTTTTTAAGACCCACTTTTTTATATTGGTCGCGTTCCACGATATTCAAAAAGTCAGAGGAGAAGTTGTTCATCTCCGATTCCAGGATCCGCACCTGACTGGAAAAATAGTTATAGGCAATGACCGAAGGAATAGCGGCCGCCAATCCGGCGGCCGTGGCGATGAGGGCCTCGGAAATGCCGGGTGCGACGACGGCCAGGCTGGCCCCGCCGCGCAAGCCGATGCTTTGGAAGGAATTCATGATCCCCCAGACGGTACCGAAGAGGCCGATAAAGGGGGCGGTATTTCCGGTGGTGGCCAGGAAGGTCAGGGCGTAACCCAGTCGGGTGACCTGGGAATTCATGGCCGCCCGCAAGGCCCGGGGCAGATTTTCAAAGCGAACCAGGCTGGTGGTCATGATATCCGGCGATTCTTTCAACAGGGTTTCCTCGGTTTCCTGCTGGACCTTGTATAGGCGGCCCAGTTCCTGGTAACCGATGCGAAAGACCTCGGCCACCGGGCTGAATTTGAGGTCCTTGGATTCGTTATAGGCCACGGCCAGGCTTTTACTTTTCCAGAAGATCTCTTGAAAGAGATTCGTTTCCTTCCTGGCCCGGTGGATGATCCGATATTTCATAAATATGATGGACCAGGAGAGAATGGAAAAGGCCAGAAGCAAGAAGAGCACCAGCTTGACAACCGGCCCGGCGTTCCAGACCATGGAAAGGATTTCATTTTGATGAATGATCGAAGGCATGAGCTTCACTTCCTGTATGGTTTAGTGGTTCCTTTCCGAATAATTGAACTCAAATAAAAAAAGGAACCGTCGCCAAAGACTATGCAGTCAAGAAGCAGTCCCTTTTCGAATGAAAACCCGAACAGGGTTTTATGGGACGCACCCCCCCGAATACTATGGAGGATAAGGGGGCACGGGCTGGGATGGGTGCCTATTAAAAAAGAGAAAGGAGTTTCCCCGAAGGTTGCGACGATTTATTCTTCTTCTTCCTCTTCCTCCCCCTCTTCTTCTTCCGCCGGTTCCTCCCCTATGATTTCCTTAAGATATTCTTCGTATTCCTCGGCTGTAAGCAACTCATAATATTCCGTGGTCGACGGAACGTCTATTCGTACAATCCATCCGTCCTGATAAGGGTCCTCATTGAGTATTTCAGGGGAATCGATGAGTTCCTGGTTGGCTTCCACAATTTCACCGCTCACCGGTGAAAATAGGTCAAGGACTTCGTCATGGGATTCTACGGAACCGAATGACTCGTCTTTGACGACTTCATCCCCCTCTTCGGGGAGGTTAATTCCCGAAATATCACCCAGGTCTTCCTGGGCATAATCACTGATCCCGACCGTGATCCGATTATCTTCGTCCAAACGGGCCCAGATATGGTCCTTGCTGTATCTTAGCTCTTCTAAGATAACCAAAATGTGCCCCCTTTTTCAAGTGTATTTGACTTCCCCATGAGCGACTTTTGTTTTTCTGCCGCTATTTTCGTATTATTCTGAGGTCTAATATAACCTAAAAAAATTAGCAAGTATTTTTTTATCAGGGATCCGTTTTTCTCTTCCTTAACAAAAAAAACAGGAAAATGAGGGGAAACGGCCTGAAAAATGGCGATAATTTTCTTGACGGCCCCCCCCAAATTTATTAGGGGCTCGGTCTTACCCTCAGGATTCCTTCAGGGTCGCATAGCGGAAAAGCAGGTAGATAACACCCAGGGAAATTGCCGAATCGGCCACATTAAAGGCCGGCCAATGATAGGTTCCGATAAAAAAGTCCAGGAAATCAACCACCCCGCCGAAACGCATCCGGTCCACCAGATTACCCTGGGCACCGCCCAGAATTCCTCCCAGGGCCAAAAGGATCCCGGCCTTCTGCTGCGAATAACCAAAGGTGAAAATCAGGATTCCGACCATAGCCGCCACCGGAAACAAGAGCAGCAAGATATCCCGCCAAGCCGGGGCTGATCCCCCGAGGATCCCGAACGCCACCCCCTTATTTTGAATATGGACCAGATTGAAAAATCCGGAGATGACCGGTCGGGAGGAATAGAGAGGGAAATGGGAAACAATATAGGCCTTGGTAATCATATCCAGGATAAAAACTACCAGGAAAGAAAGAACGAATAACCCGAATTTTTTTATGTTCATGACACCCCTGATTACACCATTGCTCCAATGGCCTGATGACAACGGGAACAGAGGGTGGGATGTTCCGGCAAACTTCCCACCTCGGTCCGAAAATTCCAGCACCGTTCGCATTTTTCCCCCAAGGCCTTTTCCACCCGGATGATCAGACCGGGGATTTCCGAACTGGAAACCCCCTCTAATGAAGCGGGACCTTTATGCAGCTCAACCTGGGAAACAATAAACAGGGTCGGCAGAAAATCGATATAGGACCGAACAACCGAGCTCAGGGATTCCGGCAGGTCCAGGATTACCCGGGCATCCAGGGGATTACCGATCAGTTGAGAGCGGCGGGCCTGTTCCAGGGCCTTGGTGGCCTCGGCCCGCAGGGCCAGGAGGGTCGACCAGCGCTGATCCAGGGCCTCATCCTCTATGACGGTAAGGTTATCCGGAAATTGGGCCAGATGGACGCTTTCCACTTCTTTGTCCGCCGGGGGGAGAGAGGACCAGACTTCTTCAGCCGTGAAGGATAAAATGGGGGCCATCAACCGGACCAGGGCCTTGAGGATAATGAGCAGGGCGGTTTGGGCTGATCTTCGTTCCCGGGACTTGGTGCCCGAAGTATAGAGCCGGTCTTTGAGGATATCCAGATAGAAAGCACTCAGTTCATTGGTACAGAACTGGTAGAGGGTGTGGTAAACCACATGAAACTCAAAGCGTTCATAGGCCCGGCGAACCCGGCTGATCACCTTTTGCATCTGCAGCAAGGCCCACTGGTCCAATTCTTCCATTTCCTTCAGGGGTACCTGATCCTGGGAAGATTCAAAATCGGAAATATTGCCCAACAGGAAACGACAGGTGTTGCGGATGCGTCGATAGGCCTCGGTCAGTTGCTGGAGAATATTCTGGGAAATGCGTATATCATCCCGGTAGTCCTCGGCCGAAACCCAAAGCCGTATGATTTCCGCACCATATTTTTTTATGACCTCTTCCGGGTTGATGACATTTCCCAGGGACTTGGACATTTTCTTCCCCTGCCCGTCAACAAAGAAACCGTGGGTCAACACCGTCCCATAAGGGGCCTCGCCCCGGGTCCCGACGGCAGCCAGCAGGGAACTGTGAAACCAGCCCCGGTGTTGATCGCTTCCCTCCAGGTACAAATCGGCGGGCGCCCCGAGATAAGGACGGGCTTCCAGGACCGCCGCATAACTCACACCCGAGTCGAACCAGACATCCAGGATATCGGTTTCTTTGCGGAAGCGGGTCCCCTGGCAGTGGGGGCAAATGGTACCGGCAGGCACAAGCTGATCTTCCGATGAGGAAAACCAGATATCGGTCCCATGTTTTAAAACCAGGGATTCCAGATGGTTCAAGCTCTCTTTGGTCATGATCCAATTATTGCAGTTTTGACAGTAAAAGGCCGGGATGGGTACCCCCCAGGAACGCTGACGGGAAAGGCACCAATCCGGACGGTTTTCCATCATGCCCCGGATACGGTTCATGCCCCAGGCCGGCATCCAGGTCACCCGGTCGATTTCGGCCAAGGCCTTTTTCCGTAAGGAATTGGCTTCCATGGAAATAAACCATTGTTCTGTGGCCCGGAAGATGACCGGTTTTTTGCAGCGCCAGCAGTGGGGATAACTGTGCTCCAGAGATTCCTCACCTTTCAGGGCCTTTACCTGGCGCAGATGATCTTTAACCGCCTCATTGGCTTCAAAAACGTGTCGGCCGGCGAAAAATTCCACTTCGGGGGTGAAATTTCCCCCGTCATCCACCGGGGAATAGATATCCAGGTGATAGCGGAGCCCGCTATCATAATCCTCCTGACCATGACCTGGTGCCGTATGGACGATCCCGGTGCCGTCTTCCAGGGTTACATAAGTGGCTAAGATCATAATCGATTCCCGTTGATAAAGAGGATGACGGCTTTTTTTGCCTTCCAGGAATTTGGGATCTATTCCGCAGAGGATTCGCGGGGAAGACCAGGAAAGTCTTTGACTGCATTTTTCCAATAATCCTTTGGCCAGAATAAAGACCTCGTCGCCCTGCTCGACAGCAACATAGTCATAATCCGGATGGAAGGCCAAGGCCAGGTTGGCCGGAATGGTCCAGGGAGTGGTAGTCCAAATAAGGACCGAAACCTTTTTGTCCCTCAGGGCAGGATATTCCTTGCTCAGATCGGAGAGGACCGGAAAAGCGACGAAAATAGAGGGAGAGGTATGGGGTTCATATTCCACTTCGGCCTCGGCCAGGGCCGTCCGGCAGGAACCGCACCAGTAAATGGGTTTTTTACTTTTATAGACGCTTCCCTGCAGAGCAAAGCGTCCGAACTCACGGATAATGATCGCCTCATAAGCATTATCCATGGTCAGATAAGGATTGTCCCACTCCCCCAAAACCCCCAGTCGTTTAAACTCGTTACGCTGGATATCAATGAATTTCTCAGCATAAGCCCGGCAGCGCTGCCTGATTTCGGTCTGGGAAAGGGTCTTCCTCTTAGGCCCTAATTCCTTGTCTACCTGATGTTCTATCGGCAGCCCGTGACAATCCCAACCCGGGACATAAGGGGCATCAAACCCGGACATCTGTTTGGATTTGATAATAATATCTTTTAAGGTCTTATTAAGGGCATGGCCGATATGAATATTTCCGTTGGCGTAAGGAGGACCGTCATGAAGGATGAATTTTTTTCGCCCGGCTGAAGCGCTCCGTATTTTTTGATATAATCCAATCTCTTCCCAGTGCTTCAACCATTCCGGTTCCTTCTGGGCCAGGTTGGCTTTCATGGGGAAGGCGGTTTTAGGCAGATTCAGGGTGTCTTTGTAATCCATAGGACCTCCGATAGAATGTTTCCTCTCTTCACTTATCATAACATAGAGATATGTCAAGGAGAAAGCGGGATTTTCTTTCCCATTTCTACTCCAGGACTTGCTTTTTGAGGGCTAATCGTATAGTAAGAAAACCATGGATCCCATACAAGGCATTGGTTTTGATTTATTCAACACCCTGATTACCGCCGACCCCGCAGCTTTAGGTGAAGCCATGCACCGCATGATCGGCAGTCTCCGGGCAAGCGGGATAGGCTTAGAAATGGAACCCTTTCAAAAGGCCTACCGCGAAGCGGCCATGAGGTTTGTGGCGGAAAGTAAGGCGGAAGGCAAAGAGACCCACAACCGTTTTTGGATAAGCGCTGCCTTGAGGACCTTAGGCCGGGACCTGGGACCTGAAGACACAGCGGTTGCCAAAGCGGTGGAGGCCTATTTTTCCACTTTTTTGGATTATTGCCGTCTGATCCCTCAAACCCTGGAAATGCTTGCCCTGCTGAAGGGGAAGTTTCGCCTCGGGCTTTTGTCTAATTTCACCCATGCCCCGGCAGTAGAAGGACTTCTGAACAAATTTGGCCTGACCCCTTTTTTTGACACGGTCCTGGTGTCCGGGGCCTTGGGCTTTAGAAAACCCCACCCCCTGGTTTTCGAAAAGTTGGTCCAGGACTTGAGTTTAGAAAGGAAGCATATACTCTATGTCGGCGATAGCCTGGACCCTGATGTCACCGGAGCGGTCCAGGCCGGATTGCGGCCGGTATGGATGACCTATGTACAGGACCATCACCTGCCGGTTTTTCCTCCTTACAGCGTCCCTTCAGAGCAAACCTTTTCCCGGGAATTGCTCAGGGTCTCCAATTGGGAAGAATTCCTTAACCTGCTGGGGCTGGCCTGATTTTTTCCCTAAGGGGGGCAGCATAATAATTGTTTCAAAAGATGGGCTCACAAAAAGTCGAATGCTGTCATTTCGAAAAGGGAACCGACGAGAAATCTTTTCGGTCGATTTCATCGACCTTAACAGGAGATCGGCAAGTCGGTCGGGCCGTTCGACTTGGTCGAACTAAGAAACCGACCGGTCGAAATGACAAAAAAGGATTTTCCGACTTTCTACGAAACCATCTTTAGAAGGGTTAATCGTAGACGATGGTTGAGATCGAAGATGAAATGGAATATGAGGGGATGGTCATCCGGCCTCCCAGCGAGGCCTATAGCATCCTGCTCCAGGTTACGGTGGGCTGCTCCCATAACAAGTGTTCCTTTTGCGCCACGTATAAGGACAAACGCTTCCGTATAAAAACGAATGAAAGAATTTTAAAGGACATCCTTTTTGCCTCCCAATATTGCCGGAGGCAGGACAAGGTCTTTCTGATGGATGGGGATGCCCTGATCATCCCCCAAAAACGGCTGGTCTGGATTTTGGAAAGGATTAGAGAACACCTTCCCTGGGTGAAAAGGGTGGGACTTTACGCCAATGCCAAAAGCATTGGTATGAAAAGCGATGAAGATTTAAAAACCCTCAAGTCCCTCGGCTTGGGGATTGCTTACCTGGGAGTGGAAACCGGCCATCCCGAACTGCTTAAAAAAATCAACAAGGGAACCTCCAGAGAAAACCTGATCCTTCAGGGTAAACGGTTAAAAAAAGCGGGGATCAAACTATCGGTTACTGTTTTATTGGGAATCGGCGGCCAGGAACTAACGCGGGAACACGCCTTGGCCACGGGATCTTTGCTCAGCGAAATGGATCCGGATTTCGTCGGGGCCCTGACGGTCATGGTTCTGCCCAACACCCCCCTGGGCAAACAACTGACCGAAGGCCAATTCAAGCCCCTGACCGTTCCCGAGATCCTGACCGAACTGGGGGAAATGGTGGCCGCCACCCGGCTTACCCGGGGATATTTTTATTCCAACCACGCCTCCAACTACCTGCCCTTGAAAATAAAATATCCCGAAGGCCAAGAGGCGGCCTTACATCTGATCGAAAAAGCCATACAGGGCGGGGTGGGCCTGCGTCCGGAATGGCAGCGGGGATTATGAGATGAAGACTAAGCTAATTGACAGTGGCCGCAATAGTATCTACAATTGGTTTATTATCATATCTATCTAAAAGGAGAAAACAGACCATGGCCAACGATCCAGAAATCGGACAAAAAGTGGTGGCAACCATCACCGGAGTAAAAGGCAAATGCAGCGCCGGGCATCAGGTGGGGGACACCTTTGAGATCAGTTGTCATAATCCCGCCGGCTTGTGCGGCTATTTTTACCATGACCTTTTCCCCAATCTTTCCACCTTCCAGTTCGGCGGCACCTTGCCCTGGTGGCAGGGCGACACGATTACGGCCCAGTGCCCGGATTCCTATAACCTGGTAACCATGAAGCTGGAAAGGTTGAAACGGGACTGAGAAAACCATCCTGAATCAGCGGTAAGCAGGTTTGCCCTTGACAGGAGTGAGCGATGTGTTGCGGGGGTATTATTCTATGTTGCTCTTTTTAACAGGCAACCCGTAACCGGCAGCAGGCAACATGGTGCCGTTGATCAGTCTGAAATACTGGTCAAAAAAAGGGAAATCTTTCAGGTCTTTTTAAAACCTTATTCTCACCCGATAGCGGAGTTTGCTTTCTTTGTCTTTGGGGACCGGAAGGTCAAAGGCAATGGTCGCCGCATCCTGCTTTTTATAAGGAAGGGATTGCTCCAGGACCTTCCAGTCCCCGGGCAACGGTTCGATAATCCGGACCACCACATCTTCTTTCTTGTGATTTCGGATAGAAATTTCATAAGCGGACTCATAAGTATCTGAGGCCAGTTTTTCCCAATGGGTTTGTTTTCTTTCCGCCTTGAGGTCGAAGGCCTCCCCTAACTTCAAGCGCACCTTTTCATCCTTGGGGGTGTGATCGATAGTATCTTCTCCAATAAACTGCAGACTGCCCTCAGCGTCCCTTTTATAGGCCCTGACCGTGCCCTTGGGCAAAGGCATTCCCAAACGGTTTTCCTTGGCATTGATTAATTGGATATGGACCCCGACTTTTTGATTGGATAGCACCTCCCCCTGTCGGTTTCGGTAATAATACTGGGAACCGTAATAGGTGAATTCTTTGGTTACCGGAACCCGGTCCACGTTCAAGAGGCTGATCTGCTTGGTCTGGTTTTCCTTAAGGGTTGTTTTCCTCTCCAGGGTGTAGATATGATACTCGAAAAAAGAGTCTTCTTTGAACGGCGGGGCAGCCGCCTCTTTGGCCATGACCATGGCCTTTCGGGTTTTTACTAAATCTTCCTGCACCTGATGAATGTCTCCAGCCACCAGCTTTAATCCGGCATTCCGGTAGGCAGCTCCGCTTTTATTATCTATGGTCACCCAACCGGAAAGATCGGCCATAGTATCCTGAGCATTCAATACTAAAATATAATCCGACTTCCAGTTAATGCCCTTAGTCAGGTAAAGGGCTTCGATTTTCTGGGATTGGGTCATTCCATTATTTAAAAGCCAGACCAGGGTTGGTTTGGAGATGAGATCGGGAGGGATTTCAGGAAAAAGGATTCTCCCCGGATGATTGAAGGTGATGTCCTTTCCGATCTGAAAGACCGGCTGGTTGTCATTGTTGGCCAGCAGGACGGCGGAGACCATTTCCTCCCGTTCGGTATAGTAGTTCTTGGTGAAAAGTTTGACTTCCTTGCCCACATATTTATCCAGCAGTTTCCTGGGATTCAAGAGATCGTATTCATAATTCTGTTCCAGGACGGAAAAGGCCCCCGTATCTTGAAGGGATCGGATGGTGACGCTGGAGGGGATAATCTGTGCGGCTACATCCATAAACTTAAGTTCCTGCACCCCTTTATCCAGGCGAACCTGCCTCTGGTCCTTGACCAACCCCAGATGGCTGTTGTAGACGGTCAACTCCAAAGCCACCTGATCTTCCTGGGTGGTGATTTTTTTCTCCTGGGCCGGGAGTGGGACGGGAAGGAGAAGAAAAATAAAAAAAATAACCGCGATATTTTTTATCCAAGGCATATACACCTCCTCGACTTCTCAATGGGTTGCGAATTCGTTAACGTTAAAGCGTTCAGTTGCGGTTGAGATCGGAAAATAGAAAGGATAATGACAAAAAGGGCAAGCAACCGTTAAAGGCGGATGGAATCCAAACCCCTTTAACCCCGGCCTTTGTCCTGCGGCTGTTACAGAATTAAAAACGAAGCGACAAACCCAAATACGGTCCTCCGACCTTGACCTTGGCGTAATCCGGATCATTGCGGGCCTCAATATCCACCAATCTATACCCCCCGCTTATACTGAAATTTTTAAAGGGAATCACCTTAACTCCGGCCTCGGCCTCCCACATGGTTCCATACTTTCCGGCCGGCAGTCCGGAGACCTCGGCAAAAATATTCAGGTAGGGAAAGGGGTTGACATCCAGGGCCAGGCCCAGGGTGGGCAGCACCGCATAAAAGCTCCCTCCCTTATCAATGGGAGTGGCCAGGTCCGGGGCCGCCAGTGAAACCTCTCCCTGAACGCCTTTAAGTTCCACCAGGGTGCCGGCTTTGAATTTGCCCCCCTCCAGATTGATGAACTGGTAGGCCCAGCCCAAGCGCATATAATGCATCTTCAGGTCTGAGACCACCCGGATATTCGCTTCATAGGTTTCCCCGCCGAATTCCACCTTCCTTCTTAAGCGGGAGTCTCCCCCATAACTGACCGGGGTATAGGTGAAAGCCAGGCGGTTTGAAGGATTGAAAGAGAAAGTGAAACGACCGTAGGGAAAATTTTTATCCCCCACACCTAAATCGGATTTCAGATTGATATCCGTCCCCTGGTTGTTTTGGGTAAACTTGGTTTCAGCGGATAAGGTGGTGAACCAATACCGAGCGTCGAATTCAAAGGGAGTCTCTTGGGCCGTTACCACTGAAGCGGCCAAAAGCCCAAATCCGACAATAACCCACAGCGTTTTTTTCCACATAACCATTCCTCCTTATTGATGAAAACTATTCAGGCCGAGCCCATCTCCCGTCACCGATCGGATTCAAGGGAGAAAACGCTATCTCGGGCCAGAGGAATTCCATGAGAAGGTATAAATTTATTTTGTGTTAAAAAATTTTTTTTTGCAACATAAAAGTAGTCCGTTTCCATCCGGAAAAGATCTTTCCGAATGAAAATGAGTCGGTCCGTTTTTTGCCGCTCTTTACGGATACAACTATTATACCTGCATGGCCTCGTCAATTCTTTTTCAAAGGAAAGTTTGTGAATAATAACACTTGGTTCATTTATCCAGGATTTACACACTGTAAAAAAAATTGGCATATCCCCGGAGATAAATTTGCCTTTTAAATGATCAATAAAGAGCGAAGAAGGTGAAGAAGAAAGGCACTTCTTTTCCTCCCAAATCACAGGGTTAAGAAAAAAAACAGAAAGTGACTCACCTGATTTTACTATTTTTATCCGAGCAAGTCGGTCTGGTATAATCTTTGCAAAAATAAACTGTAACCCATTCATTTTTAATCCCATTTGTAATCGGATGATGATACTATTTGAGAAAAGACCATCCCGGACCAGCCGGACCAAAAACGGAATTCCGAAAATACTTCATACGGTCCGGGTAAATTCCGTTTTTAGAAAAAATTCTATACGTAAGTTACCGAGAGAGAAAAACGATAAAAATATACCCAGGAGGACATTATGCCAGAAATCACTTCAATGATGGAAGAAACCAGGAAATTCCCCCCTTCCAAAGAATTCGTGGAACAGGCCCACATCAAAAGCCGAGAAGCTTATGAAGTCATGTGGAAGGAATCGGTCCAAAATCCCGAAAAATTCTGGGGTAATGTGGCCTCAGAGCTTTTCTGGTTTAAAAAATGGGACAAGGTGAATGAAGAAGATTTTAAAAACGCCAAGTTGCAATGGTTTATCGGCGGCAAGACCAATATTACTTATAACTGCCTCGACTACCAGATTGAAAAGGGTCGGGGGGATAAGACCGCCATCCTCTTCCAGGGGGAACCGGAAGAGGATGTTAAAAAGATCTCTTACAAGGATTTGTTGAGGGAGGTATCGAGGTTTGCCAATGTCCTGAAAAAGCGCGGCGTAAAAAAAGGGGACCGGGTGGCCATCTACCTGCCCATGATCGCCGAGCTACCCATAGCCATGATGGCCTGCGCCCGCATCGGTGCCGTTCATACCATCGTCTTCGGCGGATTTTCAGCCGAGGCTTTAAGAGACCGTATCCTTGACGCCGGGGCCAAGGTCCTGATCACGGCCAACGGCTATTGGCGGGCCGGGCGGAAAGTCGGCTCCAAGGTCAATGCCGATGCCGCTGTCGGGTATTGCGCCAAACAGGGACATACGGTGGAGACGGTCTTTATCGTCAAACGGCTTGAGGATTTTGACGTTTCCATGAACACCGGCCGAGACCTGTGGTGGGAGGAGGAAATGAATGCCTCCGATATCAGTGATACCTGTCCCGCCGAACCCATGGACGCGGAAGATCCCCTCTTTATCCTCTATACCTCCGGTTCAACCGGAAAACCCAAAGGGGTCCTTCATACCATCGGCGGTTATATGGTTTATACCTATCTGACTTTTAAGTATGTTTTTGACTATAAAGACCAAGATATTTATTGGTGTACGGCCGATATCGGCTGGGTGACCGGCCACTCCTATATCGTTTATGGTCCTCTGGCCAACGGCGCTACCTCCGTTGTCTTTGAAAGCGTTCCCACCTATCCCCAGCCGGACCGGTTCTGGCAGGTAGTGGAAAAATTCAAAGTCAACATCTTCTACACCGCTCCCACGGCCATCCGGGCCATCATGCGGGAAGGGGATAAATGGCCCATTGGCAGAGACCTTTCTTCTCTCCGTCTATTAGGCACGGTCGGGGAACCCATCAACCCCGAGGCCTGGATGTGGTATCACAAGGTGATCGGCAAGGAAAGATGCCCCATAGTGGATACCTGGTGGCAAACCGAAACCGGCGGGATTTTACTCACCCCCCTGCCCGGGGCCTGGCCGACCAAACCCGGTTCGGCAACCCTGCCCTTTTTCGGTGTGGATCCGGTGGTTTTGAAAGGAAGAGGATCCGCCGACGAGCCGGCGAAGGAGGCCGGAGTCAATGAGGGAGGCGAGCTCTGTATCCGAAGATCCTGGCCCGGATTGATGCGGACGGTTTATGGAGAACCGGAGCGATTTTTTAATACCTATTTTGTCCAGCAACCCGGGTTTTATTTCTCCGGTGACGGCGCCCGGAAGGATGAGGACGGCTATTTCTGGCTCATGGGCCGAATCGATGATGTGGTCAATGTATCCGGACACCGGATCGGAACCGCTGAGGTGGAAAGCGCCCTGGTTTCTCATCCCCATGTGGCCGAAGCGGCAGTGGTCGGTTTCCCCCATGACATCAAAGGGGAAGACCTCTACGCTTATGTCATCCTTAAAGTGGGTTATGAAGGGAGTGAGGAATTGAAAAAGGAACTGGTGGCTCATGTCCGGAAGGAGATCGGCCCCATCGCTTCACCGGGTAAACTGCAATTCGTTCCCGGTTTACCGAAGACGAGGTCGGGCAAGATCATGCGCCGGATCCTTAGAAAAGTGGCCTCCGGTGAAATCAGCGCCTTAGGGGATACCACCACTCTGGCCGATCCGTCGGTTGTGGAAGAAATCGTCAAAGGAAGACTATAAACAACTATCTATGGATTCGGAAGCAGGAATTATTTACCAAACCCAGTGAGTTTCCATCCGGAATTAAAATAATTTCCGGATGGAAACTATAAGGAAAAAATACAATGGCGGCACACCCAGAAAAAGAACCGGGAAAGGCCTGGTTGGTGGTCTTTGCCGGGACGGCGATCAATCTTTGCTTAGGGATGCTCTACGCCTGGAGCGTTTGGAAAAAGGCCCTGGTCGATAAAACCAAGGCCGATGCCGGAGAGGTCATGACCGGCATCAATGCCGGTTGGGCCTATCTGACCGATACCCAGGGTACGGTAGCCTATTTCCTTTGCGGACTTATTTTTGCCGTATTCATGATTCCCGGGGGCCGGTTGCAGGACCGCTACGGTCCCAAAATCGGGGCCACCCTGGGCGGCCTTTCACTGGCGCTGGGTTGCATCATCGCCGGTTTGATGAAGAGTTATTTGGGACTGATCCTCGGATTCGGTATTCTGGGAGGGATCGGTATGGGTTTGGGTTACGCGGCCCCGACCCCGGCAGCCCTTAAATGGTTTGGATCACACCGGCGGGGTTTGATCTCCGGAATCGTCGTCGGAGGTTATGGGGGTGCGGCCATTTATATCGCCCCTCTGGCCCAGTACTTAATTGAAAAATACGGCATCTCCGGCAGTTTCATTGGTTTGGGGATCATCTTCGCCATCGTGGTCGTCATTGCCAGTCAGCTTTTATCCCAGCCGCCGGCCGGTTATGTACCGGTCGGACCTCCCCCGGGAAAGACGACCAAACAAAGTATGGCCGCCCAGTCAGAGGATTACGCCCCTACAGAAATGATGGCCAAATGGCAATATTACGCCCTGGTCCTGATGTTTATCGGCAGCGCCCAATCCGGACTCTTGGTTATCGCCAATGCCGCCCCCATCCTGGCCAAGACAGCCGGGAAACTGGAATTTTTTGCCCAGAACGCCTGGATCATCGCCGCTTATGGAGGGCTGATCAACGCCATGGGACGGGTGGGATCGGGGCTCTATTCGGACAAAATCGGCCGGGGCAATGCCTATACAGTCAACCTGCTTGTTTCAGCGGTTTTTTTACTGGCCACCCCTTTTATCATTCATATGGAAAGTATCCCCCTCTTATTCCTGGCCACCGGCGTGGCTTATTGGCAATACGGAGGAGGACTCTCCATTATGCCCGCTTTTACGGCTGATTTTTTCGGATCGAAAAATCTGGGGGTCAATTACGGACTGGTCTTTCTGGGGTGGGGCCTGGGATTCCTGATGCCTCTGATCGCCGGCTTCATTAAAGACAGCACCGGGTCCTACAACTTATCTTTCTATATCTCGGCGACTATTTTGATCGTGGCTGTTATTCTCTGCCGGCTTTTGAAGAAACCGGTTAAATAAACCGGCTCGGAGCAGGGAATTCAGGGTTCGGAGTAAACCGTCTGAACTCTGAACTCCTATAATTTATGTAAAGGGAAGACCACCTCCTTAATATAGCCCACCACCCGGCGGGCCTCCTGCAAGGTCTTTTCCTTAACCTCCCCCTCGCTTAAAAATGGGTAGTCGTAAAGACTGCCCACCTCCATTTCCGGCCCGAACATCATCCCCCCCACCAAACCGGCAAACTCGTCTACAGGCACGACTTCGTTGAGGATGGCCCAGGCCAAGGTCCAGCAGCGTGCCGTCCGATAAAGATCATATCCTCCTCCACCTAATCCGATCACCCGGGGGCAGAGCTCACGAATGCTTCTTACGGTCTGCTGATAGCCGTTGTTGGTCAATTTCAGATGGGTGAGGGGATCGGATATCAAGGTATCGGCCCCCAGCTCGGCTACAATGAGGTCCGGGGCAAAGGCCCGGACCAAAGGCGGGACAACGCCCTCAAAGGCCAAGGCGTAAACCTCGTCATCAGTGCCGGGCTCCAAAGGGATGTTGACCGTATAGCCCTTTCCTTCTCCGGCGCCGATTTCCGTTTCCCAACCGGACCAGGGATAAAGGGTCTTTCCGGTTTCATGCAGGGAAATGACCAAGACCCTGGGATCTTCGTAGAAGGCCTCCTGCACCCCGTTCCCATGGTGGGCGTCGCAGTCGATATAAGCGATTTTCAGATCCGGTTTTTTTTGCAGGAGGTCAAGTAGGGAAATCGCGATATCGTTCAAATAGCAGAACCCTTCAACATGGTTGGGCATGGCATGATGGAAACCGCCGAATGGGTTAAAGGCCGAATCGGCCTCCCCCTCCAGAATGCGTCTGAGGGCCTCATGGGTCCCTCCGGCAGCCTGCAAGGACCAGTCAAAAATCCCGGGGAGGATGGGATTGTCCTTGGTGCCCAGGCCGAATTCCATCATCTCAATTTCAAATTCACCCCTTCCGGCTTTCTCCACGGCCTGAATCAAGGCCGGTGTGTGGAAAAGGGTAAGCAAACCCGTATCCAAGGGTTGGGGGTCGAGGATGGTCATCCAGGGATGGTTCATGACCCCGTAACGGTTGCACAGATCATAGGTCTTGATGGCCCGTTCCGGCTTATAGGGGTGATCGTATCCGAAATCAAAATGCCCCATGTCACCGGAATAAACAAAAATCGTTTTCATTCCTGCCCCTTGGTCCGGTTTCTGTTTCTTTTCATTTTAGCCCCCCGGTCTTTATTGCGGTGTCAGGTTCTGGGATTTTGAATTATTGTTGGAGAAGGTATCTCCTTAGCCCGTATCTCGTTCCTCGTGTCTCGTATCTCGCAATCCAAAAACGTAAAACGGGCGACCTTCTTTCCGTTAAGGGCAAAGGATTATCCCAATACGTCCCCGATGAGGGCCAAAAGCCTCTGGGGAGAAATCGGTTTGGATAAAAAAAGCGTGGCCCCCACCTCCAGTCCGTGTTTCTGATCTTCCTCTTGATTCTTAGCCGATAAAAAGATAATCGGCGTGTCCCGGCAAATGGACTTTTCTCGGATTTTGGAACAAAGTTCGAAGCCGTCCATTTCCGGCATGACGATATCGAGGATCATCAAATCAAACCGTTCTTGATCCAGTTTCTTCAGGGCCTCGGACCCCCGGGAAAAGGTACTGACTTCAAAATTCTGGGATTTGAGCAGTTCCTTCAGGGCCATGAGGACCAATTCATCATCATCGACTATAAGGATACGTTTTACCATTTCCTGACTCCTTCAAGGTGAAAACCCGGGATTGATCAAGTCCGCTGATGTTTTTGGATTAGCGGAAGCAGGACTTTTACCTCGGTTCCACTCCCGACCTGGCTTTTTATTTTTAACCGGCCCCCGTGGGCTTCCACGATCCCGAAGCAAAGGGAAAGACCCAGACCGGTACCTTTCCCCACCGGTTTGGTGCTGAAAAAAGGTTCAAGGACCTTGCTCAGGATCACCTCCGGAATGCCTTCCCCGGTGTCCTTAACCGAGGCCACCACCATGGGCGGTTCTTCCTCAACACTTAAATAGGTTTCTATGGTTATTTCCTTGGCGCCTTTTACATTTTCCATGGCATCCCTGGCATTGGAAATCAGGTTCAGAAACACCTGTTCCAGCTGTCCGGTGTCCCCTTTGATCTTAGGCAAACCGGCCGCTAATTTCCGGGTAACCATGACATTGTGGTTCAAGAGTTGCTGACCGGTGAGCATCAGGGCATTTTCGATAGGCAGGTTGATATCTATTTCCTGGAAATCAGATTCCGTTTGTCGGGAAAACTCCCGCAGGTGGTTGACGATCTTTTCGATGCGCTCGTTACAGCGGCCGATAATTTCCAAACGTTCCCTATTAGGGCACTCTTCATGCAGATGGTTCATAATCACATGAAAGATGGTCTGAGAAGCCATGAGCGGATTATTTAATTCATGAGCCACACCGGCCACCAGTTCTCCCAGGGCCCGCATCTTGGAGGCCTCGACTAAGTAAAACTGGGCCTCTTTCAATTTGGCTTCCAACCGTTTCTGGTCGGTAATATTTTTGAATATGCCGGAGGTGCCGATGACTTTTCCGTCTTCGTCACGTAAAAGGGAAGCGGAGGTTAAAATGGTCAGGACCTCGCCGCCTTTACTTTTGACTTCCATTTCATAATGCTCAATGCTTTCATCGGCCCCGAGGAGATTCATGATGTCCCAGGCTTCCTGGATCCCCCGGACGTAAATCCTGGAGATATGCTGCCCCAGCAGTTCGGTTTTAGGGTATTCCAGCATCTCCTCCATGGCCCGGTTCATATAGATGATTTTGCCTTTGAGATCGGTGGTGACGATTCCGTCCACCGAACTTTCCATGATGTTTTCCAGAAATTCCTTGGTCTCCCGCAATTCTTTTTCCAGGGATTTTCTAACGGCGATATTACGGACGATCTCCACAAAACCTTCGATTTCCCCTGAAGACCCGGAAATGACGGTCAGGGAGGAATGGGCCGGGAAGCGGGACCCGTTTTTCCGCACCCGCTCCATTTCCTGGTCGCCCAGACCCTCGGTCCGGATCCGCTGCTGAAAGTCTTTAACCAGATCCGGCCCGGCCATCGGTCGATAATAGGTGAGGTCGATATGTTGTTTTCCGACTACCTCATCCTTTTCCCAGCCGAAAAGTCTTTCCGCCCCCTTATTGAATTCGGTGATAAGCCCGCGGACATCGGTGGCCATGATGGCGTATTGGCTGGTGCTCTCCAGGATGCTGGTCAGGAACAGGGAAAGGGCCCGGTACTTTTCCCTGGATTCCTTCAGATCGCTCGTCCTCACCTCCACCAGATTTTCCAGATTGGTGGTGTAGTCCTGAATTTTGGAGGCCATAACATTGAAGGACTCTCCCAGCAAGCCGATTTCATCCCTGCCCAGTATTTCAGCTCTATGGGAAAGGTCTCCGGCCGACATACGGGCGGTAACACGGGTAAGGTTGAGAATCGGTCTGGTCAAGAAGTTGGATAATACGACGGTCAGACCTACGGCCAGGCTGATGCTTAAAAATAGCAAAAGATAAATATATTTTTCCGAATCATACAAGGAACGGAAAATTTCCTCCTCGTAAGCCCCAGCAGAAATGATCCAGTCCCAGGGTTGAAAATAGATGAACTTGGAGATCTTCTGGCGGGCCTGGGTTTCCCCTAATTCGGGGTTCATCCAGGGATATCGGATGGTCCCGATCTTGCCGTCCCCCAAGGACCGGGCTGCTTTGATCATGGCCCGGATGTACTGAAAGCCGGAAGTATCGGTGGAATCCAGGATGTTTTCACCCTCTTTGGCCGGATGAATGCGTAAGACCCCCCGGCTGTCTATGGTGTAGGCATAACCGGTCTCCCCCACCTTGATCCGGCTGATGGTCTCTTTCAAGACCCGGAAGACCCGGTCTTTGTCCGCTGTTGACCACTGCTCAGCCGGCAGCCGCTCCTCTTGAGCCTTACAGAGGGCATAGAGGTTGTCCACCAAATGTTCCAGATCGGCTTCAGAGGCCTTTTTCAAAGATTCGTGAAAGCGGCCCAACCCGAAATAAATGACCACCAGAAGGGGGATCAGGACTAAAAACAAACTGGAGATAATCAGCTTTTTCCGTATCTTCCAGTCATGAAAGGCCAGGGGCATCGGTTTCGCTCTTTTTTGGAGTTCAGGTGGTTTCCATCCGGAAAGGATTTTCCCGGACGAGAACGGGTAGGATCGACCGTCCCTTTTCCTTTGACCGGCCTTACGACGGCCGCCATTGGTCACAAATTGAATTGATTATATCTTAAGCCCGAAATAGAGATCAAGGAGAAAGAAGAATAAGAGGCCTGCGCAGGTAAGGCCCGGTCTTTTCCGAGATAGGGAGAAAGAAGATGGTCTTGGGTAAAGCAGTTGCTTTTTGAAGAAAAAGATAATAGAAAAATAAAGGAAGGAAAATGGCGCTGCCGGTAGCTGGAAAAGGATAGAGGCATGAAAAAGCAATCTCCAAAGCAAGGAGGCTACGGCCGATTGTATCGGAATTTTATTGCTTTGATTTTTCTTACTTCTCTGGCTCCTCATCTTCTGGTCGGCTGGGGGATTTACTACTATTTTTCCAACTGGTCCCATAACCGATTAAAACAATACTTCCAAAACCAGATCGAAGATCATCGCAAGATTGTGGATCTCTTTTTAAAGGAAAGGATTTCCGACCTGGAGATGGTGGTTTATACCCATGCACCGGAACAATTGGAAGGACGGCAAAATCTTGGGCGTATATTCGAAGCCCTGAATCGGGGGGGAAGGTATTTCGTTGACCTGGGAGTGATCACCGACCAGGGCCGTCATCAATCCTATGTGGGTCCTTACTCATTGATGGACAAGGACTACTCCCAAAGCGGCTGGTTCCGGGCTGTGATGCAACAAGGAGTTTTTATCAGCGATATGTTCCTCGGCTTTCGGAATTCACCCCATTTCATCATAGCCGTAACGGGGAATAGCGGGGGGCGGCGCTGGATACTGCGGGCCAGCGTGGATACCGACTATTTCCGTTCCCTGGTTGAAAGCGTTCGTATCGGACAAACCGGAGAGGCCTTTCTGTTGAACAGCGCCGGGCTTTTTCAAACCCGCCCCCGCTTCAATGGGGATATTATGAAAAGAGCGCCTTACCCTTTGGATTCTTTTAAAAAATCCAGTGAAGCGCAAGTGATCGAGGGCGCCAAAGAGGAATCGGGCCGGAATCTTCCCCGCCTGGTTCTGGCCTATGCCTGGCTGAAAAATCCCCGCTGGATTTTAGTGGTCAAACAGGAATATAACGAAGCCTTTAAAGACATCAATCGGGCCAATTGGGCCACTTTGATTTTCCTTCATTTGAGTAGTGTGGGCATCATCCTTTTAACCGTCACGATCACCTATTTCATCATCCGCATGATCCGTCGGCGGGATCAAAAAAACCGGGAACTGAACGACCAGCTCGTTCAGGCCAGCAAGCTGGCTTCCATGGGGGAAATTTCGGCCAAGGTGGCCCATGAATTGAACAGCCCTCTGGGAGGGATTTTGATTTATGCCAATTTACTGTTGGAAGACATTCCCGCCGAAGACCCCAAGCAAAAAGACCTGAAGGAGATCATCGAGCAGACCCTGCGCTGCAAGGAAATCGTCAAAGATCTTTTGGAATTCAGCCGCAAATCCAATTACCAGCGGGTCCCCTGCAGTATCAATCAATCCATTCAGGAAACCGTCGATCTGTTAAGCAAGCAATCCCTGGTCCGAAGCCCTCTGTTTTCAGGTCCCATTGTCCAACCGGGAATTCGGGTAGTTATGGATATCGACCCGGACCTGCCTCTGATTTCCGCTGATTTCAACCGGCTGAATCAGGTCATGGTCAATCTGATCATCAATGCCGTAGACGCCATGGATGGAAAGGGGACCCTGACCTTGCGCACCTACCGGGACAAACCAAATCGGAAAGTGGTCTTGGAGGTCTCCGATACCGGCCAGGGGATCCCACCGGAAAACCGGGAAAGGATTTTTGAACCCTTTTTTACCACCAAGGAGGTCGGAAAAGGCACCGGTTTGGGGCTGTCCACGGTTTATGGGATCGTCAAAGAATTCGAAGGGACGATCGAGGTGCGCAGCGAAGTCAAGGAAGGGACCACTTTTATTGTTGCCTTTCCCCTGGGGGAAATTCCGGCCTGAGAAGTAATTTTCTTGACAGAAAATACACCGGCTTATATTTTATTGGACGGCCGGTTATCTTTCCTGGTACCACTTAATAAAATAACTTCAATCCCAAGGAGGCCCGCATGTTCAAGAATGTTTTTATTCCTCACAAAGGATATTGGTCTTCACCTTTTTCCCGCTGGCAGATGTCCTTTCAAAACATCCATGCCATCGAGTTGGGCGCCCAGACCGCCAGGAAGTTCTTGGAACTGCGGGGGTGGTCACCGGATATTTTCGACGGTTGTGTCCTGGGCATGACCATCGGCCAGCCGGCCTGGTTTTATTCCAATCCCTGGTTCTGCGGACTGTTGGGTAATGACCACATCGCCGGCCCAACCATTAGCCAGGCCTGCGCTACCAGCGCCACGGCCATTTACACCGGAGGATTATGGATCGAATCCGGCCATTATCAGAATGTGTTGGTGGCCACCATGGATCGCTGTTCCAACGGGCCTCACACCGTCTGGCCCAATCCCAACGGCCCGGGAGGAGAAGTGATCAGCGAAAACTGGAACATGGACAATTTCAACCGCGACCCCTACGCCGGTCAGGCTATGATCCGGACCTCGGAAAACGTGGCCTTGAAGTTCGGGGGGGTCAGCAAGGAAGAATCGGACGCCATGGCCATCCGTCGTTATGAGCAGTATTTAATGTCCCTGGCCGATGACCGGGCCTTTCAAAAGGAATATATGATTCCGGTGGAAACCCGGATTTCCAAAAAGAAAACCCTGGTCATCGAAGGGGATGAAGGCATCTCCCCTTGCACCCCTGAGGGATTGGCCCCGCTCAAACCGGTCCTGCCCGGCGGCTGCATCACCTTCGGGGCCCAAACCCATCCGGCTGACGGAAACGCCGGCCTGATCGTCACCTTCCGGGAAAAGGCCAAGGAGTTGAGTCAGGACCAGTCCCTGTCCATCCAGTTGATCAGTTACGGCCGGGCCCGGGCGGAAAAGGCCCACATGGCCGCTGCCGTTTCCCCGGCGGCCGAGATGGCCTTAAAAAACGCCGGGATCACGGTCAAAGACCTGCGGGCGGTAAAAACCCACAACCCCTTCACGGTCAATGATATTGTCATGGGAAAAGTAATGAACATCCCCGAGGCGATCTTCAATAATTACGGAAGCTCTTTGATTTTCGGGCATCCCCAGGGTCCCACCGGGGCCCGTTGTACCGTGGAACTGATAGAGGAGCTGATCAAGGTCGGCGGGGGATATGGGCTGTTTGCCGGGTGCGCCGCCGGGGACACGGCAGCGGCTTTGGTGGTCAAGGTCTATTGATCAGGTTTCATCCAGGACCAGGCGTACCTTCCGGGCCAGAATGTTGACGGAAAAAGGTTTTTGAATAAAATTCATCTCTTTCTTTGAAATGCCGTGCCGGATCACGGCATCGTCGGTGTAACCCGACATAAAGATGACCTTCAAATCCGGCCGTAACGCTATCAGGTGATCCCTGAGTTCCCGTCCGCTCATGCCGGGCATTACCACATCGGTAATCAGGAGTTGAATGGGAGGGCTTTCCTGGTCTTTGAAGAACCGAAGGGCCTCCCGGCCCCCTTCGGTCAGCCAGACCTGATAGCCCAACTCCTGAAGGGTTTTCTTGATGATTTTACCCACTTCTTTTTCATCTTCGACCACCAGGATGGTTTCCGATCCTTGGAGCCGGGTCTGGGGATCGGCCACCATTTCTTCCGATTCGGGGGATTCCTCTATCCGGGGCAGGTAGAGGTCGAAGGTCGTTCCTTTGTATAATTCACTTTGAACCCAGATGTTCCCCCCACTTTGTTTGATGATCCCGTATATGGTGGAAAGCCCCAAGCCGGTTCCTTTCCCCAGCTCTTTGGTGGTAAAAAAGGGTTCAAACAGGCGGCTTTTAACCTCAGGCGGCATTCCTGAACCGGTATCAATCACCGACAGTTTGACATAGGGACCGGGGATAACGCCGGGATGGGTTTGGGCATAAGCCTGATCCAGCAAGGTGTTTTTGGTCTCTATAGTCAGTTTGCCTCCGTAAGGCATGGCATCCCTGGCGTTGACCGACAGATTGAGAATGACCTGTTCAATCTGGCCCGGGTCGGTTTTTACTTTACCCAAATCTTTCCCTAAGGAAAATATGATTTGAATATCCTCCCCCAGGATACGGGAAAGCATATTTTTCATATTACCCAGTAATTCATTCAGATCCACCACCTTCATCTCCAGAAGTTGACGGCGACTGAAGGCCAACAGTTGTCGGGTCAGCTCAGAAGCCCGGTTTCCGGCCTGCTTGATCTGTTCGATTTCTTCCCCGATCGGCTCTCCTTGTTCAATTTTTAAGGCCGATAATTCACAATAGCCCTGGATGATGGTCAGCAGGTTGTTGAAATCATGGGCCACCCCCCCGGCCAAACGCCCTATGGCCTCCATTTTTTGCGATTGTCGAAGCTGTTCCTCCAGGATATTTTTTTCCTTTTCCGCCAGCCGTCTTTCATCCAATTCCCTTTCCAACCGGATATTGGCCATGGCCAGGTCCTTGGTCCGTCTGCCTACCTCCTCCTCGAGGTGTTTTCGGTGCATTTCCAACTCCCGGTCCCGTTGTTGGATCTGGTCCAGCATTTCGTTGAACCCTTGTCCCAGGGCGCTTAGTTCATCCTCTTCAAACAGGGAGGCGCGCAAGTCATAATTCTTTTCTCGGGAAATGGTCCCCATCAACCGAACCAGGTTGCTTAACGGAGTGGTGATGGTGCGGTGCAATTGGGACAAAAGGAAATAGGCTGCCCCCAGGGACAGGATAAGGACAATGGCAACCGTTACGCCATAACGGATGATCAAGAAATAGAATTTCCCCAAATCGGATTGAAGTCCGATTTTTCCGACAACCCTATTGTTGAAAAAAACGGGTTGCACCAGGGTCAGGGTATTGATCCCGAATTTGACCTCCCCTTCTTTAAGCGAGGGTTGTCTGTCCCCGGGTTTCGATCCCGGTCTTTGATAGACGGCGAAAACCTCTCCCTCCGGGGAATAGATGACGGCCAAACGGATATTGGGCCAGGATTGCAAGGTGGCAAGAGTTTCAGCCGCCGCCTTGGGGTCGTTAAATATCAAGGCTGAGGCCGAATGGGTGCCGATCGTCTTGGCCTGGACTCGGAGATCTTTGACCAGAGAATTGCGGGTGTCCAGGAGTTCTTTAACCAGCAGAGCCAAAAACGCCAAGCCCAGGGCCACGGTTGTGGTCAGCAGACCGATTCGGATCAGCTTTCCTTTGATGGATTTTTTTGATAATTTTAACATGGTGTTATAGTTCAGTAGCCGCCTCAGGGGTTTTTGCTGATAATCCGGGCCAGCTTGAGTAGATGGGAACTGATCAGAATTCTGTTATTCCGCACCGAATCCATATTGATTTCAAACCGGACCCTGTTCCTTTCCAGAAATAAGTTTATCATCACCCCTTGTTGCCCGAAACCATCGGTATCCCCAATGGTCACCAGCCCTTGAGTATGGGCCTGTTTGACTATTTGATTTATTCGGCCTTTTTCCGATGCGGCGATAAAAAGGATATGACCATCCTTAAAGTCCTGTCCGTAACGGATCGGCCGGATGTTCCACTTCCGACCTAGAATTTTTTCCCCTTGAAAAGGGTCAAAGGCGTTCCCGAAGGGGTCTTCCCCCAGAATAAACAGGGTGAGGTTCATCCCTTGATTGGGCCGGAGCGGTAGATCGATAAATTGAAGAAAGTTATAAATAAAAGCGGCCTTGACCTGATATTGGGTCGGTTTGGTCTCTTGAGCGGAAACCGGCCATCCGTTCATTTCGAAACCAAGGGTCCCTATGAAAAGCAGGAGCAGAAGAATTGATTTTCGGATGTTTATAAACATGCCTTAAAAGCGATAAGTCACTTTCAAACGAAAAGTCCGGCCGTCCTGTTGGATGATATCCTGACGATGTTCGGCCCCGCCGGGATCTCCATAGGATTGATCCCCGAGGTTATAGACACCGCCGGATATCTCCAGACCGGGGATCAGATTTTGCAGTAAAAGGGTGGCGTTCATAGTCAAAAAGCCGCCGGTGGCATTTCCGCCAAGGGTTTTACGCCGGCCCATATACCGTAATTCGGGACTGAAAAAGATTTTTTTCTGCAAAAGAGGGATACTCAGCCCGACCCGGGCCAGATGCTTGGGGGAGTTGGTCAGTTCCTCTCCGCTGACCTGGTTTATGGCCTCCTGCCAGGCGTAGCTTGCCTTGGCTTCAACGCCTTTCAGCCCCCTGATTTCCAATCCCAGTTCCAACCCCTTGGCTTCGGTCTTATCGATATTTTGGTAAACCATCAAGCCGTCTTCAGGATCAATGGTTTGACTGATAAGATCATTAATCCTGTAATAATATAGAGAGGAGTGTCCTCGAAGGTACTTGCCAAGATATTGCTCCCAGATTAATTCATAGGTGGTAATGGTTTCTTTTTTTAGATCGGGATTGGGTTTGCTCGTATTTCCCAGATCATGATAATAAAGTTCAAAGACGTTGGGGGTCCGAAAGGCTGTTCCATAGAGCAGTTTAAAAAAGGTCTTTTCCAGTGGATTAAAAATCAGGGCCAGACGTGGATTGACGGCCCCTCCAAAGGTTTTAAAATAGTCGTACCGTATCCCGGCATTCAGAATCAGGTTCTTTATTATGGAATATTCATCCTGGATATACAAGGCCCCGTTCCAACTGCTCCTTTTGTCCTCGAGCAGCATCCGATAGGGTTCCTGATTATAGTTTTTTTGATCCTGTCGGAGATTGTTTGTATATTCCAGACCCAGGATCACTTTGTGTTTTTCAAAGAAGGTCTTGTTTATGCGGGATTCGATCCCCCACCATTGTCCCAATGAGGAATCTTTATTAACCACCCCGGAATATAAATAATCTCCTTTATACTGATAATAATCATAAAAAATACGGGCGGTGACATCCGTTCCGTTTTTAAAACCGCGCTGATATTTCAAATCAAGGTAAGCCCGTCCGTCAAGGGTTTGATTGCCCGGATGGTTGAAATCTGTCCCGTAGTAACCCGTAGGAATGGTTTTTTCCCGTTTATTCCAGCCCCCCTGGAATTTGAAATCTTTAAAGGAAACGGTTGAAAAAATGTTGCAAAAACCTTCCCGGTCCACCCTTTCGGCCAGCCCATGGTTGCTGGAAGGGGAATCATATTCTCTGAAATAAAGCCGCTCATTGCCCCCTGAGCTATAAAAGGACCCCGAAAGAAGCATCTCCATCTCGGTTAAGAATTTATTGCCATAAGTCAGTCGGCCTTTATAGGTTTTCAGGCTTCCGGCTTCGGTAGAGGCCTCCAATCCGTTAATGGATTTCCCGGGTCTGGTAATGACATGGATGGAGGCGAAAAAAGCGTTGCTGCCGTATAGGGATGAACCGGGGCCGCGGGTGAATTCGATGCGGTCGATCAGGTCGACGTCCAGGATAAACTCGTTACCCAGCAGCAAGCTGTCATAAATGTTATCATTGACTCGGTGCCCGTCGATCAATAAAAGGATGCGGGAATTATAATCCCCCGGTCGGCCGAATCCCCTGACCCCCAGGTAACTGTAGTTCCGGTCGTTGGTCACAAATACGCCCCGGACACTGCGCAAAATTTCCGCCAGGGACCTCCAGCCGTATTTTTTTATTTCATTGGCCGTCACGATGGAAACCGAAGAGGGGGCCTCGGTGATCTTCTGTTCAAATTTTGAGGCCCCATATACCCTGGCCACCTCGATTTCCATAAGTTGCTCCAGGGTCATCTTTTTTAAATCGACGATAGAGGGGACCTCCTGAGCTTGTAAGAATCCCGCCGGGATTAACAGGGAAAGGATAACAAAGCAAAAAATGGGAAAACATAACAAAAAAAAGGATCTTATTACAAAAACCATCGCAAACATCGATCGCTCCGCCTGAAAACAAAACCTTTTGGCCTTTTGTAACCTCACCTTGTTATTATCGGCAAGTTAATTGAAAAAGTAAAATAAAAAACGGATCCATCTGCCGGTCAAAACCCGCCGACGACTTCAAAGGGATTGGATAATAGGCTCAGGGGCATTTGTTCGAAAGGGCGCTGACAGAACTCCAAACGCAGGCGGTAGCGGCCGGGCTTGAGGGCCTGGGGCAGGGTGAGATCGATTTGGCGGGAGGACTCCCGGTCCGGGATGGGCAGGCAGTCGTCGGTGGATAAAGTCTGAAGTTTGATCTCATTGGTCTTTTGGTTGTCCTCCGGATCGCTGATCAGGTCCGCCTGAGGGCGAATGCCGAACCCGAAGTTGCTTACCGAGGCCAGGGAAAGACGCAAGGGCCGACCGGGAAGGTATCGATCCAGATCGGTGGAAAGGTACATACGCCGGTTGTAATCGCTTTCCGTGCTATCCACCCCGGAAGTGGCCGCCTCCCAGAACCGGGGCCGGGCCGCATCCAGATGGATCTCCTTCCCGCCGTAATGTCCGACGCCGCAGCATTTTTTTTGCCGGATGAGCTCCCAGAACGCCTTCCCCTCAATTCCTTCGATAAAGAAATCCAAAGCCAATCCATCGATATGGGTGCTGGTCTTGGCCACGATACCCCCGGCTTTTTTCAGATCGGCATTATATTCCGGGCTGCGGTAGCCGGAGGTCAGAAAAATTATTTTCTCGGGAGCGACCAGATCAGAAAAATGGTCCAGCATAAAGAGTAAACGGGGAGAAATGTGATCCCCTTTCCTTTGGGGGATAAAACCGAAGACCTTATCGATTTCTTCCAGAGCGGACTCATTGAGGGAACCGTCAGGCAGCAGCAGATCAACCCGGGCTTCTTGTTTGGTTTTGACGCTCCGGATATGGAGTTGACCGTTGCCCATTAGAAAAAAGGGGCCGGCCGGGTTTGGGCCAAGGCCTGGAGCGGTGAAAACCATAGGAAAGAAGTGAAAAAAAGCAGACCGAGAACAAGGGCCGGAAAGGGAAAACGGAAAAGGGGATGTCTGTTTTTTTCGGCCTGATGGAAAAACGGACTATTCCGGGCCTCCGGGGAGAATGACCTGATCTTCAAGCAGGTAACGCGAACGGATTTCCATTCCCGCAGGGTTACGTTTTGTTCCAATATTCCAGGCCCTTTCTTTTCCACCCGGTTATCTTAACTGATCGTTATCATAGGCAGATCCCGGTCTGCTGCCTTTTTGAAATAACCCTCTCCTTTTCTCCCCGGTTGATTATCCCCCTCCATCACAAGAGCAGCGCTTCAGGCCAGGGATCGGCTGTTTTTGATCAATCGTTTGGCCTGATCCACCAGGGCCTTTTTTTCTTCAGCGGAAAATCCGTCCAGCATGCCCTCCAGACGCCGGTCATGTTCCATTTCGATTTTTCTGAGGGTTTTCTTGCCCTGGGCCGTAATTTCCAAAAGGGTGGCCCGCTCGTCCCGGGCGTCGGATTTTCTTAAGATAAATCCCCCCTTTTCCAGACGTTTGGCCAGGCCGGTCATATTGGCACCGGGAACCAGCATAATACGGCTGACTTCGGTGATCCGACTTTGGCCGTTGGCCGAGGCGTCCAGGACCCTGAGGATATTGTATTGGGGAAAGGAGAGGTTATATTTTTTAAAAATCGCGGAAAAGACCCTTTTAAAAGTTTCCGCAGCCCTGATCACCCCCATCAGGACCTTTTCCTCTGGACTAAGATCGCTTCGATAACCGGCCATGGTCTGCCGACTCCTTCCATAATTTTTACTCAGGCAGGGATTATAAGGTAATATAGCAAAAAAAACCTTTAATGGCAAGAAGTAAGAGCCTTGATATTACATAAATTGATATTATATAAATTGACATAATTTGTATTTTTTGATAGGAAAACCAAGGTGAATAGATCATAATGAAAAGTCTTAAGACCGAGCCACCGGCGACCTTAACCCCTGCAACGGAAAGGGAACCACCATGGAAGAAATAAGAAAAGTAAGGACCGTCTGCCGCAGCTGCCACGGCGGGTGCGGGGTAATGGCCACGGTTAAAAACAACCGGGTGGTCAAAATTGAAGGAGATCCGGATTCCCCCATCAGCTTCGGGACCTTATGCAGCAAGGGCATGGGCATCACTCAGATCGCCTACCATCCGGACCGCATCCTCCACCCTCTGAAAAAAACCCCCCGGGGTTGGGAGCGGATCACCTGGGATGAGGCCCTGGATACGATAGCGGCAAGTTTTAAAAAGGTTATCCGGGAATACGGGCCGGAATCCCTTTTCATCGGCCAGGGGACGGGCCGGGATTACGAAAGTCATTTTTCCCGCTTCGGCAATCTCCTGGGAACCCCCAATGTGTTGACCGCCGGACATATGTGTTATTTGTCCCGCATCGGGGCTTCTTTGATAACCTGCGGCCGTTTTCCGGTCTGCGATTATGAAGGGGAGCCGAAATGCATCGTCCTCTGGGCCGTCAATCCCTTATGGACCAATCCGGATGAATACAAGGGAGCCGGTTTCTGGCGGGCTTATAAGAAAGGGGCCAAATTGATCGTCATCGACCCCCGTAAAAATTTTTATACCCGGAAGGCCGACCTCTGGCTCAAACTCCGACCCGGTACCGACGCGGCTTTGGCCATGGGATTTCACCAGGTCATCATCGAAGAAGAGCTTTACGACAAAGCGTTCGTAACCCATTACATTCACGGATGGGAAGCCTTCGTGGACAGGGTCAGGGACTATCCCCTTTATAAAGTAGAACAGATCACCGGTGTGGATGAAGAGCTGATCCGGGAAGCGGCCAGGGTCTATGCCCGCACCAAACCCGCTGCCATTCATTGGGGGGTGCCGACCGAGCAGACCATCAACTGCACGGATTTCACCCGGGCGGCTATCGGACTCATGGCCTCCAGCGGTAATCTGGACGCCCCCGGAGGAAATGTCTTTCACGTTCCCCCCAAGGTCCGTAAGGTATCGGAATTTTCCCGCCATGACGCCCTCTCTCCACAGCAAAGGGCAAAAAGACTGGGGGGCGAGCAATACAAATTGGCGGCCCGAATGGCCCTGATCACCCCCAAACCGGCCTGGGAAGCCATGCTGACCGGCAAACCTTATCCCCTTAAAGCCGGCATCTTTGTCGGCACCAATCCGGTGATTACCGAGGCCAATGCCAAAACCATCTATGCCGCCCTGCAGAAACTTGATTTTTTGGCCGTCTCTGATTTCTTCCTCACCCCAACGGCTGAATTGGCTCATATCTTCCTGCCGGCCGGTACCTGGCTGGAGCAGAACCATATGGCCGAAAACTGGAAGTTTCACGGTTATGTCCTGGCCAGGCAAAAAGTAGTAGAGATCGGTGAATGCTGGCAGGATCATAAAATATTTCAAGAACTGGGCAAACGGATGGGGCAGGAATGGTGGGGCTCGGTGGAAGAGGCTTTGGATTATCTTTTGGAACCTACGGGTTTGAACTGGGAACAATTCAAGGAAAAGGGCTGGCTCAAAGGAGAGATGGAATATTACAAATATCGTAAAGGAGGATTTTCCACCCCCACCCGCAAGGTGGAACTCTATTCCACCACTCTGGAAGACTGGGGCCATGACCCTTTACCTAAATTCACGGAGATTCCGGAAAGTCCTGTCTCCCGCCCCGACCTGGCCAAAGAGTATCCTTATATCCTCAATGCCGGATTAAGAACCCCGGTCTTTTTCCATTCCGCCAACCGTCAGGTCCCCTGGCTGCGGGAGATCCGCCCCGACCCGACGGTGGAGCTCCATCCGGATACGGCCAAAAACCATGGGATCAAAGAGGCCGATTGGATCTGGATTGAATCCCCCCGGGGTCGCGTCAAACAGAAAGTCAAACTCAATGAGGGTATCGATCCGGGCCTGGTGGTGGCCGAACACGGCTGGTGGTTCCCGGAAATCAAAGACCCCGGCCATGGCTGGGATGTATCCAATATCAATGTCCTGACCGATGATTCTCATGAGTCCATGGATCCGGTCATGGGCGCGACCAACCTTCGGGTCTTATTATGTAACATCGCCCCTTGCGACCAGGATCAGGAGGCCGGATTATGAAAAACAAAACCCTGACCATTTATAAAGAAGATTGCTGCGGCTGTCATGCCTGTGAAGTGGCCTGTAAACAGGAACATCAGCTCGGGGTCGGCCCTCGCTTGATCCGGGTTAACGAAAAAACGCCTTTCTTTATTCCGATCTATTGTCACCACTGCGCCAAGCCGCCCTGTCGGGACGTCTGCCCGGTGGAGGCCATTTATCGAAATGACCAGGGGGTGGTCCTTATCAAAGAAGAAGACTGTATCGGCTGCCGGGAATGCCTGACCGCCTGTCCCTTCGGAGCCATGCAGTTTGATGAGGAAAAGGAGACGGCGGTTAAGTGCGACCTCTGCCTGGACCGGATTCAACAGGGACTGCCCCCGGCCTGCTCCCAGATCTGTCCCACCCGTTGTATTTTTTGGGGGGAAACGACGGTCCTTTTGGATAAGATGGCCGCTGAACAGGGATAAATCTTTAAGGGTGGGCAAGAGAAAAGAAGGTGGTTTCTCAAAAATGATCGGGTCCTTCAACCCGGAACAGAGGTCTTAGTTGGCTTTTTATAGACTCCGCCCTGAACCCGACAACCCTCCTGATTTTTTCAAAATACAACTCCCCGGGTCAAACCGGGCCGCTTTTTTGAAAAAGTGGTTGAAAAATACCGCTCCCAGACCGGCTACGAGGTAATAGGCTTTCAGAATCGGTGTTCCATGGATCAGCCCCAAACAAAGAGCCGGTTCCGAAGTCACCTCCCGGATCCTTAAAATATGATAACCCGTATATTCAATGCCTAAAAGCGTGGAAAAGTAAGCCAGCCAAACCAAAGACATAAGGGCGGCCACCAGAAATTCCAAAAAGTATTCAAGATAAGTTTTATCTGCCATGAGCCTCTTGTTGCCTACCCCCGGTGACAATGCCAATCGGGCTTTTTGGCAGGCAGTGTACACTATTCAAAGGGTATTCCAAGATATCTTTCATACCGGATTCAGGTTAAAAATTCGGGCCGATTAATAAAACTTATGTAATTTAACTTGACAAGTTATTTTGTAAGTTGTATGTAAATATTTACAACTTACCCCTGGACCAAAGGTCATGCTTAAAAAAATAAAGCGTGCTAACCTCAGTAATCCATCCGATCTACCTTTCCCGGTTTACTACCAGGTCGCTCAACTGATCCGCAATAATATCATCAGCGGAACTTGGCTTCCAGGCAGCCGTCTTCCTTCCGAAAATGAATTGAAAGAAAAATATAAAGTCAGTCGGCCCACCATCCGGGTGGCCAAGTCTATTCTGACCAACGAAGGTTTTATTCACAGTGTCAGGGGTTCAGGCTGCTATATAAAAAACAAAGACACCTGGAAAACCCAGATCCCCACCGTGGATAACCTGAATGATATCTTTTACCTCGGATCGAAGCTTTCCTTTAAAATCCTTGAATTCGGGATGGTGGCCAACTCCAAAGAAGTCAAGGAAAACCTCAAAAACGATCAGGACCCTTTTGTCTTTCAGATAAAAGGGGTCCGTTGGAGGGAAGACCAACCCCTGTCCAGTGTCACTTATTATTTGCCCTATCGGTTCGGCTCTCGGATACCCCTGGAACAATTGGATGGAAACCCTTTTATCCCCCAATTTGAGCGCCTGGCCGGTATCCAGGTCATTGAAGGGACGACCAATATTTCCCTGGGAAAGGCTGATTTTGAAACCGCCGATCACCTGCAAATAAAAAAAGGGGCCCCTATCCTGGCGGTCAAGACCGTTTATCGGGATAATTCGAATCAACTGATTGAATTTATCATCACCCGTTACAAGGATAAAATACCCTATTCTTTCAGATCCAAAAGGTCTTAGGAGATTTTCTTAACCTTCTCTTTTAAAGCATTCTTTCCGGTAGTGAAAAAAACCGGGGGCATAGGCGCCATTAGCCGGCTCTCTTTATTTAAAATTTCCTTTTAGTTTTTTACTGATACCGCGCTGGCAACGAAAAAAAGGCAAGGAGCGGCAAAATGAGTTGGGAAAAGGAAGTTAAAGAAATCACCCGGCGGATGGAAATTTCCAAACAAATGGGGGGGCCGGAAAACGTGGCCCGCCATCATCAGTCCGGAAAATTGACGGTCAGGGAACGCATCGACCAGGTCCTCGATCAGGGGAGTTTTCGGGAGATCGGAGGCCTCACCGGCTCGGCCAAATATGATGCCCAGGGGAACCTGCTGGATTTTACACCGGCCAATATAGTCATCGGCAGCGGTCGGATCAACCAGCGGAGGGTCGTGGTCTCCGGAGAAGACTTCACCATCCGGGGAGGTTCATCGGAGAGCACCGTTTCGGAAAAATGGATCTGGGCCGAACGCCTGGCCGCAGAGATGCAGATTCCTATGGTCCGTCTGGTGGATACGGCCGGAGGCAGCGTAAAACTGCTGGAGAAGGCGGGAGCAACCAAACTGCCGGGTTATCCCAACAATGATTCCCGGAACTTATTGGGCCTCATTCCGGTAGTGGCCGCAGCGCTTGGTTCTGTTGCCGGCCTGGGGGCGGCTCGAGTGGTGGGGGCCCATTTTTCAGTCATGGTCAAAGAAAAAAGCCAAGTCTTCGCCGCCGGACCTTTTGTCGTCACGCCGGCCACCGGAGAAAATCTGACCAAGGAGGATCTTGGGGGGTACAAAGTCCATACCAGGGGCAGCGGGGTCGTTGACAACGAGGCCGAGAGTGAAGCCGATGCCTTCATTCAGATCCGCACTTTTCTCTCTTTCATGCCCCAGAATGCCTTTCAGCTTCCTCCCCGGGAAATTCCCACCGATGATCCCAATCGAAGAGAGGAATCGCTTCTCTCGGCCATTCCCAATGACCGCCGAAAGAGTTACAACAGTCGCAAAATCCTCAAAGCGGTCTTTGATCACGATTCCCTTTTCGAAATCGGACGCTATCAAGGCCCTTCGATCATTTCCATGTTCGGGAGATTAAACGGCTATCCGGTTGGTATCATGGCCAGTGATCCCAACTATCTGGGAGGGGCCTTAACCGCCCAGGCTGCTGAAAAAATGACCCGTTTTGTGGACCTCTGCGACAGTTTTCATATTCCCATCGTAAATTTCGTGGATCAGCCCGGGGTGATGATAGGACGGGAGGCGGAGAAACAGGGGACCATTCGAAAAGCGATCCGGGCCCTCGAGGCCATCGAACAGACCCAGATACCCTGGGTGGCCATCCTGGTTCGAAAGGCCTTCGGTGTCGCCGGATCGGGTTATGGGCGGCAAAGGGACCTTAACCTGCGCTATGCCTGGCCCTCCGGCTTTTGGGGTTCGATTCCGGTCGAGGGAGGGGTGCAGGCCGCCTATTGGAAGGAAATTCAGGCCGCCGAAGACCCTGAGGCGCGATTGAAAGAACTGATCAAGTATTACCATGATTTTGAATCGCCTTTTCGGACAGCCGAGCGTTTCGGCGTTCAGGATATCATCGACCCCCGCGAAACCCGTCCGATCCTCTGCGATTGGGTGGAACAGGCATACGAAGTACTGCCCCGGCAACTCGGCCCGGTATTTCGAACCATGCGCTGCTGATCCGGTAGGAAATGGACGATAATGAATCCCAATTTGCTTTATACCTTTGCCCTTGAACGCTACCCGGAGCAGACCGCCATCATTTTCAACGAACAGCGGCTGACCTTTCGCCAGTTTCAGTGCCGCTCCAATAAGCTCGGCAACGCCCTTCTGAATCTTGGACTTAAAAAGGGCCAAAAGGTGGCCGTTTTGTTGCAAAACAGCCTCGAACTGGCTGAAAGCCTGACCGGCATATCCAAGGCCGGACTGGCTATCGTTCCCCTGAATGCCCGGCAAAGCGGTCCGGAACATGCCTATATTTTACATGATGCCGAGGCTGACGCCCTGATCGTCGGGGAATCCTTCTTTGAGGTTGTCGAACCCTTTTTATCCGATATCCCTCGCTTGAAACACCTCATCCGGGTAGGTGGGGGGAAAAATGGATTGGACTACCACGAACTGGTTGATCCTCAATCAGAAACCCTCCCTGAAATAGAAGTCCAGGAAGAGGATATCGACCGTATTCATTATACCTCCGGGACCACGGGAAAACCCAAAGGGGTGGTGGGAACCTTCGGGATTACTTATCATCGCCTGGTCAACGCCTGGATCAACCTGGATCAGCCGATAGGACCGGGCGATATCAATCTGAACATCGGCCCCCTGACCCATGCCGCCGGGTTCATGATGAGCATCTACTCCCTGCGCGGGGCGGCCAATGTCATCCTGGATAAATTTGATATCGATCTGGTCCTGCAAACCATAGAAAAAGAAAAGGTGACCGCGGTCCTGTTCATTCCGACCATGATGAATATGATCCTGATGCATCCCCATTTGCATCGCTATGACCTGAGCAGCCTCAAGCGCATCTGGTACGGAACGGCGCCCATGGCCCCGGAAAAAATCAAGGAAGGGATCAAGATCTTCGGCAATATTTTTCGGCAAAATTACGGATTAACCGAGGCCCCGCAGCCGATCCTTTTTTTAGGGCCCGAAGATCATATCATCGAAGGAACCGAGAAAGAAAAGAGACGGCTGGCTTCGGCCGGAAAACCGGCCCTGGGGGTGGCGGTCAAAATCATCAAGGAGGATAATACGGAAATCAAACCCGGGGAAATCGGGGAGATCACCCTGCGGACCATCCAGGTGATGAAAGAATACTGGAAAAACCCCCAAGCCACGGCCGAAGCCTTCCGCGGGGGTTGGTTTCACACCGGAGATATGGCCACGGTCGACGATGACGGGTTCATCTATATCATGGATCGCAAGCACGACATGATCATCAGCGGTGGTTTCAATATCTATCCCCGCGAGGTGGAGGACGCCATTATGACCCATCCCCTGGTGGCCGAAGCGGCGGTGATCGGTGTGCCGGATGAGGTTTGGGGGGAATCGGTCAAGGCCTTTGTGGTTTCCAAACCGGACAGTTCCGTCTCAACAGAGGAGATCATAGAAGTTTGCACAAGGCAACTGGCCGGCTATAAAAAACCCAAAAGCATTGAATTTGTAGACGACCTCCCCAAAAACGCCTATGGTAAAGTGCTCCGTAAAAAGCTGAAGGAACCTTTTTGGCAGGGACGGGAACGAAGGGTGTAGGCAGGAAGGTGGTCAGATACGATTTTGGCCTCAAAAAGAAGCCCTCTTATGAAAAAAATAAAAGCCCGAATCAAGCCTGACCTGATCGTTTATGGCATCCTCACTGCCTTTGCAGCCGTCATGCTTTTCCCTTCCCTAGACCTTGGATTAGGGGAAAAAGGAAACCTTGGACCGGGGCTTCTTCCTTTTATCGCCTCTATTTGTATTTTGGTCACAGGCTCTACGCTGGGCATTTCAAGTTTACTGAAAAAAGCAAGGGCCGGTCCTTCCCCTGAGAACGATGTCCTTGGCCGTAAAGAATGGCTCCAGGCTGCAGGAATTTTGTTCATTTTCTCCCTATGGCCCCTTTTGGTGGGATTTGCCGGTTATATCTGGCCGACCCTTTTGGTGTCCTTCGGGTTGGCCAAAGCAGTTGGGTACAAATCCTGGAAGCAACCCGTCATATTCAGTGTGCTGATTACCGCCTTTATCTGGCTTATTTTCGGAGTTCTATTTCATTTGGATTTGCCGTCAGGGTTTTCTTTTTAAACCCCCTGGGGCCGGCCGAAGGCTGAACCTGGAATCCGACTTTAGAACCAAAGGTTTTCCTAACTACCCATTGGCTCGGTATCATTTGGGGAGGGATCGTGTCCGGAATAGAATATCTCTGGGATGGATTTCAAGTCGCCCTTGCCCCGGCAAATTTTTTAATGTGTCTGGTCGGGGTGATCCTGGGAACTCTGGTAGGGGTGTTACCGGGGCTGGGCCCGATAGAGGCCATGGCCATTATGTTGCCGATCAGTATTCATTATGGGCCTCTGGCGGGACTGATCCTGCTGGCCGGGGTCTGGTATGGGGCCCAGTATGGTGGATCGACCACCTCTATTCTGGTCAATATCCCCGGAGAAGCCTCCTCGGTGATTACCACTATTGAAGGGTATCAGATGACCAGAAAGGGCCGGGCCGGGGCGGCATTGGCTGTTTCGGCCGTCGGGTCCTTTTTTGCCGGTACTCTCGGAATTGTCATCCTGCAGTTATTTACCCCACCCTTAGCCGCTGCGGCCCTCTCCTTCGGGCCGCCGGAATATCTGGCCATCATGTTATTAGCTTTTGTCGCCCTTTCGACCCTTTCCGGGGATAATCCTTTTAAAGGAACCTTGATGATCGCCCTGGGAGCCTTTCTGAGCACGGTCGGAATAGACCGGATTGCCGGGGTTCAACGGTTTACCATGGGGATTCCGAATATGATGTACGGAATCCATTTTGTTCCTGTTGCCGTCGGCTTATTTGGAATTGCCGAGGTAATTCGGCTGGCACTGAAACCCTATACCCCCACCTCCCTCAAATCCGTCCGCTTCCGAGAACTCTATCCGAACCGGGAAGAAATCCGACGGTCCATTATCCCTATTATTCGCGGTTCTTTCATCGGCTCACTTTTCGGATTGTTGCCCGGCACACCTGCCGTTCTGGCCTCGTTCACCTCGTACAGTGTTGAAAAAAGCCTTTCACCAAAAAAGGAGGAATTCGGCCATGGCGCCATCGAAGGCGTGGCCGGGCCGGAGTCAGCCAACAATTCGGCTGTGGTGCTGGCCCTGGTCCCTCTTCTCTGCTTGGGCATCCCTTTCGCCCCCGTGGCCGCACTGCTTCTGGCCGGCCTTCAATTGCACAATATAACTCCAGGTCCCTTGTTTATTCAGGAAAACCCTTCTATTTTTTGGGGTTTTGTCGCGGCCATGTACCTGGGAAACTTTCTTCTCCTGGTTTTGAATCTCCCCCTTGTCGGTCTTTTTGCCCGCGTGGCCACCCTCCGGCCCCGGGTATTAATACCTATTATCGGAATCCTCTGTTTATTAGGGGCCTACATGACCCGCATGGCCTTATTCGATGTCTGGGTCATGATCGCAGCAGGTATCGCCGGCTTTTTTCTGAACCACCTGGGATTTCCTTTGATCCCTCTAATTCTCGGAATGGTTCTCGGAAATATCTTGGAAGATAATCTCCGTGTGACCACCCAGTGGCTGAATGGAGACTTCGCTCTCCTCTTAACCCGTCCCATTGCCCTGGCCATCCTGGCCCTGATACCCATTTATATCCTTTTCATCCGTTTGGCGGGTAAAAAGGTCCTTAGGAGCGGCATCAAGGACTAATTAACGTTTTGAAACTCAGTTTGTTTGTGTCATTTCCGGTCGATCGAGCCGCTCGACGGTGTCGAGCTTTTGAAAAGGCTCCTCGTCAGGAGCCGTAAGTCGATCCTTAGTAAAGGTCCCCCTGCGGAGACCGGATCGAAACACCTGGATGCAAGTTTGGAGCTCTTGCCAGGACCCCTTTTTTATAAAGGAGCTAAGGGTCCGGGATTGGACAACTCTTAAAAAAAGATCCCCAGTCCCTCTGGGTCAATATAAAAAAAGACACTTAAAACGTAAAAAACAAAAGGAGGTTTCAAAAATGAAAAAATTTATTTTTGTTTTGATCCTGACTGTTTTTTGTTTCGGACTGTCGCAAACCGGGGTTTGGGCCTATCCGGAAAAACCGATCAAATTGATCATTGGCTATGAGGCCGGGAGCGCGACGGATCTGATCGGGCGGACTTTTTTTAAACTTATGGAGAAAGAGCTGGGGCAGCCCTTTATGATTGTTAATAAACCAGGAGCCGCCAGTGCCCTGGCCTTAAGGGAACTCCTGGATGCCAAAGCCGACGGCTACACCCTGGGAATGAGCTGTTCGGTCAACGTGCTAAAAATTATGGGGCAGCTCCCCAAGACCCATCACGATTTTGATGTGATCGGAATTCCTTTGCTCACCGGATCGGTATTAGCCGTACCGGCCAAAAGTCCTTTCCAATCCACAAAAGAGCTGGTCGATTATGCCCGGAGCAATCCGGAAAAACTCCGCCTGTCCACCACTTCAAAAGGAGCGGTGTTCTGGATTCACTCCCGGTACTTTGAACGACTGACTGGAGCCAAGTTCAACCTGATCAGCAACCCCGGCGGAGCCAGTTTCATCGCCACTCAATTAGGGGGAGCCCATGCCGACTTGGGATTTGCAGCCTACCGGCCTCTTCAGGGGCAGATAAAAGCCGGAAATATACGCCTGCTCGGGGTAACTACGGAAAAACGGGTGGCGGCCTTTCCCGATTTGCCGACCTTGAAAGAGCAGGGATACAACATGATTGTATCAGGCTGGGCCTCGATTCTGGCCCCCAAGGGTCTCCCGCCGGACATCTACAAAAAACTGGTTGCGGCCCATGCCAAATTGGTGGGAATAACGGAGTGGCAGGATTTTTGTAATGCCACGGGGAGTGTCGGCTATCCGGAGTACACCGGGGAAGGGGCCATCAAATTTATGGATCAGGATGCCGAAATTCAAAAGCCGATCCTGGAGGAAATTGGAGCGGTAAAAAAATAACAGGATGTGGAAAAACTCATTTTTTAAGGAAAGGAATTGTTTTCCCAATGAGCCACGCTGAAAAATTAGAACTTTTCGAAAAGAAGAGAAAACACCAGGTAGGCATGGGCGGGCCCAAGAAACTTGAGGCCCGCAAAGCCGCCGGGAAGCTGAACGTTCGGGAAAGGATCCAATACTTTTTTGATCCAGGTTCATTTCAGGAGCTGGGGCTCTTTACCCATTCGGAATGGCCGGGGCAGGAAGAGCGTTCCCCCACCGACGGTAAACTCAGCGGCAGCGGTTTGGTCCAGGGGCGGACAGTGCTCACCGTTGCCAATGATATGACGGTCCTGGGGGCCTCCAGTGCCTCGACCAACATGAAAAAGATCGACTACGTCCGATCCCTCAGTTGTGAAAAGGGGCTCCCTCTGGTCTTTCTGGGGGAATCGACCGGATCGCGCATGCCCGATTCCATGGGGGCCTTTGGCATGGGGCACGGCGGACAGAACCCGGCCCAGTACCGCCGGCTGCGGGAAGCCCCCTGGTTATCGGTGCTTCTTGGTCCCTGCTATGGCAGTTCAAGTTGGTACACGGCCTTGTCCGATATCAGTGTCATGCAAAAAGGTTCGATCATGGCCGTTTCCAGTCCCAAAGTGACCCAGCTGGCCACCGGGGAGAACACCCCTTCTGAAGCGTTGGGCGGCTGGAGGGTGCACGCGGAAATTACCGGAATGATCGACGCCGTCGGGGACAGCGAAGAACAATGTCTGGACCTGGCCAAACGGTTTTTAAGCTATCTGCCAACCAACGCGCAAGAACGCCCGCCGAAGACAGCGGTCCCGGAAGGATCGGGCCAGGATATGGACCGCATTTTAGAATTTCTTCCGGAACAGACCTCCAAGGCCTATGATATGGAAAAAATCATCCGGACCATCATCGATCTCCAGTCTTTCCAGGAATTGAAAGCCCGGTTCGCCAGGCCCTGCATCACTGCTTTGGCCAGACTGAACGGGGAGGCGGTGGGGATCGTGGCCAATAATCCGCTCTATGGGGCCGGGGCCCTGACCGCTGACTGCTGTGACAAAATCACCGGTTTTCTGGTCCTCTGCGATTCCTACAATATCCCTATTATCCAGTTCGTGGATAATCCCGGGTTCATGATCGGAAAGGCCGGGGAATATAAAAAAGTCGTGGGAAAGATCATGAACTGGATGAATGCCCTTTCCCTGGTTACCGTTCCGGTTCTGACCGTGGTCATCGGAAAGACGTATGGCCAGGCCTATCTGAATATGGGGGGCGGGAAATATTCCAGTGCCTTTGTGGCCTGGCCCACGGCCGAAATCAGCTTTATGGGTCTCGAACCGGGAATCAATGTGGTCTACAATATAAAAAAGACTGAAGACCCGGAAAAATTCCAGGAACTGCTCGATCAGATGGGGAAGGCTACCGAACCTTATGATGCCGCCGGTATTTTCGGGCTGACCGATGTCATCCATCCGGCGGAAACCCGTGATTACCTGACAAAGATGCTGGATCTGCATTACAACCGTTTTTCCGGGGGGATCGGTCGCCATTTGCTCCACAACTGGCCGACCACCTACTAAGTCCCTCTAAAGAAAAGGAGAGAATATGGAAATGACGATATTGAGGAATACTGACGGGACCTTGAAGGGGATAAAGGTGGCGAAAAGGGAGTCGGTTGAGGCCGACCAGGTCTTGTTTATTATTGAATAGAATTCCTGTTGTAGAATAAATTCTATCCACTTAGCCTTGAATTCTATTCTTAAGGTGCTATGCCTGTTTCAGGATTACGGGGGAGCGGCATGAGTCTTTTGTATGAAAAAAAAGAAAAAATTGCGATCCTAACACTTAACCGTCCTGAGGTCCTTAATGCCATAAACCCGGATATGGCGGATAAACTGTTAAAGGCCTGGTTGGATTTCTCGAATGATCCTGAACTCTTGGTGCTGATCATAACCGGTGCGGGAGACAAGGCCTTTTGTGTCGGCGCGGATATCAAGGACCGGGATCAAACCGGGCAGGATCCCCATCTTTCCCAGTTCTGGGGAGCGGGATTGAAAACCCCTATGCGAGGGATTGAAGTCAATAAACCGGTAATCGCAGCGATTAACGGTTATTGTCTGGGTGGAGGATTGGAATTGGCCCTGGTTTGTGACATCCGTATCGCCTCTGAAAATGCCCGTTTCGGACAACCGGAAATTAAAAGAGGCATCTTCCCCGGTATGGGCGCCACACAAAGGCTTCCGCGGTCCATGCCCTACAATCTGGCGGCCGAGCTTCTGCTGACCGGTGAACAAATCGATGCCCGCGAGGCCTACCGAATCGGTTTAATCAACCGTGTCCTACCTCTTGAACAGTTGATGAAGGCCGCCTGGGCCCTGGCGGAAACCATCAGCGATAATGCCCCCTTGGCCCTGAGAGCGGCCAAAGAGGCTTTGCTCAGAAGTTATGATCTGCCCCTGGAGCAAGGGCTGCGGCTGGAAGGCCTGCTTCGAAAAATTATCGGGGAAACCGAGGATGCCGGGGAAGGCCAGCGTGCCTTTATAGAACGGAGAAAACCGGAATTTAAAAACCGGTGAATGAGACAGGCTTCTGGAATATCACCCCTCCCTCTGACCCCTTTACCCGCCCGGAAGCGTTTACACGGGTTCTTAAAAAATCTTCCCTGCCTTTTTAACCCCTTCTTCCAATTTCACCCTCTCAGACTCCTTTCCCGAAACTAGGCAGCACCCCGGTTTATTTCAAAACAGGCCATCCGGGAACCAATTCCTCAGAACAGGGAAGATAAAGGAGGCCACTGAGTTGACCGGCGCTTTCGAACCTGATATATCAAATAAGAAAAGAGGTTGTAAAAAAAATCCTGCGGGGAGGCTATAAACGGTTAAAAAGAAGTAAGCGCGTTTACCGGGCCTGAGAGGGGAACTTGTTTCAAAAAATGAGGGAGGGGAACATGGAAGATCCATCCGAAGAGAAAAAAAGTGCGGACCCGTTCAAACCCTACCAGGGAAGGTTTGAAAGTTATCAGAAACTGCCGGAAAAAGGGCGTGACCCGAACGACCTTTTCCGGGAACTGACGATCATGGCCGAAGAAGAAAACAGCCAATGGAAAACAGGCCGGATCTCGGGCACCTTTTATCATGGCGGGGACGAACACCGGGCCTTTCTGAACAAGGTTTTCTCCCTCTTCTCCCATGCCAATACCATCCAATTCGATTTGTGTCCGAGCATGTTCAAAATGGAAAGCGAAATCATCGCCATGACCGCGGCCATGCTTCATGCGGATGCGGTCAGGCATCATAATCCCTCGGACCAGGTCTGCGGAACCGTTACCTCCGGTGGCACGGAAAGCATCCTCATGGCCATGAAGGCCTACCGGGACCGGGCCCGGGCCGAAAAAAATATCACCGTTCCGGAGATCATCGTTCCCCATACTGCCCATCCGGCCTTCGATAAGGCGGGAGAATATTTCGGCATTAAAATGACTCATATCCCGGTTTCACCACCCGATTTCCTCGTAGATCCCCGCCTCGTGGAAGAGCGCATCACGGCCGACACCGTGGCCCTGGTCGGCAGCGCCGGCAATTACCCCTATGGACTGATCGACCCCCTAAATCGCCTGTCCGAGATCGCCCTCGCCCATGATATCTGGATGCATGTCGACGGCTGTCTGGGCGGCTTCATCCTGCCCTGGCTGGAAAAACTGGGTTACCCTATACCAACCTTTGACTTTCGCCTGCCGGGAGTCACTTCCATTTCGGCCGATACCCATAAATATGGATTCGCCCTGAAAGGGACCTCGGTGGTCCTCTACCGCAACAACACCTTCCGCCGCTATCAGTATTTTGCCGTTCCGGACTGGCCCGGGGGATTATATGCCTCACCTACCACGGCCGGAAGCCGGTCCGGCGGCCTGACCGCCGCCACCTGGGCGGCCATGATTTATTTAGGGGAAGAGGGCTATTTGAAGGCCGCCAAAGCCCTGATGGAGGTGGCTGAGGCCATTAAGACCGGTATTAAGGAAATTCCGGAACTGGTCCTGATCGGTGACCCCACTTTCGTCATCAGTTTCCTCTCCGAAACCGTCGATGTCTATCATGTCAATGATTTCATGAAAACTCGAGGCTGGCGGTTTAATGTCCTGCAACTGCCCCAGGCCCTGCATTTCTGCCTGACCCTGCCCCAGACCTCCGTCGATGGAATCGCTGAGCGGTTTATATCTGATTTGAAGGAAGGGGTGGGCTATGCCAAAAGGATGGCCGGAACCGTTGCCCAGACTACGGCCCTCTACGGCCTGGCCGGGACCATGGAAGGCAATCAACAGGTGAGGGAAATGGTCCTGGGCGTCTTTGATTATTTATATTCGGTTTAATACGGCGACAATGCCTCCCTGGCTGCCGGATCCGGTAATCGATCCCCCGCCCTTCTTCATTTGCGGATGGTTTTGTTCAACCGTTCACAGATCTTTTTTTGCGACCGGTAGTGGCGGACGAATTCGGAGAAAAGCTCATCATAAAGCTTGTGCCGAACCGGTTCAGGAAAGTACTCGGCCTTGATCCGGACCGCCCGGGGGATATCTTCCATTTTAAGAATGTTCAGGGCCATGAAAGCCAGAAAGGCCGCACCCCGGACGTTGGCATAAATAGGATCTTTGACCTGCCGGATTTTCCTGTCCAGTACATCAGCCAAAATCTGGGCCCAGGGATCGGAATTGGCCCCTCCGCCGATGAAATTGAGGGAGGGGAAGGGCCTTTTCATAAAGGCCTCAATGGGATTGAGAAGCCATCTGGCGTTGAGGGCGATCCCTTCAAAAACCGCCCGGACCATATCCGCCCGGGTATTCTCCAGAGAGAGGTTGAAAAAAGAGGATCGGATGCAGGGATCTTCCACCGGGGTCCGTTCGCCATAGAGCCAGGGGGTGAAAATGACACCGTTGGCCCCTGCGGGGACCTCGGCGACGATGCGGTCCATCAGCCAGTAAACTTCGGTAACCTCCCCACCGTCCTTTGGCTCGGGCCAAGGGGGAAAAATATTTTCAGAAAGCCAGGCCAGACATTTCCCGGCGCTTTCCTGTTCTGAAAGGATGAGGTAGCGGCCGGAGATGGGGCTGGGAAAGGAACCGAAATTGTGGCCAAGGTCGGTTTTCTTAAAGGGGACAGGGGCGGAGATCCAGGAGGAATTGCCGATATACAGATGGCCTTCATAATCCCGGACGGCACCGGAGCCGATACCGGCGGAATGTACATCAGGGGTGCCTCCGATAACCGGGATCGAGGGCAACAGCCCTAATTCCAAGGCCACCTCTTTTTTTAACGGACCCAGGATATCCATGGCCTGGATCAGATCGGGCAGTTTTTCCCGCCTTAGGCCGGCTGTTTTTATCAATCGGTCGGAATAGGCGATTCGGTCGGGGTGGCGGTTGTCGGTCACCCAGTAAAGCAGGATGGAATCAAAAGTGGCGGCAAACCGGCCGGTCAGACAGAGATTGATGAAATCCTTGGGATCAAGAAATTTGAACGTTTCCCGATAAACCTCCGGGCGGTTTTTTTTGATCCAGAGGATATGACTCAGGGAGTCCTTCCCCGACCGGGCCGGAGCGCCTCCGGTGAGCCTCAACCAGGTCAGCAGTTTAAAAAGCGGGTAACCGCTGATCCTGATCATCCCTTTCAGGAATTCACTCATGGCCTCGGCTCCCCGGCAATCCATCCAGATGATAGCCTTCATCAGGGGCCGGCCCAGGGAATCGACAGCGACGGTTCCGGACCACTGGGAAGTGACGCTGACGGCCAGGATGTCTTCGGCCCGGACCCGGCTTTGGGCCAACACTTTTTTGGCCGTGGTCATGACAGCCTTCCACCAGCCCTCCGCATCCTGTTCGGCACCGCCGCCGGGAGAAAGGAGGACCGGGGTTGCTTCAAATTCACAGGCCAGGACATCACCGTACTTGGAGATCAAGGCCGTCTTCGGCCCCGATGTACCCAAGTCGATAGCCAGAATGTATTTTTCTCGTTCGGTCAGCTGCTTTCCCTTTCCCTGAATTCGGTCCCGGGTGAATGATCCGTCCTCAATCCCCCTTTTTCCGCCGGGAAAGGTTTTTGGCCAGGGTGGTTTTCCCGACTTGCCTGGGGCCGAGCAAGGCTACGGAAGGGAAAGGATTGGGCCTGCGGGATAGTAATTTTTTCAGTTTTCTTTTGTTCATTCTTTACTTTTTAGAAAGTAATTTCTATTTTACAAGAAAAGAATAGAACTCGAGACAACGATTGTCTGCCGCTATCAATTTTGCCTAAAACGAACTATCGCCCCTTTTCAGAACCCACAGGTAGAATCATTTTCCTTTCAGTTCAATGGATTGCCCTGGCCCGACCCCTTTTACAGCCGTTCCTGACTGGAAATAACGGGTTAATAAGAAACCGGCAGGATGTCTGTTTGTGAAAAATCTTCTCCTTTGAACAGGAGAGGTTCCCCGGCATATTTCGCCAGAGCATAGGCACAGCAATCCCCAATATTCAGACCGGCCGGATGATTCCCTTTTCCGTAATGGCGCCAGGCCACTCGGGCTATTTCGGACTGATCGGGATTCATGGATACGATTTCCATCTGGGTTCGGTGGAGCAGCAGATCAAGTTCCCGCCCCCCGGGTTCACCCTTTTTAGCTTCGATGACGATAGCCGTTTCCAGCCAATTAATAACACTGATTATACGACGTGGATCATTCGCGATGGCCTGGGCAAAGCGCCCGGCTTCCATTTCATCCAGCAGAAGGGCAATAAGTGCTGAAGAGTCTATGACCATTATTCCGGAACCCCTTCCTGATTATAATTCAGAATTTGCTCCGCATTCCTGGAATCTTTGTCAGGGATACGACCGCACCGGTGGGCTATCTTCAACATTTCTCCTGCAAGGTCCACAGGTTCTTTTTTCCCCTGAATTCGTAGCAGGCGGTCTTCTAAGGCATTAATAATGGCCTGGGTAATAGTCTGCCCACTTTTTGCAGCCAATTCCCTGGCTAATTTTTCAGCCCTGGGGTTATGTATACTTAAGGGCATATTATTCTCCTATTAGTATATTTTATTTATTTTTTTATATATTATATAATTAAACCTGTCAAGAGAATTAGAGAAATGAAAACAAGCTCAGAAGAAGAGGTTTTCTCCAGAAAATAGAAAAGGAAAATATGTAAAGGTTAAGAGGTGTTAATGATCGCCCATATGGAGCCATTGCAAGATCGTTTAATGGCGCCACCTCGTGATCGCCTATTGGAGCCACTTAAAGTCGCCAAAGGGTCTCGTATAAGGGGACATTCGTTCTGAAAGTGCTTTGCAAAAAAAGACAGTCAATCAAAAGAAAAGAGTCGATGATCTTGGAGGAATTGCGGTCGTTAGTTGATGGTCTGGATTGAAATGGTTTTCCGATAACTGTGGCGAAGGGGCCACACCCGTTTCCATTCGGAACGGGTTGATTAAACCCTTCCAAGGCACCCTTAATATTAACTCCCGCCTCTATCGATTCTCACTTGACAATAATATCCTTTTGAGATATTACTTCATCATGATCAAGAAGTTCAAATGCAAGGAAACCGAGAAGCTATTTAACGGGCGGTTTTCTTCAAAATTACCGCAAACGATTCAACGATCAGCGGCCATCAAATTGAAAATGATTAATGCCGCAACTCGGCTGGAAACCTTGCGTATTCCTCCGTCTAATAATCTGGAAGTATTGCAAAGAGAAAGAGAGGGGCAATATAGTATCCGGATCAATAAACAATGGCGTATTTGTTTTGTTTGGAAAAACGGTGATGCTTTTGATGTAGAAATTGTTGATTACCATTGAAAGGTGACATCATGAAAAAACGTGATTTTCCCCCCATCCATCCCGGCGAAATCCTTTTGCAGGAATTCTTGATACCCTTGGGAATCAGCCAGTATCGCCTGGCCAAAGATATTGGCGTAACACCTCGTCGAATTAACGAAATCGTAAACGGCCGGCGGGCCATTAGCGCCGACACAGCCATCCGACTGGGGCGCTTTTTCAATATGGAGGTTAATTTCTGGCTAAATCTTCAATCCCATTATGATATGGAAATGGCTTTTGATGTTCTTCAAGACAGGTTAGAAACCGAAGTTCGCCCCTTTTCTCGTGCGGCTTGACATCCATGATAAGTAAAGTCAAGGGGAAAATGGAGGTTTCCCCTGACCATCCGGAATACCTATCTCCCGGCGGTTTATCTACATCAATCTGCCGACACTTGATCTTTTTATTCGGACTTTTGGGTCGCCGTTTATTGATCAGGCGACCAGACATCCATTTGCTGTAATGAGGTCTGATAAGGCTTCTTTTACACCCTATCGTCAATGACCTCTAAAGGAGATTGAGTTTAGGTCAACCCGCCGGCCTCGAAACACAATACCGTTGCATGGCCCTTTTGACCTGCATAGTCCCCAGGACGGCAAGGTCCGGCGGGAAGATCTTTCTTTTGGCAAATCTATTTAACGCTGCTTTGGAATTCTAAGTGGGTACCCCTTTATCCGGTTGTAATTTTTTAAATTCACTAGCGGCTGCGATAATGGGCTTCTAACCGGCTCGTCGGAGGAGCCGCCTACCACTATTGGGAGGACCCGGGGGAAACCCGGAAACGCCTATCTAAGGTTCCTTCCTCAGGCGGCCTGCCTTTCTCCCAGAAGTTGGAGACCGGTTTGTTGTTTGTCCACGGCTAGCATATAGGCCACCAGCTTCCTGGCTACAGCCAAGGTGGCCCTGTTTGGGGTCCCTTTTTGTAACTCCCGTTCATGCAAGATAGCCAGTGGGCGGTTCCAGCGCGGCGCAAGTTTTGCAGCCTCAATGAGTATGGTTTGCAAATGTTTGTTCCGTTTTTTGGAAATCGGTCCCCGCTGTTCTTTGGCGGCCGATTCCCGTTGAGCACTGCAAAGGCCACAATAGCTGACTGCTTGGCGGATGGAACCAAATCGTCCTGGCTCACCGACCTCCAGTACCCAGGTCAAAGCCGTCAGTTCACCAATCCCCCGAATGCCCATAAGACCTTCCATCCGATCCCTTATCAAATCGTTATGGCGCAAGGCTTCCACCAGCCTTTTCTGGCAGGAAGAAAATATCTCATAGTTGGACCGGCTCAGCTTCAGAGGCTCCTTGACCGATGGAGGGATTTCTTCCACCCGTTCCAGAAACTCACGGAAATATTTTTTACCGTGAATCCGTTTCTTGCTGTAGGTTACTCCAACTTCCATCAGTAGCCCGGTCATCTTGTTCTGCATCTTGACGGCCGTCCGAACTATATGGTTTCGATATCGTAAGATCCGTCGCAGTTCCCTTATCTCTTCCGGTAGCATATGACATTCCGGAAGAAGATCAACCCGCAGCAAATCGACTATGCGCTCGGCATCGGCCCGGTCGTTCTTTTTCTTGGCCGCTGTTATGGCTCTTAACATCTCAGGATGAGCTACTTTGAGATCAACTGCATGTGGCTTCAGAAAATCGTAAACCCAGCCAGTGAATATCGTCGCTTCCATCGCCCCAACCCAAGGCCCCGGCAACCCTTTTCCCCATTCCAACAAAGATGACCTGCTGGCTTCAATCCTCCCCTGGTTATATAACCTTCCAGTATTTGTTTTAATACAATAAGCGATTATCCTCTTGTGAATATCCAGCCCAATATAGTAAACTCTTTTCATGGAAACCTCTTTCTGGTTTGGTTCTGAGCGAGAACGCTCGTCTCCGCTGCTTGTCTCTTTAAGCATTTTCCACCACCTGGAGGTTTCCTGCAACTCCTTTTACTTATGCATTCAAACACAATAAGTAATTTCAAAACAATTGAGTAATGGTTTTAAGGAATTGAGCGAATAGGAGAAAAAAGGCGCAACAGATGAGAGAAAGCGGTCAGAAGCCACATAACCAAATCACTCAACCGGACGGCGGGTTGAGCCCGCCGCCGGTTAGCTCGCCGTTCGGAATTGAAAAATGAGATTCGATATCTATGGAAAATTTCAACTCCAGGTTGAACGGGAGGATGGAAAGTGGCGAGCATATAAAATTGGAAATGGTTTGCGCATTCCCCTCCATAATTTAATAATTCCTTCAGAGGTGTCCCCTGAGGATTTACCCGCCTTCTTAGATGATGTTTTTCACGAGGCGGCAACTCCAGAGAAGAAGGTATTTGAAATATGAGCCTCGCTAAAGTGAGCTTGATGGCTGCCTACCCTGTCATTTCCGGAATCCAGGGCGAAGCCCCATGTCCAGACCGGCCCTTCAAAGCACCCTGGCCTTTGCTGAATTCTTGTTAAAAAATATGGGGAGGTAAAAATCCATGAAAACCCCATTATTGACAACTAAACGATTGATTTTGAAACCGATCGCTCTGTCGGATGCACCAGCGATTCAAAAGTATTTTAACAATTGGAATATTATTAAAAATCTGACTACTGACGTTCCCTGGCCCTATCCTGATGATGGCGCTGAATATTTTTTGAAAAATATTGCCTTGCCCAAAGTGGCGGAAGGAGCTTCATTACTGTGGGGCATTCATATTAAAAATGGCCCGGACGAACCGGTTGGAATTATTGAATATCGGTTTAATAACGATTTGGGTCGAGGGAATCGAGGCTTCTGGCTTGCCGAACCTTTTTGGGGAAAGGGATATATGACCGAAGCGGTTACAGCCGTACAAGACCACCTATTTTTTGAACTGGGCATCAATCGTATCATTGTTTTAAATGCGAAAAGTAATAGCGGCTCACGTCGCGTAAAAGAAAAAACGGGTGCGAAATTTATTAGTCATTGTAAACTTGAGCATAGAAGTGGTGAGACAGAATCCGAGAAATGGGAAATCACCTTTGAATCCTGGGCAATTATTCGAGGGAAATCTTTAACGGAAAGGGGGGCGTCCCCTATATAGTGACTATTGAATCTCCCTCTGTGAATCTAAGTTTTGGGCCGCGACTGCTTGTTGATTCGTTTGGATTAAGGTCTCAGAAAAAGATGTTTGGGGTCTATACCGCCCCCATTTGGATGATATTTTCGGCCTGGTAGTCCGGCCCAAAAAATTCCAGATCCCGGAGGAAATCAATCTGGCCAAAGTAAACCGTTGGAAGGCCTGCTGGCCCAAGCTTCGTAATATACCTTGGTAAGCGGATTTTCAATTAAAGACAACCAACATTTTAAAAAATTTTCATGCCGGCCGGGAGAGATATGACTTTTCAGGAAATGCAGAAAGGGGTTTTAGCGGTCGCCGACACCTATGGAAAGCGGTTCGGCATTACAATTGACCAGAACTTTGCTTTACTCAAGCTCTACGAAGAAGTGGGGGAATATGCCCAGGCGGTTTTGATTCAATTAAAAAAAGCACAACTGAAAAAATAAGATCGGACGAAGAAACCAGGGTACTGCTGGTTGAAGAACTGGCTGATATTATCGGACTGGTCCGTGTGAATGCTAAGCTTTTCGGGATAGACTTGGAAAAGGCTATTAAGGAAAAATGGCTCGATCGGGCTTACGCAAACTTGGATTAAAGAGGGTAACTGAATGCGGTCAAGAGGTTATGGATCAAAATGAAATCCATCGCCCTTTGTTTAATTGAATTTTTTGTTGTGATCCGGAATTTAAAAAAATCTGCTCATTCGAGTATGTTCCCCGCTTTAACCAAAAACTCTTTTTCAATTCCATCAATGACCAGTCACGCTTTTCGTCAAAAGGGATGCTGTTTCGCAACTCCCGGGTATATAACCATACCGGCCCGCTCCTCTCTTTTTCCGGATCGGCAAGAAGTAAGGCATAACCGGGATAAAACTGGTAATCCCCCAGCACCACCCATCCAGATTTAATCCGGCAAATCACCTAAGGATTCTTTCCGGCCCGGGCCAGTTCAACCCTTTTTTCCACCAATGTTTTCATATTTCCCTTGCGTATAAAAAAATATTGAAGGGCAGGGGCTGTTATCACGGAAGATGTAAGATATCTTCGAGATCTTTGTGTCTCCCGGCAGCCTGTTTATTCTTTTTAAGATCCGGAAGGGAAATCAGATTGACTTGAATTCCTTCGATCTCTGCCACCTCTCTATTGGAAAAACATTCCTTGAAATCAACTCCGGAAGCATCGGTAATCACTTCCAGTCGAACCGGCGGTACCCCCATCCGGATTACCTTTTTCATTTCCAAAAAAAGGTCTTCGTAAACAATATCTCTCGGCACCCCAAAGGCCTGAAAGGCGGAAGTTATCTTCTTGGCATTTGTTTCGCTGCGTTCTATCCAAATGTCCATATCACCGGTCGATCTCGGGTACCCGTGATATCCAACGGCATACCCGCCGACCAGAAGATATTTGACCTCAAAAAAGGTCAGCAGTCTCAAGAAATCTTTGAAGTCTGGATGTAGCTCTATCCTGGCCATAGATCATCCTTCTATTGATTTCGACAGCTTCAATCCTTTCCAGAGGACTCTTGGTGCCCCAATAACGCTTTTCTTCGGCAATTTCGTCTAGAGAAGCGATTTGGATTATTTCTTTTTTCAGACTTGGAAGTTTGTCCATTTCTCCACCTCCTTTAAGATATACCACTCTTTTTTTAAAAAAAGAAAGTGCTGCGGAAGGATGCGCAGGTTCGCTGAAGTGGACCTCCAGATCTTGAGGAGTAGTGTATTAAGAACATTAAGGTTAATTATAACTTAACCGGTTAATTTGTCAATAAAATGATAAAAAGAAAAAAAGACAAAGTCAAAGAGAAAACCAGGTCAAGAACCGATCGATTAATCTGGAAAAACATCATAGATCTCTTGGATCAGTGACGGTGAACTTAGGTACCATCGGTCTGGGATTCTCCTCCAGTTCTATGACGCATGGAATAAGGTCATCTTTTTTTTAACGGTCTCCCCGAGAAGCGTTACTATTGAAACCATAATATCCGACCATTTGCTCTCTCTGATCCGGAATATTGGAGATCATGGCCGTTCACCTTGTTAGGGAAAAGAGGGACGTTGGTTCTAAAACAACTTGACAAAAGGGGAAAGAAGGGATAATCTCTCAATATGCCAAGACAACCAAGACTTGATACAACCGGTGCATTGCATCATATTATGGGGCGGGGGATTGAAGGGAAAGAGGTATTTGCCGACCAGAAGGATTGTGAGGATTTTCTTCGCCGGCTTAAGGATCTTTGTGAGAATGAGGCCTTAAGTATTTATGCCTGGGCCTTGATGGACAACCACTTTCATCTTTTGGCCAGGACTGGAAGGTTATCTCTATCTGAAAGTATGCGGAAGCTTTTAACCGGCTATGTGGTCAACTATAACCGCCGACATAAAAGATATGGCCATCTTTTTCAAAACCGATTTAAATCCATTCTATGTGAAGATGATCCTTACCTATTGGAGTTGACGCGATATATACATCTGAATCCTATCAGGGCCGGGGTAGTTAAGGATATGAAGTCGTTGAGTAGATATGAAAGGTGCGGCCATTCGGCTATTATGGGGGTTATTAATCGTTCTTGGCAGGATCGGGACACGATTTTGTTCTATTTTGGCAAGAAACGGAAAGCTGCGATTGGAAAATATGAGCAATTTGTCAAGGATGGGATTAAGGCTGGAGGCCGGCCGGAACTTGTGGGAGGAGGGCTGATTCGGAGCCTTGGGGGATGGTCCCAGGTTCTTTCGCTAAAAAGGACCGGGAAAAAGATATTTTCAGATGAACGAATATTAGGGGGAAGTGATTTTGTAAAAGAGGCGATCAAGGATGCAGAGGAAAAAGAAAGGGAGACACTGCGATTAAATCTAAAGATATCCGATATTGCCTCATGGGCAGAAAAGATAAGCCAGGGAGAGGGCGTTGATAAATCCGAATTACGTTCAGGGATAAGGAAAAGAGAGGTGGTAAAAGCTCGAAAGATATTTTGCCAGTTGACGGTAAAAAAGATGGGGTATTCCGGAGCAGAGGTTGCTCGATTTCTTGGCATCACAACTTCGGCTGTAAATCGTTTGGCCGTCTCAGAGGAGTTACCGGAAATAATGAAATATCTTTAAGTTGTTTTGGAACCAACGTCCCATTATGACAAGAGGAAATAACATCGAGGGATGGACTCAAAAGATCGATTTCAGGCCTTAGATACCGATGATGGAAAAGACAACACCGGCCAAATGGTCGGCGTTGGTATCATGTCCTTTATTCTTTTCCTCAGTACATTGGTTGGTCTACCTGTTCTGCCTGCTCTGGCTATAGAGCTTGGTGCAGGTCCAACCGGCGCAGCATTTGTAGTTTCCGCCGCCTTGATGACCGTTGTTTCCGTCCAATTCTTTGCCGGCGTTTTGGCCGATCGTTACTCAAAACGGAGGTTAATCCTGATCGGGGCTTTAATGGGAGCCATATCGTCTCTATTGTGTGTGTTTGCCAATCATTGGACGCAGTTAGCGGCACTTCGTATTCTTGGAGGTATCGCCGATGCCATAGCCATGCCGGCTTTGTTGGCCACAACAGCATCCTTGGGAAAAAATACCCCGGGTAAATTTTTCGGCATTTTGCGCGGCAGCCAGGGTTTGTCTTTTGTAATAGGGCCAGCGCTGGGTGCGGCATTTTCTCTCCGCTCCCTGCGGACCCCTTTTTTTGTCGATGGGGTTTTATCATTAATAGCTTTCTTCGTGGCCATGAGATTGCTTGCCGGAACAGAAAAAGCTAAGTCGGAGCACAACCTCCGCGTATTTCAATCGCTTCGAACGACCCTTTCAACTCCCCGATTTTTTCTTTTCCTTCTGATGGGTATCTCTGGCTTGTTCGGTTTTGGAGTCCTATCCTGCTTTATCCCGATAAAATCGCTGCTTGTCGGTTTGGAGGCTTGGCAGATCGGTTTGATTTTGACTGGAGGGGCACTAAGCTTCTCCAGTGTTTCCTTCATTATAGGGACGCTTTCTGATAAATTCGGCCGAAGGGTGTTTGTAATTATATCTCAGGTAATTATGGTCATAGGCTGTACCGGACTTGCCCTCCATAACACCTTTTCCCTGTTACTGATCTATTATTGTATTTTTTGCGTAGGCGAGGCCACAACCTTTTTGTTAAGTTTTGTATATGCAGCCGAAATCTTTTCTAAGGAAAATATCGGCACTTCGATGGGGGTCTTTGACTCCTTAATGGACCTTTCACTTTTGATAGCGCCTTTATTGGCTCTTTCCGTCCATAAGGTCTCCGGAAATATTCCTTTGGTTATCATGCTGGGTTCAATACCTGCTGTTTTTACCTTGGTAGGTTTAATATTTTGGCTACCCCGCGAGAAGACTGGTTAACTACACGGAGAAAATGGGCAGGTTGTAAATTATAAATTTTTCCTTTGCAGGGGGCGGCGTAATAGGGGGTAATCCAGCCGGGAAAATCCCTATTGGCAAAAAAGCCCCTTTGTTCCTCTTATGTCAATATTATTTCGGAACCCTTAATATTTTAAGGAGAAATTTTGAAATACCGGGTAGATATCGCCACCGCTAATAAAGCGAAATCCGACCTGTCGACTTTTATTGACGGAAAGGATAATCGGCTTCTGAATAAAGTGGGGGCCTTTGCCTCCCTCTTTTCTCTCGATCTTTCCCGGTTTAAGGAACCGGTTCTGGTTCTGAAAACGGAGGAGCCAGGTAGTAAACAGGTCCTGGCTTTCCAACAGGACCGGATTGAATCGGTTTGTTTTGACATGATCCATCACCTGATTAATGATTGCATAGTCATGGGGGCCGAGCCTCTGGCCGTTCAAGACCTCATTGTTTGTGGAAAAATGGACCCCGGAATTGTCAAAAGAGTTGTCTCAGCCTGTGCGGCTGCCTGCCAGGCCCAGGGGTGTGTGCTGACCGGGGGAGAAACCACCGAACAGCCGGACGTGGTTCCCTCCGGAACCTATATTTTGGGTTCCAGTATTGTCGGGATTGTGGAACGAAGCCGTATTATCGACGGATCGAAAATCCGGGCCGGTGACGTGGTGATAGGAGTCGGCTCGTCGGGATTACATACCAACGGATATACGCTAATCAGGGATTTGCTGGCTCGAAATGAAAGGTTGGCTGAGAAGTGTGTAGGGCAAATCACCTTCCTGGATGCCGTGTTAGAACCTCATCGGTGCTACTATCAGTCTCTTAAGGGTTTATTCGAGGCAGAGAGCTTGCGTGGACTTGCGCACATTACCGGCGGCGGGGTCAAGGAGAACCTGAATCGAATACTGCCCGCCAATGTCGATGCCGAGATAGACTTAAGTGCCTATCGAGTGCCGGAGATATTCAGCGTAATAAAACAGGAATCACGGCTCTCAGATGATGATATGCTGCACACCTTCAATATGGGGGTGGGCCTGATCGCAGTTTGCTCCCCTGATCTGGCCTCTGATGTCTTGGGGCATTTAAATGATTCAAGTGAATCGGCGTATGTGGTAGGTTCCATCGTAAAAGGTACTGGCCGGGTCCGGTGTAAGGATACTTTACGATATCCTGGCGCCTAATCCTTTTTAGGGAAATTTTAAACAAGTTGAACATGAAGGAAGATCATGACCGTTAAAGCTTATCTTGGGGCAAAATACTACGAGGACAACAGGAATAAACAAGATATTGAGTTGATATCTAATGTTCTGAATAGAGATGGGATAGAGACGGTCTGCATTGCACGAGATGTCGAGATATGGGGAAATAAACAATTACCTTCAACGGAATTGATGCAAAGGACTTTTTACGAAATCGATCATTCCGATATTGTTATTCTGGAGATGTCAGAAAAGGGAGTTGGCCTTGGTATTGAAGCCGGTTATGCTTTTGCTAAAGGAAAACCGATAGTTGTTCTTATAAAAGAAGGAAAAGAATTGAGCAACACTATGCAAGGTGTTGCCAGTAGGGTCATCACCTACCGGCTTCTCGAAGAAATCAATTTGTTAATCAATACCCAGATGATCCAGCGACAGGCCAGAAATGACGGGTCCGGCTGATTTTGGAACGATGTACATTGAGTGGCCTATGAAAATCTATGTTTCACACAGTCGTAGCTTTGATTTTAGATCGGAGCTATACCAACCGCTTCGCCTGATAAACGGGATTGAATGGGTCTTTCCTCATGAAACAAGCGAACAGACCTATCCTGTTTTGGAACTTATTCGATCTGGGACCTTGAACTTAATTATTGCTGAGGTTTCTTATCCCTCGACAGGCCAGGGAATTGAACTTGGCTGGGCGTTCCTTGAAGGAATCCCCATCATTTGTGTGTATCGTTCGGGTTTGACTCCGGGGGCTTCCCTTCGCGCCATTTTAAAAGAGTTTCTGGAGTATAGTGGACACGAGGATTTGATAAACATGATAGAAAACCGCTTGAAGACCGGCATAGGAAAAGAGGGCCTTCTTTAAAAAGTAAATACCTGCTTAAAACAAGAAAGGTGGATTAGGGGAAGGGTGACTAAAACCTTATCGAGATGTTTAACCTGGCCTCGATCTCAGTAGCCGTTTTCCCAAGGTCCGAGGAGGTGGCCAACCAAGCCGATCTGATCGTTAAGGAGGAACCCATTGATCATATTTGTGAAAAATTGGGTTCGGTTTTAAGAAGGAGGGGGTAATTCCTCTACAGGTAAAAAACAGATCGATATTTTGATGAATTCGTTAATTTTAATGGGTTGGAGGAATTTCAATGAAGAAAAAAATGATCTTATGGGCGGGATTTCTTTCCAGCTTCGCCATTCTGGTTTTCAGTTCTGGCATTGCCCAGTCCCAGAACACCCAGACGGGACCGGGGACGCATAAAGTCTCCTTTTCCGTCAAGGGGACGGAAAGGACCTATCTTATCCATGTTCCGGCCTCCTACAATCCCCAAAACCCGATGCCATTGGTGATCATGCTCCATGGCGGGGGAGGAACAGGTCGAGCGGCCATGTGGGAAACGGGATGGGCGGAGAAGGCTGAAAAGGAAGGATTCCTATCTGCCTTTCCCAATGCCATGGCAGCCGACCCTGCAAAGCAGAGCCATTTTTCCAGAAATCCACAGCTCTGGAACGACGGTTCCGGCCGCTTTTATTCTGGACAAAAGGCCCCCGATGATGTGGGCTTTATAGCCGCTATGCTGGATGATCTTTCTAAAAGATACCCTTATAATAAAGGCCGGGTGTTTGTAACCGGGTTTTCCAACGGGGCTTCCATGAGTTTTTTGGCTGCTGCCAAAATGCCGGAGCGCATTGCCTCTATTGCCCCGGTAGCCGGGGCCCTGTGGTTTGATCCCCCCAAGTTGAAACCCCCGGTTTCCATGTGTTACATCACCGGAACGGCGGACCCATTGAATATAATTGAAGGGGGAGTCCCGAAATTGGCCACCGGCGGCAGTGACCGGGTCCGGGCCAAACCAAAACCGCCAGTGCGGGAATCCATCTTAAGGTGGGCCAAGGCTTTAGATTGCCCTGAAGTACCGAAAATATCCGAAGGAAATGGGGTGCGTACCGAAACCTATTCACCCGGCCTGGAGGGGTCGGAAGTGGTCTATATTTCAGTTGAAGGTCTGGGACATACCTGGCCAGGGGGAAGAAGCCTTCTTCCGGAGTATATGGTCGGCAAAACTACTAATAAAATAAAGGCCGTCGATGTTATCTGGGCGTTTTTTTTGAAACATAGTAGGCCCTACAGATAAAAATTCCAGCCCAATAAGAGGATCAGACCCGAAGGAAGATAGGGGGATGATCTTTCATTGTTAGTGTTCGATTCCCTGCTAATCCCTTTATAAAAATAATCTTGCCATTTATATAAAAACTTATATAATTGAGGGAAGAATATGAAACCGCTAATCTTTTTAGGAACAAGCTTGGATGACCTGAGGAACTTCCCGAATGAAGCTCGACGTGCAGCAGGCTTCGAACTCAACGCGGTTCAAAACGGCCTTGATCCATCCGATTGGAAGCCGATGCCAATGATCGGCTCGGGGGTAAAGGAAATCCGTATCCATGTTCTTGGCGAATGGCGAATATTTTTTATCGCTAAGTTACAGTATGCAGTTTATGTGCTCCATGCCTTTCATAAAAAGACTCGTAAAACCAGCCGTCACGATATTGATCTGGCTCGTGAACGGTTTAAACAAGTTGGAGGCAAATTATGAGTGAAACTCTTGTTAAATCTTCGGGAAATGTTTTCATTGATCTTGGGTATCCCCCAGAGGAAGCCGCTATTTTGCAGATGCGGGCAGAGCTTATGAACGATATTCGAAAATTTGTCATGGCCAAGAAGCTGACCCAGTCCAGCGCTGCTGAAATCCTTGGCATAAGCCAGTCCCGAATTTCAGACCTGGTTCGAGGGAAATGGGAAAGATTCAGCCTCGAAATGCTTATCACCCTGGCAACAAGGGCCGGCATGCAAGTGACTCTTAAAAAGGCGGCATAAGGTTTGTCTAATAAGGATAAATGAACATTCTCCATGCCAGTGGTGTTAACTACTCATAGATAAGGGTGAGATGCCCAAATTGCCAAGTGTGATTCTTTTTGATCTGGGCGGGGTCCTGGTCCAGTGGGATGGGATCACTCCCTTGATACAATTAACATGTGGCCGGTTAACCCCTGAATTGGCCCGCCGTTTTTGGCTGGAATCCCCCTGGGTCAGGAAATTAGAAACGGGACGATGCTCAGGCTTTGAATTTGCTGTCGGGGTTATTGAGGAACTGAATCTTGCTCTCGATCCTAACGAGTTTATACAACAATATATTTCCTGGGATCAAGGGCTGCTTCCGGGTGCCCGGGAATTATTGGACCATTTACGGTCCCAATATCTGCTTGTCTGCCTCAGCAACAACAACGAGCTCCATTGGGCCCCCCTTCGAGACAAGGCCGGTGTGGACAAGCTCTTTGATTATTGCTTTATCTCCCATGAGATCGGCGTGATGAAACCAAGCCCGGAGGCCTTTCTCCATGTATTGAAAAAGATCGGGAAGAAAGCAGAAGAATTTCTCTTTTTTGATGACAATCCGGAATGTGTCGAAACAGCTCGCAGCCTGGGCATGTCGGCTTTTTGTGTTTCTGGGGTGGGCGGGGTGGAATCGGTTCTCCAGAATCTGAACATTTCATAAATTAATTGACAAATTAAGAAGTTATGCTAACCTTAATAAATCTCCCATTAAATCATCACTTGTTTTTTGATAAAAGGAAAGTTTGGAATTCATGCGGAGGAATATAAATGAGTATAAAAATAGAAATACCAAAAAATAAAATTGCTTCTTTCTGCCAGGAGCATAGCATTCGACGTATGGCCTTTTTCGGGTCGGTCCTTCGTGATGACTTCCGTTCAGATAGTGATGTGGATATTCTGGTTGATTTTCAACCGGAGGCAAAGTTCGGTTTGTTCGATATTGTAAGGATGCAGGAGGAATTAAAAAATATTTTAGGGCGGGAGGTGGATTTGGTTGATCAAACAGCTATAGCCCAAAGCCCTAATTATTTGCGGCGAAAGGCGATCTTGAATTCTTTGGAGTTGGTTTATGCGGAGGGATGAGGCCTTTCTGCTGGATATGCTATTGGCGGCCCGAGAGGCGGTTTCTTTCGTTAAGGGGTTGACGTTTGATCAATTTCAAAACAGCCGTGTGCACCAGCTTGCCGTTTTAAAGGCCCTGGAAACCATTGGCGAAGCGGCCGGAAGGCTCTCAAAAGAAAAAAGAGAATTCCACTCAGAAATACCCTGGCTGGAAATCATTGGTATGCGAAATAGACTGATTCATGGCTATTTTGAGATAGATCTAAAGAAAGTTTGGGATACAGCAACAAACGACTTGGGATCATTGATTTCCAGATTAGAAAAAATAGTGCCTCCTGATGAATCCCAAGATATTTCAAATCAATAACCAAATTCTGAAACAGTCAATTCTTCCCCCAGCAGCAAAATATCTCTCAGCATTTTATAGCCTTTTTTGAAGGGAAAGACTTCATCATTTTTGATCTGGTAGGGGTTCTTTTAGATTTCTTTAGGTAGCCGGCAACGGATGAGGATCTACGTTTCACATAGCCGCAGTTTTGATTTTAAGGTAGAACTGTATCAACCCCTTCGGTTGATCAGCGGGATCGAATGGGTCTTTCCCCATGAGGAAAGCGAAGAGGCCTATCCGGTTTTGGAGCTTATTCGATCAGGGACCTTGAACTCAATTATAGCAGAGGTTTCGTTTCCCTCGACCGGCCAGGGGATTGAACTGGGCTGGGCATTCCTTTTGAACCTGAGACAAGCAACGATAGCCTACCTATTCAAGCAGTTTAAGGCTGCGGGGATTCCGAGGTTCCCTTTTCAAGCAGTGTTTTTACATAGGCATTGAGGGTCATTCCTTTATTGGCAGCATTGATGACTAAGCGCCCATGAAGGGTCGGATTGAGTCGAATATTGAAAGAGCCTTTAAATGGTTTTTCCGGTTCTTTCCCTTGGTCCGCGCACATATTCAAGTAGTCATCCACGGCGGCCTGAAAATCTTTTTCTATTTCGATAACCGTTGCTCCTTCAAATCCAATCAATGCGGATGACAGACCAAGTGCGCGCCCATGAAAAATTTTATCTTCGGCGTCAAAAACGACACTACCGGTATACCCCTTATATTTTAAAATGTTTTTCATGGTGTTACTCCAATTTCCATTAAAAAATCTCTTACCAGTTCAACAGAATACTTCGGCAAAACCTTTTGGGGATGTGGCTTATGGATATGAACACTATACCCGCCATATTCGAACCTCACCCGGGAACCTCGTCCTTCTCCGATCCTCGCCCCTATGGAGGTAAGTAATGATTTTAAATCCTCATACCTCAAATCGGAACGGGTATGTTTCTCAAAAACGAGAAGCAGAGCTTTCTGTTGTTTCTTGTTCATTAATGGAGAAGCCTAACAAAAAATGAAACAAAGGGCAACTATAAATTAGTTGCAAAATCAAATTCCGTGGTGCATCATGTAATATTCGACAAGATTGCCCTGATTAAGTTATGATTAAATAATTCAATAACATCTTAAAATGGTTTCGTTCAGCATGAATCAGCTCCATTTGGATTGAACATCAAATAAATGATTAGAATAACTTAGCTTCTTGAAAAAGGAAAAAAGTCTTTATGAAAATTGCCGTATTGTTTGGAGGCACAAGTTCGGAGCGAGACGTATCGGTAGCCAGCGGGGGTGCTCAAGAGATTTTTCCGGCTGATCTTCCCGAAGAAAAGATATTGGCTGTTCAAGAGCTTGCTCTACGGGCACAAAAGGCATTGAAGGTCCAAGATTATAGCCGGGTTGATTTCCGGATGGATGCGCAAGGCAATTTTTGGTGTTTGGAAGTCAATACCTTACCGGGGATGACCCACGGTAAATTTGTTCTAAATAAAATATCATTAATAGGACAGGGCGCAAGCGTTTTTTGTTAAGCGCAAATAATCGCAAACCAAGCGGGGATTACGAGTCAGTTGCCGCATTTTCTGGGCGACAG
>JBFMBU010000031.1:0-19758 GCA_040755035.1 Thermodesulfobacteriota bacterium
TTTTCTTTAAGATATGATCCGGGCGGCAGGCTTCCACCCAGAGTGGTTCAGCAGACCTCGGTCAACCGGCCCTCGGATACGATAAAGGGATTGCGGACCATGGTTCAAAAGGACCTCTATTACCAAAAGGCCGGGATCAATCGATAAGAACTACAGGTTATCATCGAATTTTTTTTTATGGAGGTTGTTATGATCCCTTTCCGAAAAAAATCCACAGGGAGGCGGGCCTTGGTCCGTTTCGGGATTCTATTGAGCGTCCTGGGATGGTTTACTGCGCTTCAGGCCGCTGCCCTTGAGGATGCTGCCGATCGGGCCTTGTCCCTTTCTGATTGTATTAAGATCGCCCTGGAAACCAGTCCTGTTTCCCGGGCAGCGGAGAAGGCGGTGCTGGCGGCCAGGGAGGCTGTGGGGGAGTCCCGGGCCCCTTATTATCCCGAGCTGGGTTTTCAAGCCCGTTACGCCCATTGGCAGCAACGGGCCTTTCTTCCCAGCGGGCTTTCTCTTCCCGGCCGGCCCACACCGACCCTCATCGGACCCACCGATGACTGGATGGCCGGGATAAAACTTCGCTTCACCCTATTTGACAGCGGGGAGCGCCGGGCCCTGTATCAGGCCGCCCTGGCCCGAAAAGGAGCGGTGGAAGAGGAAAAGAGCCGGGTCCGTCAGGACCTGATCCTGGGCGTCTTCCAGGGGTATTACGGGATGGCGGCAGCCGCGGAAATCCTGGCCGTGGCCGAAAAAAACCTGGCCCGGGCCGGAGATCACCTGCGGCTGGCCGGGGAACGCAAGGAAGCCGGGGCAGTGTCCAAAGCCGATGTCCTGCGGGTAGAGGTGGAAAAGGCCAACGCCGAACTGGCCCGGGTCCGGGCTGAAAGCCTGGTCCGGAGGGCCAAGGGGAATCTGAATACGATCATGGGGCTGCCGGCAGAACGTGCTCTCGAGCTGGATATTATCCGGGAGGAAACGATTCCCGAAGACCTGCCTGATCTTTCCGCGGCCTTGGGTCAGGCCCTGAAGAACCGTCCCGAAATCAAGGCCGCCGAATTCCGGCTGGAATCCCTCAAGGGCGGTCTGTCGGCAGTGAAAAGCACCTTCGGACCCAAAATTCGGGCCGAAGGGAGTTATGGCCGGAGGGATACGGAATTTTTCCCTGACGACAGCGAATGGCTGGCCGGGGTATCTCTGGAGTGGCCTCTTTTTACGGGTTATTACCGCCGGCACCGCTTGGCCAGGGCCGAAGCGGAGTTTTCCAAGGAAGAGGCGGAGGTCAGGCAGTTGCTGCTGAAGGTGCGGCAGGAGGTCTGGACAGCCCATTCCCAATTACATGAAACCCGAACGGCTGTGCAGACCACCGGGACGGCCGTGCTCCAGGCCGAAGAAAGCATGCGCCTGGCCAGGGAACGCTATGAGGCCGGGGCGGGGACCGTCACCGACCTGCTCGATGCCCAGACCGCTTTGGCCCGCTCCCAGGCCTCCCGCGTGGAGGCCCTTTGGGATTATCAGGTTTCCCGGGCGGTTTTCAAACGATCCATAGGGGAAATAGAGAAGGAAATTCGGCCATAGACGAGTAGAACCGTTAAAGAGGAAAGGTGATGGCCAGGACTGATCTAACGGCCCATCCCTCCTCTACAATCATATAACCCCCATAATTCCGGCAGCACCGGTCCTCCCCATTTTTCCAACAGGGCGTTGGCTCCCAGCAGGAAAGGGGAGGAAACCAGGAGCCGGGTACAGTTCATTTCTTCTGTCAGGTTGTCCTTTTTCAGCCGATCCAGAGTGGATACGAAATAAGTGCCGGCTTCGGGATTTTTCAATTTACTGAGGAATTCGGAACGATCCCGGATCGTTTCCATTTCCACCTTCGGGTTTTTGGCCAATAGATAATAGGTGGCTACGTTACGGACCGAAGGGGTTTCATAGGGGGTCCTCTGATAAAAAACCAGTTTGACCGGCTTGGCCTGATCTTGGAAGTAGCGGGTCAGTCTTCTGGAGAACTCTATGTGCTGGGCCACGGGGATAAAAAGGAGAAGAACCAGAAGCAAGAGATTGATCGTTAGGGAAACGGCTATGAGCGACTTGAAAGCCAGGGACCATTGAACCTTCCAGAAACGGGGTTTCAAGCCGTTGAGAACATCCCGCAGGCCGTAACCGAGGATGAGCGGGAGGATGCCGTATAAAGGAAAAACAAAACGCTCCTCTTTGTGCGGAATCAGGCAATGGGCCAGAAGGAAAAAGAAAAAGCTTAAACAATAAGGGTCGGTGAATTTCTGGTAGAGCCCTTTGCCCAGGTGATATAAAAAAACGATGCTCAGGGGCGGGGCGCTGAGGGCGATGGAAAGCATGCCGATATAAATCAGGAAGGACTTGGTCTGCATGGCCCGGCCCAGGGTGATATTGATTTCCCAGTACTTATAGGGAGTGAAAACCCATTGGCCGTAAAAATGGCTGTCTAATAAATAATTCAATCCGCTTAGGATTAAAAAACCCATAGCGATTCCGCAGAGTGTGGACAAAGAGGATTTTTCTACAAAAAGCAGCCAAAGGCCCAGCCCGATCATGGCAAACCCCATCTGAAAACGGAAGAAGAAAGCCAGACCCAATACCCCCCCTACCAGGAGGCTTTTGCCGAAGGTCATCGACCGGGCGCTGAAATATTGGTAAAGCAGGACGGCGGAGAAGAAGGCCAGCCCGCCCAAGTTTTCCGAGGTAAAAAGGGTCCGGAGATAAGGAAGGGACCAGGAAAAATTGGAGATCAGGAGCAGGAGGATGAGGGTTTGCTTACGGTCCTGGCTGAAAATTCTGAGAAGAATATAGTGGAATAGAATAAAGTTCAGAAGACTGGTCAGTATCCGTAAAAAGGTATGAGCCTGGTAGGGATCTCCCAGATGCAGGAATTGCATGGCCTTGAAATAGCCGAGGAAAAGATAGACCTGGAGGGTGGGCCGAACCTGTTCTTTCAGCTCCTGGGCCATCAAGTTGGCCGGGGTGATCCCCATTTTATAGGTGGCGAACTCTATAATCGAATGCTGCTGATCCGGATGCCAGTATCCGGTGGCATAGAGGGCGGAGATGAACTGGATGATGAGACCGGAAAGAAGGACCCAAAAAACGGCCCGCTCCCCCAGAATCGGAAAAACAGAATCGGTCGGCAAGGGTTTGTTAATAATTCGGGTCTGCAGACGGGGGTTGTCTGTCATCGGGGTTCCTTTATTCTCGGGAAGTTTTTATCGCTTTTTCAGGTCGTAAATTCACCAACCCATTTTCCATCTATACCTAAATGTTTCAGTAAAAAAAAGACTAAAAATATTTTTAAAACCTGACCGATCTCCCTGCTCCACTTGTCAATGAGGAACCAGGAGGATCGGAAATCTTACCATTTGACGAACTTCAAGGGAAAAGATAGAATCCAAGGCTGAAAAGGAAGCACTGAAATGGAAGACCTGAAAACCATGTTTGATCCCCGGACCATCGCCCTGATCGGGGCCAGTGAACGGGAAGGTTCCGTCGGGCGGGCGGTCTTGGAAAACCTTTTATCGGGGTCCCCAAGGAAAATTTTCCCGGTCAACCCCGCCCGGGAGATCGTTTTAGGGCAGAAAACCTTTCCTGACATCCGGAGCATCCCCGAAGCGGTCGATCTGGCGGTGATCGTTACTCCGGCAAAAACCGTTCCGGAAATTGTTGAAGGGTGCGGGAAGGTCGGGGTAAAAGGTCTGACCATTATCTCGGCCGGATTTAAGGAAGTCGGTGAAGAGGGGAAAAGGCTGGAAAAAGAAATTATTGAGATCAGAAAAAAATACGGATTGCGCATCATCGGGCCCAACTGCGTGGGAGTCATTCAACCCCACAACGGTTTAAACAGCTCTTTTCTGCGGGTCGCCCCCGCCGCCGGCAACATCGCCTTTATCTCCCAAAGCGGGGCCCTGGGCAGTTCCATATTGGACTGGGCCGTCAACGCCCATATCGGCTTCAGTCTCTTCGCCTCCTTGGGGTCCATGATCGATATTGATTTCGGGGACATGATCGATTTCCTGGGCGCTGATCCCCGGACCCGGAGCATCATGCTCTACATGGAGGGGGTGGGCAACGCTAAAAAGTTCATGAGCGCCGCCCGGGGTTTTGCCCGGAACAAACCTATCTTTATCATCAAACCGGGGAAGTTTCAGGAAAGCGCCCGGGCCACCCTGTCCCATACCGGGGCCATGGCCGGTGACGATCAGGTATATGAAGCGGCTTTCAAGAGGGCCGGAGTCATCCGGGTCAGGGAATTCGGCGGGTTGTTCAACACGGCCTCGGTTCTGGACTCCCGCTCCCTGCCCAGAGACCGCCGTCTAGCCATTATCACCAATGCCGGAGGTTTCGGGGTCATGGCCACCGACGCCCTTTTGGAATCAGGCGGGGAGCTGGCCCGGCTTTCCCCGGACGCAATCGAAGGGCTCAATGCGATATTACCCGGATATTGGAGCAAGGCCAACCCGGTGGATGTCCTGGGCGATGCCGACCGGGAGCGGTTTGTCCAGGCGGTCCATATCTGCCTCAAAGACCCCCGGGTGGACGGGGTACTGGTCATCTATACCCCTCAGGCTATCTGTCCACCGGAGGAATTAGCCGCTTCTTTGGCCGAGTTGGCCCATGATATCTGGAAACCGGTACTGGTGGCCTTTGTTGGGGGGGATTATGTGCAAAGGGGCAAGGAAATACTTTCGGAACATAAAATCCCTGTTTTTGATACCCCTGAAGACGCGGTAAAAACCTATATGATCATGCATAACTATCACAATAACCTGGATCTGCTTTATGAAACCCCTTCCGAGCTCCCTTTGATGGAGGCCCCTCCCAAGAATCACCTCAAGACCTTTATTAAAAGAATGGTTAAAGAAGGAAGGACCCTGCTCACCGAGGAAGAGTCCAAGGATTTATTAACTAATTATGGAATTCCGGTTACCGAACCTTACCTCACCCGCAGTGTAGAGGGGGCCCTCCAAACCGCTGCCCGGATCCGGTATCCGGTGGTTTTGAAAATCGTCTCTCCCCATATCACCCATAAAAGCGATGTCGGCGGGGTCCGGATCGCTATCCGCTCGGAAGGTGAACTGAAGACCGAGTACGCGGCTATGCTGGATAGGGTTAAGGGAAAAGTCCCCCAGGCGGAGATTACCGGGATCTCTGTCCAGAAGATGATTGAACCCATCGATTATGAGGTTATTGTCGGGGCCAAAAAAGATCGGGATTTCGGCACGGTTATCCTTTTTGGATTGGGAGGGGTGGCAGCCGAGCTTTTCCAGGACGTCTCCATCGGTCTTCCGCCGCTGAACCAGATCCTGGCCCGGAGGATGATGGAGGAAACCAGGGTCTATCGGATGCTTCAAGGATTCAGGGGCAGGAAACCGGCGGATTTAAAGGCCCTGGAACAATTGCTGGTCAACTTCTCCAACCTGATCGTGGATTTTCCGGAAATTGTCGAAATGGACATCAATCCGGTGGCTATCAGCGACGGAAAACCGTTTGCCCTGGACGCCCGTATCATTGTCGATCCTCAAGGGCCGGACCCTTCCCTTCTTTATCCCCACCTGGTCATCACCCCCTATCCCACCCGCTATACTTCCCTGTGGCGGATGTCCGACGGCAGCGAGGTGACGCTGCGGCCCATCCGCCCCGAAGATGAGCCTTTGGAACATGAAATGCTTTCCAGTTTATCCCCGGATTCCCTGAGGAACCGTTTCTTTTCCCTGATCCAGGATATTTCGCACGAGATGCTGATCCGCTTTTGCAATATCGATTATGACCGGGAAATGGCCATTGTGGCTGAAATTAAAAACGGGGAACGAAAAAGGATTATCGGCATCGGGAGACTGATGATTGAACCGGATGGAGGCCAGGGGGAATTCGCCGTCCTGGTCCATGATGCCCACCAGGGAAAAGGACTGGGCTACAAACTGGTGGACACCATGATCGGGATCGGACAGGATAAAAACCTGGACGAAATATACGGGCTGGTGCTCACGGAAAACGAACGTATGCTGCAACTGACCCGCAAGATGGGCTTTCAATACCGTTTGATGCCCGGAGGCGTTACCGAGGTAAGACTGGCGTTGAAATGATGGGAGTCTTTTTGATTGCGGATTTCGGATTGCGGAACGGAAAACCTTTTTCACGCCCCCTGGCTTTCACCGATGGTGCCTGCCAGGGGCAAGGTCTGATAACATCGGAGATAAGGTCGGTCCAGATTTTTCATTTAAAACCTTGCCTCCTCGGTCCCTTGAACCCTGGAGGGAGTCTCTATCGGCCGTTTTTTTGTAAGACAATGATCTGATTCAGGTAATGGATACGAAAGGAGACCGTTGTGGATAAAATCAATTTGGCCCTGATCGCCTCCGGCTCGGGCACGGACGCCGATTCCATTATGGTTGCCTGGGAAGCGGGATGTATCCCGGAGATCACCCCTCCCCTTGTGATCAGCACCAGGAAAGGGGCCGGGTGTCTGGAGAAGGCTGGCAACCGCGGGATTCCAAATGCGGTGATGGATTTTAAAACCGTCGGGGACCCGGATCGCTATAATCAGGAATTGAACGATCTATTGAAATCCAAGGCCATCCATCTGATTTTTCTGGTCGGATGTATCCATAAGATTTACCCGGTTGCGGGGACGTCCATGTACAATATTCATCCTGCCGATCCTCATAAACACGGCGGAGACAAGATGTACGGGCTGGCTGTCCATGAGCATGTACTGGAGGAAATCAAAGACCAAATTTATCGCGGGAAAAGGAATCTGACCGATCCCTTTTACACCTATCCCACGGTCCACGAAGCCGTACTGGATTATGACGGCGGGGATATGCTTCTGCGTCAGGCGGTGAGAATTCCCCCGACCCTTATCCGGGATTTTTATGACGGGACAAAAGACGGGAAACAATCGGCCAAGGCCCTGCAGGAATGGGTTTTGCCTTTTGAATGGCTGATGCTTCCGGCCGCGGTGCGCATGGCCGCCCGCTGTATCCTGGAAAAAAGGAGGACCGGCGAATAATCGGACGATCAAGGAATCCCTTTAATTTTTTCCAGGGTTTGGTCGGCCAGGAATCCCAGGGCAGGATCCTGTCTCAACCGGGCCAGGGTGTTTTTGATGATTTGTCTTCTCTCTTTGCGGTCTTCCTTGACCAGCGGACCCCCGCCCTCCTGTTCCTTATAGATACGGGTCAGTAAATCGACGATTTCTTCCGTCTGATAACCCGCCTCCTGCCATCCGGCCAGTTCTTTGAGAAACAGGGAATAGGCTTTCCCCCTCAGTTCAGCGGCCTTCCCGGCCAGTTCCGGGTTGTTCAGGGTGGATTTTTTTTCTTCCATGGAGAAGCCCAGCTCGACCAGGAGATCCCGGTCGCATAAAAAACACAAAGGGACCAGGCGGGTCCCGATAAAGTCCTCGCCATGTCCGGGCATGACCCGGATCAGGCTGAAGCCGTGTTTAAGGGCCTCCTTGGCCTGGAGGTCCTGTAAACGGGGATCCCTTCTGGGAAATTTTTGCCCGCTCAGGACCCCCTTCAACTGGCGGGAGGCCATGCGCACCCGCAGGGAAACGGCCCGGAAGCTTTTGGAGAAAAGAGGACCGTGCATTAACCATAAATCCCCGGCGAAAAGGATGTGATTGGCCGGGCGGTCCATGGGGCGCTTTTTTTCAAGGCCTTTATGGGGCGGTTCCGGCAGGTAATGGACGATGACCTGATCAGGGCTGTGCATGGTGGCGCTTTCAGGACAAGCCAGGATATCCAGGTGTCCGGCTTCCCCGATAGGAAGGCCCCTGGAGAGCAAAGGGAATTCCAGCCCATTGACAGGTACGGTAGGAACTCCTCTTAGGGGGGCCAAATACTCGACGTGACACTGGCGGAGACGGGAGGGTTCAAATCCCCTCAGCCAGAGGCGGTCCATCTCGGTCAAGGGACCATCAACAAATTTTCTGAAATTGGCGTGGGCCAGAATTTTTGCCCCGGATTTCTGGGCCAGGGTATCGGCCAGACCGCAATGATCATGATGGCGATGGCTGATGATGATTCGCTCAATTTTTTGCGGATTAATAGAATGGGCCCGGAGAATGGAAAAGATCGTTTCCCGATATAAAGGATCAGCGGTGTCGATCAGGGTGTGCCGCCTGGCCTCCCCTGCTCCATAACTGAAGACATAAAAATTGGCCCCCCGATGGAAAAAGAAACCGGTCAGTTCCGTATCCCCGTTGTTTAACCGTTCGGAGGTGACTTTGTAGGGGTCTTCCTTTTGTTCAATAATAGTTTTATTCATGGGTGGGGGGAATAGGTCCTTTTAAGTTTTTGTCTTTAATGATCTAACAAATAATTACGGGAATGAATCTCAGAGGTTATAACCCGGATGGGTTTTCTGAGAATTTAGAATTACACTGTAAGAGCCCCTTGAATTTTCAGGTTTTAGAAAGGAAATTTTAAGTCCCGGCAGGGGAAAGGAGGCCTCTTAAAAGGTAAAATCAAGGACCAGGATAACCTTAACCCAAACCAAATACAAGTAAAAAAAGGAGAAAAAAATGGAAAGAATGATCGCTTTTTGCGGACTGGATTGCGCCGTATGTCCGGCCTTGCTGGCCACCAAGGAAAATAGTGACGAAAAGAGGAAACAGGTGGCCGAACAATGGTCCAAGGAGTATAAGGCCGAGTTCAAAGCCTCGGACATTAACTGCGACGGATGTTTGTCAAGCGATGGAAGACTTTTCAGCCATTGCACGGTTTGTGAGATAAGATCGTGCGGTCGGGAAAAGGCGGTGGAAAACTGCGGCTTTTGTCCGGATTATCCCTGCGGTAAAATCAGCGCCTTTTTTCAGATGGTCCCCCAGGCCAAAACAACCCTGGATGAGATCAGGAGCAGGATTTAGGGGCTTAAAAGGAAAAACGTTCGGCCTTCGGTGTTCGGTGTTTGGTGAAGGTATAGAGGCCGGTGGCCACGATGACCTGAATCCCGGATTTTTTCACCACCGGCAGGAGCATGGGGATATCCCGCCCCAGACCGAGGACGGTCAGATCAACCAGGGTGTCCACCCCTCGGGTCTTGAGAGCGGTGAGCATCTTCAGGGCAAAGTCCAACACCGCCGGCTGATCCCAGATGTGGGGAAAGTTCTGGATCATTCCTTCGGAACGGGCTATGATGTGTTCGTGCATGAGGGTGAAGCCCAGCGCGGCGGTCGGGACCGGCCCGGTCATGGTCTGGACAAGAGGCTGATTTCGATCAGGATTTTCCTCGTTGGCGGCAGCATTCATTACGGTTTTCCCCGTCTTTCTGATTATTTTTATGGGAGGAGTATAGGAAAGGGCTTTCCTGCTGTCAAGTCCTATATCATTCAAATGAATTAATGCCGCCTGCTTTTCTCGGGCAGATTGTTTGAAAAAACAAATTTCAAATCTCTTTAGTTAGTTTTAATGAAAGAAAAAATCTATAACACCATCGGCATAAATTACAGGGCCAACCGCAGGGCCGATCAAAGGATCGTTGCCAATCTCCGGGAACTGCTGAACCTTCCAACCGGGGCCGTCATTGCCGACATCGGCGCGGGAACAGGCAATTATGCCCAGGCCCTGGCCGGTCTGGGATTTAAAATCATGGCCGTAGAACCGTCGGAAGAGATGCGCTCTCAGGCGACGCCGCATAGGGATGTTGAATGGTTCTCCGGTCCGGCGGAAGCCATCCCCCTGCCTGACCATTCGGTAGATGGGGTGATGGTTGTTTTGGCCCTGCACCATTTTTCCTCCTTGGAGAAGGCCGGAAATGAAATACACAGAATTTGTCCCAAAGGTCCGATTGTGATCTATACCTTTGATCCCAGGCAAGGGGAGGAACCCTGGTTCAAAAACTATTTTCCTGAGGCCTACCAAAAAGATTTCGTTTCCTTCCCGCCGATTGATGAAATTGCCGACCTGATAGCCGGCCCTGGCCCCTGGGAAAAATCGATACACCGCTTTCCTCTGCCCCATGATTTATCAGACAAGGTCATGTACGCCGGCTGGAACAAGCCGGAGATCTACCTGGATCCGAAGTTCAGGCAGAATGTTTCAGGATTGGCCCTATCCCCGGAAAATATTGTCCAAAAGGGGGTTGATGCTTTAAGGATTGATCTGGAAAGCGGAAAGTGGGATAAACAATATGGCCATCTGAGACAGCAGGAATCCTTTGATGTTGGATTCAGGTTTATTAAATGTGTTAAATAGCAGAAGGAGACGCGGGCGATGATTCCTAAAATTCCATTTGGAAAAACCGGCCATTTGAGCAGCCGGACCATTTTCGGGGCCGCTGCCTTAGGGGCCATGCGCCAGGAAAAGGCCGATCAGGTCCTGGAAACCCTGCTGAAATATGGGGCCAATCATATCGATGTGGCCGCCAGTTACGGCGAGGCCGAATTGAGAATAGGCCCTTGGATGAAGAAACATCGGGAACACTTTTTTCTGGCCAGTAAAACCGGAGAAAGGACCTATGCCGGGGCCCGGGAGAGTATCCGGCGTTCTCTGGAACGTTTGCAGGTCCATCAAATCGATTTGATTCAATTCCATAACCTGACCGATGAACCGGGGTGGGAGATGGTTTTCGGTCCGGGCGGAGCTCTGGAGGCAGCGGTTGAGGCCCGGGAGAAGGGATGGGTCCGTTTTATCGGCGTCACCGGCCACGGGACCCGGGCCCCGGAAATGCATTTGCGCAGTCTGGAGCGATTTACCTTCGATTCGGTACTATTTCCTTACAATTACCTGCTGATGAAAAACCCGGAATACGCAGCGGATGTAAACCGTCTGATCGAGGTTTGCAAAACCCGGGGAGTGGCGGTTCAGACCATCAAATCCATTGCCCGCCGCCGCTGGCAGGAGGGGGATCCTTCCAAACGCTTCAGTTGGTACGAGCCGGTCAAGGACCCTGAGACCCTGCGAAGGGTGGTCCATTTTGTCTTGAGTCGCCCGGGTATCTTTCTCAATACCTCGAGCGATGCCACCCTTCTGCCTTTGATCCTGCAGGCGGCCAGTGCATTTGAGGAAAAGGCGGGGCAATCCGACCTTGAAAAAGCTTTGAAAACCGATGTGGCTAAGCTGGATATGGCCCCGATTTTTATTCGGGGGGTGATGGATACGGTCTAAAACCCTTCGGCGTTTAGCGTTAAGCGTTCGGTGAAATCCTTCCGAGAAAAGCAAGGCCTCGGTTGATTGGACTTCACTGATTGCCTTATTGATAGGTCTGGTGTACATTATCGGATCTTTTTCTATGAGACGTTCCGTAATAAATGATTTAAGAGGTGACGATGACCGCAATATTCAAAACCGGATTTGAAGAGATGGATTTCAACTCTGTATCCGGCTGGTTGAAGGCCGCTTATTGGTCACCGGGAATTTCCCCCGATGAGGTGGTCCTGGGAGCCAGAAATTCCAGTCTGCTCGTTGGTGGATTTGAGGCCTCCGGCAAACAGGTCAGTTATCTGCGGGTTATTTCCGATAAGGTCCGCTTCGCCTATATTCTGGATGTTATCGTTGATCCCGAAAGTCGAGGACAAGGGATCGGAAGGGCCATGGTCCGTTACACCCTGGAACATCCGGAGATGTCCTCGATCTACCAATGGGTACTTAAGACCAGAGATGCCCATGGGGTCTATGCCAAGCTGGGCTTCGGACCCCTTAAAGATGTCGAAAAATGGATGGTCATCCAGGGACCGCGTCCGGATCATCCTCCGTTTAAACCTTCGACAACCCGGAAATCATAAGAAAATGCAAAAGGTTGTTATTTCAGCCTTCGTCATCGAAGATTATGATACCATTTTTCAATTGTGGGCTCAGTGTGACGGGGTCGGCCTGAGCAGCGCCGACTCCAGAGAAAATATTCAGGGTTTCCTGTTGCAGAACCCGGGGATGAGTTTTATAGCTTCCATAGAATCCCGGATTGTTGGCACCATACTGGCCGGCCATGACGCCCGTCGAGGATATATTTACCACCTGGCCGTTCACCCGGGAATGCGGCGTCAGGGAATCGGCCGCGGTCTGGTTGACCGGTCCATTCAAGCCTTGCAGGACGCCGGGATTCAGAAAGGCCATCTGTTTGTTTTTCAGAGCAACGAGACTGGTATTGCCTTTTGGAGGTCCATCGGTTGGCAACAAAGGGTAGACCTTGCTGTAATGTCAAGGACCCTTACTGGAAGCGGGGGAGAAGGGTTTTCTCTCAGCCCCTCCCTAACCGTCTCTGATCAAATCAAGGTAGGGAAGGAACCCCACTTTCCCATTCGAAAGATGACAGAACAGGACTGGCCGGCTGTTAAAACCATTTATGAACAAGGCCTGGCCACCGGCAACGCCACTTTTGAAGGGGAAGCCCCCTCCTGGGAGGATTGGGATGCCGGGCACCTGCAAGAGTGCCGACTGGTGGCCGTTGCTGCCGAGAGGGTGGTCGGCTGGGCGGCCTTGAGCCGTGTCTCCGGCCGGTGCGTCTATGCAGGGGTAGCTGAAGTGAGCGTCTACATTGCTGCCGAAGAAAGGGGCCGAGGCATCGGGAAACAATTACTCCAGAGTTTGATCCGGGAATCCGAGCAACACGGCATCTGGACCCTCCAGTCCGGGATCTTTCCTGAAAATGAAGCCAGTATCGCCCTGCACCGGAAATGCGGTTTCCGCCTGATCGGCCGGCGAGAGAAACTGGGGCAGATGAACGGCCGCTGGCGGGATGTGCTTTTGTATGAGCGCCGAAGCCCCGTTGAATTCCATTGAATTCCCTTGACCCGGCCTTTTTCATCTTTTATAATTTCCGAATAATAAAGAGGATATTGGTAATAACTCTGAGTTGTTAATAAATTTGTATTTTAGTATGGAAAGGTGGGCAATAAGGAATTCACAAAAGAAATCAGTCCTGACGGTAATGAAAGCTTGAGGATAAAGATTGTTGCCAAGAAAGGGAATATCGGCATCACCATTGATTTTCTAAAACACCTTGTCGATTATCCTGACCTCCTTAACACAATTTCTGATGGGGATGAACTTGATTTTATTGATAAAGACATTCCCATTAAAGCATCGGGCGCACTAAAAAATAAGAAAATAAGCCGGTATAAGATACAACACACCTTTGAGCCGATTAAGGTCTAATCTGATTTCCGATTACATGCCTTCTTTTCAAATCAAACCCGAAAGCTATAGAACAAAAGTGAAGCCGCGGCCGGGACGAGGACTCATTCCGCTTTTAGAGGGAAAAGGGTCAAGAGGGTTAAGGAAGTAAAGCAAGAAAGGATTATGGAGAATGTATATCGATCAAGAATTATGTGAGAAATGCCTGGATTGCCGCCCGGTTTGTCCCATGGGGGCTATCGTGATCCAGGATAAGAAGGTGATCATCGATTATGAAACTTGTGTGGAGTGCGGGGTCTGCCGGCGGATCACTATCTGCCCGGAAGGGGCCATCAAACAGGTCGATCCTATTCCTTATCCCAGGATCGTCCGAGCGATTTTTTCCGACCCGACCATACGCCATGAAAGCACCGGGGTCAGCGGGAGGGGCACGGAGGAAATGAAGACCAACGATATCACCAATAATTTCGTAGAAGGGAAAATCGGTTTTTCCATTGAATTGGGCCGGCCGGGGGTAGGGGCTTATTTGAGCGATCTCGAAAAGGTAGTCAAACAGTTGAAGCGAATGAAAGTGGATTTCGCCAAAGACAATCCGGTCATGGACCTGATTGTAGACCAGGAATCCGGGGCCTTAAGACCCGAAGTCCTGGGGGAAAAGGTCCTCAGCGCCATCGCCGAATTTATCATTGACGAGGGCCGGGCCGTCGAATTCATAACCGAGATGAAGGATTTTTTGAATCGGGAACTGGAGTCAGTGGCCACCATGAGCGTGATTTCCCGGGCCGATGCCGATGGGAACTGCCTTTTCAGGGACCGTCTTCAAGAGGCCGGCCATTCTTTTTATCCCAATGGGAAGGTTAATATCGGCCTGGCCCTGGGTTGAAGAAGAAACCGTTCGTCGTTCAGCGTTCGTTGTTCGGCGAAAAATCGTTTTAGAGAAGATCAGCCGGCAGTTGCCGGGGTACACTCCTAAAAAACATCGAAGGGGTTTTTCTATGGTTGTCCCAACCCGGACCAGCCGGAACCAAAATTGGAAATCCGATTATTCTTTATTCGGTCCGGGTAAGTTTTCCATTTTAGAATAAATTCTATCCAATGGACGTAGAATTCTATTCTTAAGTTACTAAGGACCATCATTCTTGGCTTTACATTTCTAACACAATTCGCCGAACGCCGAACGCAAAACGACTAACGGCATTTCCCATAGGAGGAAAAATGACCCATACCTTGAATCGAAGAGGGCTCTCGGAAACGAAGCCCGGGGAAGAAGTGGTTGTGCTTTTTATGGTGCAGCAACAGCAAAAGGAACAAAAATTATCCGGAATGGTCCCCATCCTGGAAACGGTTCTGAAATACAAACCGGCCAACATTATCGGCGCTCCCATGGGACTGGATGAGGAACAAATCCGGAAGCTGGTTCCCCGAAGCGGAATCATTACCGCGGTTTTCAACAACCGGGAGGATGTCCGGAAGATCATCGCTGAGGTCAAAGAAAAAAAATTGGGCATCTCCATGGTCGTCTCCGGACTCTTTTCCGATACCCGCTGTCTCTGTGAAGAGACCGGGCTGAAAGAACACACCTACAATATTTCTTTGGGCATCTTCGGTAAGACGGAAAAGCTTCCTGATGAAAAAACCCTGGAGATCGTCACCCAGTGCGGCCATGCCCTGATCTCGCCCCATTGGGTAAAGGACATCGTTAAAAAAATCCAGCGGGGGAAAATGACCGCCGAAGAAGGAGCCCGGCTCCTGATCAAACCCTGTGTCTGCGGCATCGGTAACCCTCAAAGGATGGAAAAGCTGCTGACGGAAATGGCTGTTGGAAGCCAATGACGGCAGGTCGGATAATCGTTATTATGGATGGATCGTAAACCTTTCGGGGGTCATCCCGATCAAGGGAGGGGATTTAAAATGCGGTTGGAAAATCAGGATTTCTCCCTTCGGTCGAAATGACAACGTTCCATTTTATATTTTCACCGGTGTAGCCATACCAGGGAATGTCTCTTATTGTTTTTTTGCTGATCATCGCTTCGGCCTTTCTTCATGCCCTTTGGAACTTTGCCGCCAAAAAAGTCTCAGGGAATTTTCAGGTCATCTACCTCAGTTTGGTGATGGCATCGGCCTTACTTTTACCCTTCCTCTTTATTCTCCCGGCAGCCGAGGTTTTTAACCCTCGGCCCCTGCCCTACCTCCTGGCCACAGGGACCATCCATGCGGTTTATTTTTTTGCCCTGGGCCGGGCCTATGCCTACGGGGATATCTCCAGCTCTTATCCCCTTGCCCGCGGGACCGGGGTGGGTGGCACCGCCTTGGCGGCCTATTGGTTGCTCCAGGAAGGGATGACTTCCTTGGGCTTGCTGGGTGTGGCCGCGATCAGCATTGGAACCCTGTTGATCGGACTGACCCATTCGCAGCCCACGGGTGGCTTGAAAGGATGTTTTTTCGCCCTCCTGGTAGGGACCATGATCGTGGCCTATTCCTTAATCGATAAAATGGGAGTGGGAATCACCCATCCCGTCGTCTATGCCTTCGGCTTATGGTTCATCGCTGCCCTCTGGCTGACCCCTTATGTCCTGCTCAAAAAACGCCCGGAACTTTCCCGGGCCTGGCGGGATCACAAGGGCAGCAGTCTGCTTATCGGAGCGGGTTCTTTATCGACCTACCTCTTGATCCTGTTTATCTTCCGGATCGCCCCGGTCGGTTACGTGGTGGCCTTGCGGGAGACGGCCGTGGCCATTGGGGCCTTGATGGGCTTTGTTTTTTTAAGGGAGAAACCGGCCACCTTGAAGATCGCGGGAATTATATTGATCGTTATAGGGATGATGGCCATCAAGATGGCCTGAAGGAACGAGAGAACCCTTCGATTTTTATGGTTTCTTAAAGGCAATGCTTATCTTTTGAAGAATGTTGTTTTTCAGATCCAATTCAGTATCGAGCTCATCTATTCTTTCTTTCAAAACTTTTTCGAAAACCAGGCCGTCATTTATAGCCCGAGCGATGAATTTATGATCTTTTTCCCTGCCGGAAACATATTTACCGAGTACTAAATCGTGAATTTCAACACACCATCCGGTGATTCCTCTTGTATTAGGATTTTTCAGGGGGACTAATCTCTTTTCCCATCCTTTGGGAAGATTTCGGGCTGTTTCCGGTCCGACCCCGTGGGCGAAATAACCAAAGGTCTGATGAAAGGGAGATAGTTCTCCGATACTTCCGTCTATTACCTGAGCGAGATCAGGCTTATTTTTTGGATAGATATCAGCTTCCATTGAATAGAGAAGTTCACCCGAAGCATCCGGATATTGAGCCAGAACGGCCATACTCCCCAAAACGATTATTTCATCATCATTCGAGATATCCCCGGCTGCCCGGAGAATATGTTCAAGCTGTAAACGATTCATAGATCTTCCACCGTTCCAGAGGAGTTAAAATGCCGCAAAACGGACTCGATTGTCTCAGCCAGACCGCCTTTTCCTCACGAGACACCAGGAAATCCAGAACTTCTTCCAATGATTGTTCAAAAATTGTCCTCCATTCGCTCCAGTAATGGGTATTTCCTTGATCGGATATCCATCTTTCAAGATTTTGTTTGGCTGTATTCAAAAGAGCTGGGTTTCGCCTGATTTTACTGGCAACGGCCTGGTGAAGGGCCAGGCTTCTTTCTTCTATTTGAAAATGATTCAAGGCCGTCTTTCCCTTCCACTACTTTTGTTCATTATATCAAAAAAAGAAAGTGGAAGGCATCCGAAATTTTTACCGAGTAATTCTTTCTTGACAAACTTACCGGAATAATTAAATATTTTCATTAAATAAACCGGGACCATAAGATTCTTCCCTGAGCAAAGGAGTGGTTGCCTTGAAAAAGCAAATGAAAACTCAATCCCTCTTTGAACCCTGCTGCCTGGCCACTGCGATCGGCAGCCTGCCCCATACCGATGTGGTCCGGGGGACGCGGATCATGTTCGAAAACACTCCGGAAATCCCTTCCTGGATACAGTTTCCCCACAGACATCCCTATGAGACCATGCTGAATCAATTTACGGAAGGAATGCCGGGGCTGGTCCATGAAGGGGGTTATGATTATTTTTCTCCCGACGCTCCGGACTTTATCGATCAGATGGTCCGGTTTTATCGCCGTTATCTGGCGGTAATGGAAGAAAAAGATTTAGAGGTCCTGAAATTTTTCGGGCTTTCCTCACAGTACGCGGCCGGTTTCGGTGAATTTCTGAATCAACTGCCGGCAGCAACAGCCTCCGGGAAAGTTCGGATGCTCAAAGGTCAGGTTACCGGCCCCATCACCCTGGGGATCAATTTTCTGGATCAGGAGCAGCGCTGTTCCTATTACGACGAGCAATTGCGGGACATCCTGGTCAAGATGACGGCCCTGAAAGCGGTCTGGCAGATCGAAACCCTGAAACGGTTCGATCGGCCGGTGATGATATTTATTGATGAGCCTTCCCTGCTGTCCTTCGGCAAGCCTTTTTTCTTGACCATAAGCCGGGAGGACGTCATCAAAGACTTGAATGAGGTGGCGGCGGCCATCCATGACCACGGCGGACTGGCCGGGGTTCATTGCGAGGAAAATACCGACTGGTCTTTGTTGATGGAAACCGATCTGGACCTCCTGGACTTCGATGCCTATGACCATTTACAGGCCATCACCCTTTATCCGAAGGAACTTAGATCTTTTCTGGACCGGGGAGGCAGTTTGGGGTGGGGGCTGATCCCGACCCTGAACAGACAGACCGCCGCTGCAGAAACCGTCCCTGCTTTAATATCCCGATTTGAGGAAGGGGTCGGACAATTAGTGGAGAAAGGATTCCAACGGGACCTTCTTTTACGACGGGTCTTGATCACCCCCAGTTGCGGAGCCGGAGGCCTGCTCAGCGAAGCACTGGCGGAGCGGGTCCTGGGGCTGCTAAGACAACTTTCTCTGGAACTGCGCCGGCGATATGGGTTCGTATAGGAAAAAAAATACCGTTCGGTGTTCAGCGTTCAGCGTTCAGCGTTCGGCTAAACCCAACGTTATTCAGTCACCACCAATCCAGGGCCTTCGTCAAGTAAAAAGGAAAGACCCTTATGAGATTTTACAAATATCACGCCCTGGGCAACGATTATCTGGTGTTGGATCCTCAGGATCAAACCCTTGATCTCGCCCCGGAGCGGATTAAAATCCTCTGCCACCGGAATTACGGTATCGGCTCGGATGGAGTCCTCTTAGGTCCCCTGCCCTCGCCTTCAGCTCTCTTTGGGCTACGCATCTTCAACCCCGACGGCAGCGAAGCGGAAAAGGAGCAATGCCTATGAGCACCCAGCCAGCTTTGAAAGCAAGCCCAATCTTATCCCCTTTCTTCTCCTGATCGGGCTGATTCGCCGGTTAAAAAGAAATTGGCAAAATCGCTTAACATGCTTGAAACAAACCCATTACACCCCGGCCTTCATTTGGAACGGATAATCAATGACCCCACCGCCAGCTCGGCAAGGATTGATAATCCCCTCCGCCTTTCTTATGATCCTCAAGGATATTTGCCGGCGGGAAATCCCGATTGGGCGGCCCCTCTTTTACTCCTTATGGAGGAAAGACGGTCCGTTGATTAAGCAACTGCGGGAGGCCTTGGAAAAAACAAAGCAATGAAAAGGGGATTTTATTCCCCACCTTACTGCCTTCTCCCGAATGAAAATCTTGACAATCCCCGGGGAAATGATTATTGAATAACCAACCCGAATAGGACGAGGGAATAGTTTGTTCATAATATATTGATATCATGATAGAAGTAGAAAACCTGACCAAATACTACGGATTTCTTCCGGCCGTTTCCGATCTTTCTTTTTCCATCGGACAGGGTGAGGTAGTCGGCTTCCTGGGGCCCAATGGGGCCGGGAAGACCACCACCCTGAAAATCCTGACCTGTTTCCTCCCCCCCACCTCCGGAAAAGCCCGGGTCAACGGTTGGGATATCTCCCGGAATTCTTTGCAGGTCAGACAACAGATAGGCTATCTTCCGGAAAGCGTCCCCCTTTATACGGAAATGACCGTGGATCGGTTTCTGTCTTTCGCCGCTCAAGCCAAAGGAATCGGAAACCGTGAGATAAAAAGGGCCTTAAATAACGTTTTAGAGGACTGTGGACTGCTGGAGGTACGCACCCGGATCATCGGGCATCTGTCCAAGGGATACAGACAGCGTGTAGGTTTGGCCCAGGCCCTGCTCAATAATCCCCCGGTATTGATCCTGGATGAGCCGACCATCGGCCTGGACCCGGCCCAGGTGGTCGAGATTAGAGATTTAATCCGCACCCTGGGGCAGGAAAGAACCATTATTTTAAGTTCTCATATCCTGCCGGAGGTCAGCCAGACCTGCCAGCGGGTGATCATTGTCAACAAAGGCCGCATTGTCGCTGTAGACACGGTTTCCAACCTGACCAGCCAGATCCAAACCTCCCGCAAACTGTATTTGACGATTCAAGGTCCGGCCGAAGAAATAGTATCCACCCTGCGGCGGCAGGAAGGGGTTTTGGGGGCCGTGGCCGAAGCCGGTGACAGGCCGGACCGTTATCTGCTGGAAATGGAAAAGGAAAGGGATATTCGGGCCGAACTGGCCCGAACCATCGTCGAAAAAGGTTGGGGATTACTGGAACTAAAAAGCCAGGAACTGAGTCTGGAAGAGGT
>JBFMBU010000032.1:0-7475 GCA_040755035.1 Thermodesulfobacteriota bacterium
TGAATGGATTTTGGTGAAATTCCACAGTCCTTTAATGCAGCGGCTACCGCTTCTTGCGCTAATTCTTCAGCTCTTAACTCGGGAAATTTTCCGAATTTTGTTTGTCCGATTCCAATTACCGCAACTTCCCTCATCATCTATCCTTTTTTTGATTATAGATTTCGTAATTAAAATTTTATCTAAGAATAAATTGAGTAGTTCTGAGTTAAAAAATCAACTCTTAAAGTGGATTATTAAACCGGTTTAAATTTATAACCAATAATATGTTTTTCATCTTCCTTCCATAGGTCTCCAATTACTAATTCCATTTCCATATTTATTTTTAAGGGTTTGTTATTCGATTCCTCTATTTGAGAAAACACTCTTACCTTTTCATTTAAAATAATATAGCCAACGGTATATGGAGCGTGAAAATGTTCTGAAGGAACTGAAGCAATGGTAAAGGAATAGAGTTTACCCCTTCTATTTAGTGAAATTTCTATAAGGTCAGGACTAAGACAATTCAAACAGATCGTTTTTGCTTTGGGAAAATATATCTTTCCGCAAGACTGGCACTTATTTCCAATTAATTTCCATCCATCTAGTCCTTCTCTGAAAAGATCTTCTCTTATAGGGACTGAAGGGTTCAACTTCTTAACTCCTTTCCCTTATTGAAATTTTGTTATTACGTGGATTATATGTGCCTTTTAGAAAGTTAACCATAATATCTATTTCGACAGTAACCCATTAACCTTACAGATAATAACTCAATTATTCTTCCCTTTTTCTTTTTCCCCACTCTTGTGTAACGCCTTTCAATCCAGACCACTCTGGATCCAACTTCATAAATTCAAGAAGTTCATCGGCTTGAGCCCACGTTTGGTTAAAGTTCATATCAAAGACGGACCTACATGCCAGCTTCGTCGTTTGAACCGCGGCCGGTCTCATACCGGCAATCTTTTTTGCCATTTTTTTTGCTTCATCTATCAATTTATCGGGAGGATAAACCTGATTGGCCAAACCGATACGATGCGCTTCTTTACCATCAATAATTTCCCCAAGAATACAGATTTCTAACGCCTTGTTGTAACCTACCCTTTTCGTCAAAGTAGTAGTTACCGATCCTTTACCAATTGCAATTTTAAGATTTTTTACATGAGAATCTAAAAATTGGGCTGTTTCTGCGGCTAATATGATGTCGCAGGAAAGAGCTAGCTCAATACCCCCAGCCGTGGCTATTCCATCAACAGCAGCAATAGAAATTTTAGGAGACCAGATCATGTTTGTAAATTTTGGTCCCATCAATCTGGGTCGCTTATACCATAATCTTCCTGCAGGGGTATTCGCGGGAAATAACCTGTCCTCTTCAAGAAATAATGGCCCCATATGATCAGAATTTTCCCATCTTGGTATTCCTTCGGCATCATCCTTTAGATCTCCCCCAGCGGAAAAACAGGGTCGCCCATCAGGCCTTGGTGCGCCTGTGATAATCCAGCATTTAACATCCTTATCTTTTAAAACCTCGTGGAAGGCGAGATTAAATTCCTCTGAAAATTTCCGATTAAAGGCGTTTAATCTTTCTGGTCTGTTCATGGTAACAACCACAAAACCTTCTTCTTTTTCATATTTAAGCGTCTCAAATATCATAAAAGCACCTATTCCTTTCCTAAATTATTTTTTATAGATTTCTCTTGTAATAATTTTAATATTCTATCATGCCCCTTAAAGAGATAATTAAAAAGATCCTATTACCCTGGGATAACACTTATTATGAATATTGATGAAACGGTGAATAATACCTTCTGGTTTTCATATTCTCCCGGATAACTAAAAAAAATAACCGGCCAACAAGTAAAAAAACCGGCCGTACGGTAAGTTTTAAAAACTATAAAATAAATGGATAAACCTTGTCAATCTTTTTTTCCTTTTCAAATTATTATTTATTATCAATTAGATAAGAAATTTAAATTGTTTTATAGAGAATAATTATTATCGCTATTTTTTAAAAAAATTGTTGGATATTAAAAAAATTAAATGATTCAATTTTAACTAATAACTTGACATAATACGCTTATTTTTTTAAAGATGGTTCTGTATCGTTCTCATACTGAAAGGGCCTTTCCTGATGAGAACACACAACTGCCGGTTAACCTCTATAAACAGAATCCTTTTTGTAAAGGGTTTCTGTCGAGAACCTCATTCCGAAATCAAGATATTTTCATCCAGGAGTTTGAATTGTCGGATGGAAATTATAAATTATATAGATTTGGGATTGGATTCATTCTGATAGAAATTGAAAAACGAGGAGAACAAATGTGCTCAGACTAAGCATGGAAAAAAGAAAAGACTATATTGCGGCAATTGCAGCCAAAGTATTTAGCGAAAAGGGCTATAAATCCTCCTCTCTCCAAGAAATCGCAGATTATGCCAAAATTAGTAAAGCGGGGATATACCACTACTTCAAAACAAAAGATGAAATCCTGGGTCATATTTTAATAAAAAATACTGACATTTTTATGGGAAAATTAATTAATAGTATTAATGATAGCAAAAAAAAAGGCCTAAATCAGCGTGATTCATTTGAAAAATTGATTTCTACTTTTGCGCGGCATATTCAAAGTAGCGGTAAAAGGCGCCTAATCATGGCCAGGGAAATGCATAATTTGACCGATGATTATCAGAAGGAGCTTTATATAAAGCAGCAAAATTTGTTTAATCTTATTAAAGGGGAGTTATTAAAAATCGAAAATTTAGATAAAAAGCTGGATCCTAATATTATTACTTTTATGATCATCGGAACGATGAATTGGATTGGACGCTGGTATAAGGATGGAAAAAAGTTAGATCTCGATGCAATAACAAAACAAAATATCCGCATTTTTTTTCATGGCATGTTAAAAAATTAGAAATATTATCTGTAACGAGCCACCCATTAAAAGGACATTGGCAAGAGATAAAGTATTAGCGTATGCACGAATAAGCTTTTTTTTCTGTTTAAGGGACGCCCTTAAAATAATAATATTTTCAAGAATAAAGGAAATGATAACTATGCTGGCATGCTAAGGTTGGCCAGATTATGAGATGATGAGATGCGGACGGGCCAAGATAACTATTAAAAATGATATAAAATCTTATTGAATTTGCTATTTAAGGAGGCTCGATAATGCGGTTTTTGTCGGTAAAAAGGGAGTTATTCAAAACCAATCGGCAAGGGTAACACAACACCACCGAGAGGGAAATGCATCCCCCAATTGAAAAGATGTCAGGGCAATTTGGGAGGATCGGGGTCGGGGATAGTGAGAGATTTTAATCCAAATCAAGGCCGTGGCGGCACTTATCTCATCGTCAAAGAGCTGGAGCGGATGACCGCGCTGGGCGCCGGTGGAGCGGTCCTCTACTCTATGAACCGGTTGGGAATAACACCGATCCTACCCATGCTACTGAATTAAAAAAAAGAAAATGATTCGATGGGTTCAATGGTTCAGGGGAGCTATCTTTTGTCGAAAAGAAGTCAAGAATGGATTGAAGTCGCACTTGAATTATACGCTGGTATTAGATATACTGCGTATAACTCATTGGGAGGCCATCAATGGATAGAATGCCCTTGGAAATCCAGACTCTCTATGCAGAGCTGATGGAGCGTTTGTCGGCTCTGGAAGCCGGAAGGTCCATAGGCCATGTCCCGGGCAGCTTCGTCACCAAGGCGGTTAAGGGGGACACTTATTACTACTTCCAATACTTTGATCCGGGGGGAAGCAAACGACAAATCTATATCGGAAGAAAGGATAAAATCCTTGAAGAAGTGGTCAAGAAGTACCGGGAAGAGCGGGCTTCCCTGGCGGAGGAGGAGGCCGGGATCCAGCGATTGTGCACCCTTTTGAGGGCCGGCGGTGCCCTACTGAACGACTCGGCCTCAGCCCGTGTCCTTAAAGCTTTGTCTGATGCCGGGATTTTTCGTCTGGGTGCGGTACTCATTGGAACCCAGGCCTTTCTCGTTCTGGGGAATCTCCTGGGGGTCAGATGGACCGGGGGCTCAATAAGAACCCAGGATATCGATATCGCGGCCGAGGCATCGCTCAGTCTCGCTATTCCTGACCTTAGGACGAACATTCCCGATGTACTCGAAGGCCTCCAAATGGGTTTCCTTCCCGTCCCGCCGCTCGATCCCCGAAAGCCTTCCACTTCGTTTAAAGTACGTGGCAAGGGACTGCGTCTCGATCTTCTCACACCATTGCGCGGCCGCCAGCGCCAGGGACCGGTTTTCATAACCCGGCTGAATGCGGCGGCCCGGCCTCTTTCCTTTCTGGACTTCCTTATCACAAGACCGGTCCGGGGAGCCGTCATCGACGGCGGAGGTATTCTGGTCAATCTTCCCGATCCGGCCAGACTGGCCTTCCATAAGCTCATTGTCTCGGCGGAACGGGAAACAGTGATGCATACCAAGAGGGAAAAGGACTTGCACCAAGCCGCTCAACTTTTTTCGATCCTTGCTGAGGAACGTCCCGGAGATATCCGGATGGTTTTGGAAGAGATCCACCTCAAGGGAAAAGGATGGGTCAAACGGATAAGAGAAGGCCTTTCAGCCTTGAAAAAAATGGACCCCACGGTAGCGGAAAAGATGACCCCCTTTTTATCAAGATAGCTAAGTTCAATCATTTGATTCGACCATTCCGCTAATTTGGGGAATGAATGAATAGTTTGGCTCCTACTAACGATCTGCCAAAACCCAAAGATAAAAACATGCTTTTGGGGGGTATAGTCCAAATTTCCATCTCTTGCTCAAACTAAATTAAATTCAACACTACGGAAAGCACTATTTTTAACCCTACCGGTCACAATCTGGTCATAAAAAAGAAAAGGACCTAACCGTTAATGGCTAAGTCCTTGATATTCATGGTAGGCGGTACTGGATTTGAACCAGTGACTTCCACCGTGTGAGGATGGCACTCTACCGCTGAGTTAACCGCCCGTGTTGATTTCTTTTTACCCAATCCAAAGAATATTTTCAAGGGGAAAATCCTGGAGAGGATCAATAATTTATCATAAGCCCTATTTTATTAAAGAGTTCAATAGCCTAAAGGTCTTTATCCATTAACTCCCGGTTCTTCTCTCTTATTATGGCTTAAAAAACCAAGTTTCAACATGAAATCTTTAAAAATATCTTGACAACAGTAGGATATTCTTCTATGAAGTCTCATCTTACTTTCTAATACTCGGATAGGTTCTGACGGGTATAATCGCCACCAAGCATTTTTCCCGAGCCTTATTCCATAGATAGCGTTTTAACAGCCCAAATCCAGATCGCCCTGGGGTACTCAAGACATGAAGTTGAAAGGGGGGATTTCATAAAAGGGTTCGTAACTACATTATTAGTAGATATTAGATGTATTTCAGAAATTCAATAGCGGATATTTTTAAAATGAGGAGGAAAAAATGAAGGGTAATAAAATTGCATTGGGATGTTTGATGATAACGGTGCTGCTTCTGTCCGGGGCCATAGGGTATGCGGCCCCGCAGGCCCAGGAAGTGGTAATCGGCTATACGGCCCCCTTAAGCGGTCCGGCGGCCGAATACGGTCAGGACTGCGTCAACGGCGTGGATATGGCCATCAACGAGATCAATAAATCCGGCGGGATAACCGTCAAGGGGAAGAAATATACCTTCAAACTGGAAAAGTTAGACGACCGTATCGATCCGACCCAGGCGGTTAACAACGCCCGCCGTTTCCGCGATCAGTTTAAGACCCCGGCCATTTTTAACCCGGTGTTCAATACCATCACTCCCATGATGCAGATCAACCAGGAAAAAGGCAATGAGTTTCTGATGATGGCCTATACCAGCACCCCCAAAGTAACGGCCCTGAACAACAAACTCCTGGTGGCGATTCCTCCCAACTTCGAGATTTACGTCCAGGCCTTTTCCGATCTGGCCTGGGGAATGGGCGCCCGCAAGGCGGGTATGGTGGTGACCCTGGGAGCTTATGGCGATGAATGGCGGGCCGCCTTCAAGAAATACTGGGAGAAGAAAGGCGGTTCCATAACTGCCGACAAACCGGCTAACTATTATACGGAAACGGATTTCTCCGCTCCCTTGACCGCGGTCCTGGCCACCAAACCGGATATCCTGCTCATCGGCGGACCTTCGGCCCCGACGGCCCTGGTTATCGAACAGGCCCGGGGACTGGGATATAAAGGGGGGTTTATCCTGATTGACCAAGCCAAGGTGGATTATATCGCCAACATCCTGAAGAGCATGAAACTGATGGATGACGTCATCGGCGTGGCGGCCGTGGCCAATGTCCCGGTTCCGGCGGCCGGCAGCTTTGATAAAAAATATGTGGCGGCCTACAAGAGAATGAATACCTGGGAAGCGGCCCTGCATTACACGGCCATGTTCGGTTTGGCCAAGGCCATGACGGTGGCCGGAACGGTAAGCGATGTCCATGCTATCCGTGCCGCCTTTCCCAAGGCCTTCCCTCTCCTGGGCGATCAATTCCCGACGGAAATGTTCGGCGTCTCCGATGCCGGACGGACCCATTTGGCTGCGGCGGTACAAATGGTCAAAGACGGCAAATACCAAAAACCGGATATGTATATCTGGTGGGTTAAAAATGAAAAAGAGGTGGAACAGGTCAAAAAAATCGGCAAGACCAATGTGCCTCTTAAATTCATGAAACCGGTGGAATAGCCGACCATCCTCCGCCCTTCCCCGGTTCAGAGGGAAGGGCGGAGATCTGAAATAAATTTCCTTTTAGGAATGATGAAAAATCATGGACCTTTTTTTACAGCAGGTTTTTAACGGGATCATGCTGGGCAGCACCTATGCCATTGTGGCCCTGGGGCTGACCCTGGTCTTCGGGATTCTGAATATTCCCAACTTCGCCCACGGGCACCTTTATATGCTGGGGGCCTATCTTTGTTTTTCCCTGATCACCCTGTTCGGCTTCGGTTTTTGGATGGCCCTGATTGTCTCTACGTTGGCCTTGGGTGTGATGGGGATCATTGTCGAAAGACTGGTATACCGCCCCTTGAAAGACCAACCCCATATCAATTCCTTTATTTCGGCCATCGGCGCCTTGATGATCCTGGAGAACGGGGTCATGGCCATTTGGGGCCCCCAGGGGCAGCGCATCCCCAATCCCTACCCGGATCCGCTGGAAATACTGGGCATCACCATGACCCAGCAAAGACTGCTGCTGATCATCGTTACCCTGGTATTGATCATTCTGCTGCAATTATTTATCAAAAAAACCACTATGGGCAGTACCATCGAGGCGGTAGCCCAGGACCCGGAGGGGGCCATGCTGGTAGGGATCAGCGTCAACAGGGTATCTTCCCTGACCTTCGCTATCTCCACAGCCACAGCGGCCACAGCGGCCTGTATGGTGGCCCCAATTTTTATCATCTCTCCCAGCATGGGCGCCCTGCTGGGGATGAAGGCTTTCATCATTTGCATTTTAGGGGGGCTGGGAAGCGTTCCGGGGGCCATTTTAGGCG
>JBFMBU010000033.1:0-17677 GCA_040755035.1 Thermodesulfobacteriota bacterium
TCTGTCGCCCAGAAAATGCGGCAACTGACTCGTAATCCCCGCTTGGTTTGCGATTATTTGCGCTTAACAAAAAACGCTTGCGCCCTGTCCTATTAATGATATTTTATTTAGAACAAATTTACCGTGGCCGGAATCCCTTCTCCTCCAACCCAAAAAACAGTCTTGTTCCTGAATCCTATCGGGTAAAAAGAATTACCGGGAGAAAGGTTTCCGGTCAAAAAAAGGCAGCCAATCCGGCAAATAATCCCTCAGGGAAGGATCTTAAGGCCGGTGTGGATATAATGAAAACCTGAAAATACGGTGAAAACCAAGGTGACCAGAATCAGCCCCAGTTTAACCTCCTCCGCTAAGTGAATATACCCGGAGGACAAGACCAGAAGGATCAGCAGTACCTGAAATACAGTGGTCAATTTACTGTAGATGGTGGGTTTCATTTCCACATCCACCTGATTTAAAAAAAGAATGGTAACTCCCAGGACAATAACCACATCGCGGCTGATGACAATCACCGTCAGCCAGACCGGAATTTCCCTCATTACCGCCAGGGCGATATAGGCCGTGGACAGGAGCAGCTTATCGGCAACAGGATCCAAAAACGCCCCCAACTGGGTTTTCTGAGAAAACCAGCGGGCGATGAAACCGTCCAACCCGTCGGTAACCGCCGCTCCGGCAAAGACCCACAAGGCCTGATTGAAAGACCCGTTGAATAAAAGAATGGCAAACCAGGGAATTAAAATTATTCTGAGGAAGGTTAATATATTCGGTATGGACATGGCCATAAGATTCAACGATAAAAATTTCCAATCAATTTCTGAATGGTATCAAATTTTTCCGGAGAAAACCAGTGCAAATTGTCTTCCTTTCTCAGCCAGGTCATTTGCCGCTTGGCATAACGACGGGTGTCCCGCTTAATCAGCTCGACCGCCGCGCTCAGCTCCCGTTCCCCCTTCAGCACTTCAACAAGATGTCGGTATCCCAGGGATTGCATGGATTTTAATTGCGGCGAAAAGCCTTTTTCCAGTAGTCCCCGGACCTCACCCAAAAACCCGGCGGCCATCATAGCCTCGGTGCGTTCATTAATCCTGCGGTAAAGGGCCTCCCGTTCCCGTGTAATACCGATCCATAGGATATCAAAGGCTGAAGGGGGTTCGTTTTTCCAGTGCTGCCAGTCTGAAATCGGCCTTCCGGTCATTTCCAGGACTTCCAGGGCCCGGACGAGCCGGAAAGTATCTTTGGGTTTTATTCTTCGCGCCGATTCGGGGTCGGATACCTGTAATCCGGCCCACAGGAATTCAGGACCTTTCTCCTTGGCCGTTTTTCTTAAACGCTCCCGGATCAAAGGATCCGCTGGGGGACAAGGGAAAATCCCTCTCTGCAGGACCCTGAGATACAAGCCCGTTCCCCCGACAAAAAACATTGGCCGACGACGTTGCTGAAGCTCGGCGATAACCGCCAGGGCCTGCTTACGGAATGAGGAGGCATCAAAGTCCTCATCCGGATCGAGGATATCGATCAGGTGATAAGGCACCTCTTTTCTTTCCCTGGAAGTCGGTTTGGCCGTTCCAATATCCATATACCGGTAAATCTGCATGGAATCGGCGTTAATGATATCCGCCCCCACCTCCCTGGCCAGGGTATGGGCCAGTTGGGTTTTTCCGGCGGCGGTTGGACCGCTGATAAAAATTAATTTCGGGCGATCCATGTCAGTTCAATAACGGGGTTTGAGTAATCATCATCTGCGTTTGAACCGTTTTTCAATTTCCTCCCAGGAAAACAACAGCCACAGCGGACGTCCATGGGGGCAATGGGACGGCGATTCGGTCTGGTCAAGTTGAAACAACAGGGAGCGCGTTTCTTCAGAAGTTAAGACCTGTCCGGCCCGAATGGCGCTGTGACAGGCCAGCAGTTTCAATAGGGATTGGGATAACTCCTCTGCCCGGATGGACCGGTTTCCATCTTTCATTTCTTGGAATATCTCTTTCAAGGCATCCTCTCCCTGTTCGGGACTCATTCCCGAGGGAATGGACTTGATCCAGAGGCCGTTTCCCCCGGCCGGTGCAACTTCAAACCCCAACGCCCCTATTTGGGACAGGATAGAATCCGGATCGGTTATCCACCCCGGTGGTATTTCAAACAGAATAGGGATAAGCAGGTATTGAGAGGAAACCCCGCCTTCCCTCCATTGTTTCAGGTAGCGTTCAAAAAGGACCCGCTCATGGGCGGCATGCTGGTCGATCAGCACCAGTCCCTCGTTGTTCATGGCCACGATATAGGTCCCCCGGACCTGACTCAAGAGGGTCAATCCCGAAAACCCCCCGACCTGTTCCTTCAGTTCCATCCCCTCCTGATTGGATTTAAAAAATTTCTGATCAGAGATCCAAGGGGCAGAAACCGCGGGGTCTCCTGGCATCAGTACCCCCCGAACATCCTCGCTTTCGGGGGACAGCGGTGCGGAGAACAAAGATAACTCCCCTTCCTTAAAGAGGAAGGGTTGTTTGGGAGAGGGGGGGCAAGCCCCGGGCCATCCATCCCCCTTAACCATCGGGTGGGGGACATAGGTTTTTAATGCCCGGTGAAGGGCTTTCCCTACCAGGTTTTGGACCCAGGTTGTTTCACTGAAGCGCACCTCCTGTTTGAAGGGATGGATGTTGACGTCAATCAATTCCGGAGGGACGTCCAACCAGAGGATGGCCGTGGGGAAACGGCCGGCCGGGATCATTCCCGCATACGATCTTAAAACCAAAGGGAATAAAAGCGGACTCCTCACCCAGCGTTTGTTGACGATGAAGGCCATATTTCGGGAAGTGTTCAGATGATAATGGGGAGGGGAAATCAGACCCGTTATCTGGATCCGTTCTTCGGACAAATCGACCTTTATCAGATCGTTTATTCGGTCTTTCCCCCATAATTCTTTGAGCCGCAATTCCGAATCATTGCCGGGAAAGAGCCGAAGGACCTTTTTCCCGTTATGGGTCAGGTCAAAGCGGATGGAGGGAAATCCCAAAGCCACCCTTTCCACAGCGGTTTGAATCTGTCCCCACTCCGCCTTGGGGCTTTTCAGAAAAGCCACCCGGGCCGGCGTATTATAAAAAAGGTCCTGGATCTCCACCACCGTTCCCGAAGCCCCACCAACCTCTTCCAGGCTGATTTTTTTTCCTCCCCAGATCTCAAGCCGGTGGCCGGACGACTCGCCTCTGGGGATGGAAATAATCGTCATCCGGCTTACCGAGGCGATACTGGGCAAAGCTTCCCCTCGAAATCCCATAGAGCGCAGTTGTGAAAGGTCTGCATAATCCCGGATTTTGCTGGTAGCGTGCCGTTCAACCGCTAAGACCAAGTCCTCCCTGCTCATACCCTGGCCGTTATCCGTGATTCTAATGGACGACCTTCCCGCCTGGAGGATCTCCACCCCGATGTCCGAGGCCCCGGCATCTACGGAATTCTCCAAAAGTTCCTTGACCACCGAAGCCGGCCTTTCCACCACTTCCCCGGCGGCAATCATATTTATGAGATTCTCCGGGAGAATTCCGATCAATCCGCTCATTTTTCTCTTTCCCTGTTTCGTTGTTTCCTCTTTTTTTATACCATAACCAAAATCCTTCGACTACGCTATTTTTACGTTCCCCTTTGATAGTTATCCTTCTAACCCCCAACCCTCCCCTGATATTCTGCTTGTTTTCCCTGGTCAGCTAAGGTATTTTTAAGTCAGGGAGGGCTGGAAAGGTTCTTCTTAATCCGGGCCTCTGCCGAAAGAATCGCCTTCTTCCAGCGGCAGAGGCCCGAAAAAACCGGCGGGGATGAAGGGGATGAAAACAGAAGAAGAAATGGTATTGAAAGTAGCCAAGGAGATCGTTATCAAGTATATTGAGATCGGCCGCCTGCCTCTGGCCAATTTTGATGAGTCCTTCCGGAATATTTACAGAAGCGTCTTAGAAACCGTTCGCTTAGAAACGAAGCCCCAAGAAAAAAATAACCCAAAAGGCTAAATAAGACTCCCCGTTCAGCGAACTTCTACGGTTCTACCACCCGGACTTGAACTCCTTCCCTTTCAATAGATAACTTTCCTTAAATACAGCCCATGGGCCGGGGCCATCTCCCCCGCCTGGGAGCGATCTTTGGATTGGATGATTGCTTCCAGTTCTCTCAGGGAAACCCGGCCCCTTCCGACGCGGATCAGGAGGCCCACCATATTTCGCACCATATGTCTTAAAAATCCGTCGGCTTTAAATCGAAGCCGGAAGCCGCCCCAGGGCAGCGGGGATAAGGCGGTTTGAAACAGGGTCCGCTCCGTATGGGCGACTTCACTTCCCTGGGTCTGAAAACTGGAGAAGTCCTTGCGGCCTGTCAGAAGAGTCAGACCGCTTTTTATGCCTTCCCAGTCAAGGGGTTCTTCAACCGTCCAGACATATTGGCGATAAAAAGGCAGACCCCGTCTGCCGTTGCATATCAGATAATCATAAATCTTTGCTCGGCTTGAATAGCGTGCATGGAAATCGAGCGAGGTCTCCTGCACCTGACGTATCAGGATGTCTTTCGGCAACAACGCCCTAAGGGCCTGTTCCATTTTGGAGAGCGGGAGGAGGGAGGAAGTCTTGAAATTCGCCACTTGCCCCCAGGCATGGACCCCGGCATCAGTCCTGCCGGACCCTATCAACGAAAGGTTTTTTTGACCTATTCTAAAAAGAACATCCTCGATGGCTCCCTGGACAGTAGGGGCGTTTTTTTGCCGTTGCCATCCCTGGTATCGCGTTCCGTCGTAGGCCATCAATAAACGAAGGTTACGTTCAATTTCGTTCATCAGCTTTTTTTCTGTTCTGGGTTCTCTTCTGTAGCGTTGATGGGGTTGTCCGCCGGATGGGGGGCTATTCAGGGAAGCCCTTACCTGATTTGACCTCTGCAACGGACAAAAAAAGGGAAGGCCTTGCGGGCCTTCCCTTTTTAACTGCCTTATCTATTGTCCAAAATTAACGTTTGGAATATTGGTATCGGGCCCTGGCCCCTTTTTGGCCATATTTTTTCCGTTCTTTGACCCTGGAATCCCTGGAAATAAAACCGGCTTTTTTTAAGACCGCCCTCAGTTGGGGATCATAAACCAGAAGGGCCTTTGAGATTCCATGTTTGATGGCCCCGGCCTGGCCGGAGAGCCCCCCACCGATAACATTAACCAGTATATCGAACTTTCCCACGGTTTCGGTTAATTCCAAGGGCTGAAGAACAACCATTTTGGCCGTTTCCCGGCTGAAATAGTGATCAATGGATCGCCCGTTGACGGTGATCTGTCCTCCGCCGGGTCTTAACCATGTTCTGGCGATGGCCAGTTTCCTTTTTCCGGTTGCGTAGAATTCTTTGTCTGCCATATTACCTTTCACACCTATTAGAGATTCTCAGAATGCCCACAATATATTATACCGATACCGGTTGCTGCGCTTCATGGGGATGGGCGGATCCCACATAGACCTTCAATTTTTTGTTTAATTTCCGGCCCAGGCTGTTTTTTGGCAACATCCCTTTCACGGCCTGACGGAGCAATTCTTCGGGTCTTTTTTCTTTTAATTTCTTGGCTGTTATGGATTTTAACCCGCCGATGAAACCGCTGTGTCGGTAATATATCTTTTGATCCATTTTTTTCCCGGTTAGGACCACCTTTTCAGCATTAACCACCACCACAAAATCACCGGTATCGGCATAGGGCACAAAGCCGGGATTGTTTTTCCCCCTTAAACGCATGGCTACCTCGGAGGCTAATCGTCCCAGGACCTTGTTCTCAGCATCAATCAGAAACCAGTTGCGATGAATGTCTTCCTTTTTGGGTATGTAGCTTTTCATGATTCTTTTACTCCATAAATTTAAAAGGTTATATATAGTTTAAAAAATCTTTCTTGTCAATAAAATTTTTCTATCTTCTTGAAAATAAAATAGAGAAAAGGTATAGTTTTCAAATACTCCGGAGGTTTTGATCGTGGCGGACAATACCAGGAACGACCTAAACAGACTTCAAGAGGTATTAGGATATTATTTTAACGATATCAACATATTAACAGAATCCCTCACCCACCGCTCCTTTGCTAATGAAAACCCGGTTCCGACGTTTGAGGACAATGAACGACTGGAATTTCTGGGGGATGCGGTAGTTAATCTGGTCCTCAGCGACTTGCTGATAAAAAAATTCCCCAAACTCCTCGAAGGTCCTCTTTCCCGGATCCGAGCCGGACAGGTGAATGAAAAAAATCTGGCCCTTTTGGCCGAAAGGCTTGGTTTGGGGGGGTATCTGGCCATTGGAAAAGGGGAAGAACAGACCGGAGGGCGTCAAAAGCCTTCGCTGTTGGCCGATGCCCTGGAAGCGATCCTGGGTGGTGTCTATCTGGATGGGGGCTTTGAAGCCGCCCGATCCGTTATTGCCCGCCTCTTCCGACCATGTTTGACAGAACTGCAACCCCTCACTATGGATTTTAAAACCTTATTGCAGGAGTTCTGTCAGGCCCGATTGAAAACCACCCCGATTTACCGGGACATAAAAGAAGAAGGGCCGGACCACCGTAAAACCTTCTTTGTTGAAGTTTCGGTTCAAGGGAAAATTATTTCCAATGGAAAAGGGGGGACCAAAAAGGAAGCCCAACAACGAGCGGCCGAAAAGGCCTTTCAATCACTGGCAGACCAGAGAACGGAGTAAGGGGCGAAAAGAGGAAAAATCCCTTTAATCGGCTGTTTCAGGTTCCCCGAACCCTATCCCCCCCATAACCTTGGCCGTGGTCTTCTTCGATTAATGTTCGGATAACGCCCGGGCATAGGTCAGGACCGCTTCCACGTATTGGTGGCAGCGATTATATGCGAATAAAGCTTCTTTTTTACGTTCCGGTTCTTCTGGAGACCAGCCGAAGGCCCTCAAGTAATTAGCCATGCTGGCCAGGGCATCGGTTAGGTCATGGAGATCGACCCGGCCATCGCCGTTTCCATCGACAGCATATTTTAGGTAGGAGGAAGGGACGAATTGGGGGATTCCAAAGGCGCCGGCCCAGGACCCTTTCAGGGACAGGGGGTCTTTATTCTCCCGCCGGCATAACCAAAGCAGATGAATAAGTTCTTCTTCGGCCCAGGCGGAGCGGCGGTTTTCAATGAGGGTCATGGTCAGGAGGCTGTTAAAAACAACATGATTTCCGATATAGCGCCCAAAATTGGTTTCAACCCGGAGGATGGCAATCAATACTTCCCCCTTCACCCCATAATCATTTTCAATCGTTCGCAGTATCCTCTTGTTGGTTTCCAGGGTTAATTTCCCCTGCTGGAGGGACTTCAGGGAAAGCAATCCGAAACGGCTCCCCAGATAATCGACGCCTTTTCCTTTTCTTTCTACAATCTCCGGGTAGAGGGTCACCCGGCTGTCGGAAAAAAGCCGGCTCAGTTCCTGATCCGAAAATCCGCGTTGCTGCAGTCGTTGTATCAGGGCTTCCTGCCGTTGTTGATAGGCCGGATCAAGGACCTCGGCATATAGAGGGGAAAGGCTTCCAATAAGGAAGGGAAAAATGATCAACCAAACTTTCCTAACCACAGGAGGGATCTTCATCAGCGAAAGCACCTCTATCGGGTAGTAAGGGTTCTGGCTTTGGAACCATCCGGAAAGGGAAACCACCGGCCCCAGGCCAAGGATAAGCACTTGATAATGACCTGATAGAAAGTTGGAGCGCTTGCACCTGCTCCTCTGTGCCTGGGACCCAACGTCTTTGTATAGAAAATTTCCCCAAAAGGCAAGGGCTATCAAAAGAAAAGTGTAAACACCCTGCTGATCCTCGGGGGAGATTCAATTTATTGACAGAAACAATACTATCTCCCTTTAATTTCAACTTGTCCGGATAAAAAAAGGGATGGTCAATGTAACAAGCAGAAATTATTTAATTAGTGGCCGTCCGGAAAAGGGATTTTTCCGGACGGAGCAGACAGCTCTTAGCCGTCTGCTTTCAGTAAAACCCTTTATTTAATCGGCATAAAATTTGCAATTTAAAGTAAAACATATTTCTTTTCGAAAAGTAAAATACGGATGGAAATTGGCTCCCAAAGCCCCTAAAGGGAAAATTGAATGAACCAAACGGATAAGTCCAACAAAAAGGTATTGATAGTCGACGACTCGCCCTGGGTAAGGAAAATGCTCAAAGGGCTTCTCGACAATTGGGGTCATCAGGTTATCGAGGCCCAGGACGGGGAACAGGCCCTGGAAAAATTGCAGATCGAAGCCTTCGACCTCCTGATTTGTGATGTGGTTATGCCAAACAAGACCGGGTGGGAAGTCTTAAATGAGGTTAAAAGAAATCCGAAAACACAGGATATTCCGGTCATTATGTTGACTTCCATGGATAAAGACGCGGATATGATTCAAGGGTATGCGTTGGGAGCCACCTATTACATGACCAAACCCTTTACCAAAGCTCAGCTCCTCTACGGGCTGCAATTGATGTTCGAAGAAACGTGAATATTATGGGAGAATGAAGATATCTTGCTTGGTAATCTTGGAAAGGCTCACCGCTTTCTTTTATTTTTAACTATTCCGCCCCGGGATCCATCTCTCTCAACCCTTTTCAATGATTTGAATAATTGCTTTAGGACAATTTTTTGACTTTTTCTTGCAAGTTTAGGTCTTGCCTGGAAAAAACAAGAGACCAAGAGAGAAATCCTTGCCTAACTATCTAAATTCACATTAATTTATTTTCCTTTTTCCTTTGCCGCCTGGTACCTTTCTTGCAGATTGAAACAAATACAGGCATCGTTTCTTATTATCGAAACAGGGAAGGGAATGCCGTTTGTTATTAAACAAGCCGGTGACGGAAATCCTTGACTGAATCAATACGGAGAGGAATATTGGATGAATTTGGAAAAATTTTGCATAGTTAAAAGAAGAAAACAAGGACTTTGTAATTCTTCAGCTTCTTTGATACCCAATAGAGAGGAAAATCCTTCGACCTGGGCCAACCCCCCCCATCCTTCTCAGGAGGATTTCTCTAAAGAGGAGTCGGTCCTATCCCTTGATTTGACTCCCACACAAAGTCGGGTTATTCGCTCCGGGGGAATCCTTCCCCTGCTCAATACCGCTGCACCCAAAACTTTTAACGTAGATCTGCAACAAAAAGATGATGGGGCCGTCATCTTTAATTTCCATCTCCAGAACTTTATGATGCTCAATCCTCAGCAGGTCTGCCAAATGATGCAAGTCAGCCGGAGTTTTTTAAACCGCATGATTATAGAGAAAAGGATTAAAAGTTATAAAATCGGACGTCTGAGACGTTTTTTTTTAAATGATATTCTTGAGAATTTAAATGGAAATCCCGTGAAAAAAACGATTGGATTACTAATGAAGTAGCTTAAATAGTTCCCACCGGAAATAAAAATTTCCGGAGGGAAACGGTGGAAATGAACCATCGGACCATTTTCAAAATTTTGAACAAAATAAGGGGGAATTCCCATGTATTTTGAATATTGGCATCTGCATAAACCACCTTTTGACAATGTTCCCGATCCTACCATGTATGCCGAATGTCATAGTTCAATGGAAAACGCCATTGCCGAAACTCTATTCGCCATCGAGGAGGGAAACGATTGCCTGGCCGTGATTATCGGGGATGTCGGTCTGGGGAAGTCCCTCTCCCTGCGCATCATTATTGACAGCCTTTCCCCGGAAAAATATCAAATAGCCTTGATTACCAATCCCAGCCTTTCTTTTGTTCAATTGTTAAATGAAATCATCGGCCAGTTGACCGGGACCCAATGTAATGAAAAGAAAAAGGTCAATCTCCTGGAGATCTTTAATAAACTTCTTTTTCAAGTGGCTGAGACCGGGAAAAAAACAGTCATCCTTATCGATGAAGCCAATGCCATAACCCCGGCCAATCTGGAAAACTTACGGTTACTGACCAATATGCAGGATGATCAACAAAACCTTTTTACTATCGTGTTGGCCGGACAAGTGGAATTGGCCCGTCGTTTAGAGGCCCCCCGGCGCAGCAATCTCTTTCAACGCATCGGGACCTATTCCAGGATAGAAAAAATCGCCTCAATAGATCGACTCCGAGATTATATGGTAACGCGATTGCAACTGGCCGGAGGCACCAAACAACTTTTTGCCGATGACACCTTCCCTCTTTTCTGGCAGTTTTCCGAAGAAGGGGTGCCGCGGCTGATTAACAAGATCGCCAAACTGAGTTTAAAAGCCGGCGAAACTAATGGTCTGGAAGAAATCGATTCCCGCACGGTTTACCAGGTGGGTAAACAGTTCGAAAAAAATGCCCTATCCCCGGTTTCCCGTAACATGGAAAAGGAAATGGCTAAAAAGGTTATTAACGATCTCCAGGCCGCGCCGAGCGATGAAGGAAAACCGGTAGTCGACGTTCCCCTGGAAACGTTAGACTTCTTTAATGACCTTCAATCCCAAAAGGCGATGTCGGGGACAATATCAGAACCGGAGAGGCCACCGGAGGCCTTAGTTGATGATCAGCCCCGGATGTTTACAGATGCAGAGGATACGATCTGGACCGCCTCGGAGGAAGCCTCATCCTTCTCAGTAGCCCAGTTTCAGGAAGACGGAACCTTCAACCCGGAGCGGTCACCGGAGCCCACCCTTGATGATCAGCCCCGGGGGCTGGCCGAAGCTGAGGATACGATCTGGACCACCTCGGAGGAACCGTCATTCTTCCCTTTGACCCAGATCCAGGAGGAAGAATCCTTCCCCGATACGGAATCGTTCGCCAGTGAATATCCTTTGCCATCACCTGCTGAACAACCACTGAAGATGGTTTCCGAAGAAAGACCTTTGTCACCTTCTCCCACCGATCCGGGATTAAATAGAACCCCTGATAAAACGGCTCCTTTACTCCTGCCCGAAAAAACGGAAAGCAATAAACAGAGTACCACCGGTATCTTCGAGGATTTTCAAATTGAAAAATTCAATGTGCGGGTCCATCTGCCTCATTATTTTGTTGAACAGGCCCTTTCCTCCAATGAGGAAGAACGGGTGAAGATGGCCGGACAAGCTGCGGTGCAGGCCATTAAAAAATTTATCGAAGCAACATCCACTCCTCCTGCGGATCCGGTTACCATTTGGAGCGAATTGCGCTCCAGTATCCTGAAAAGACTGGAACCGGCAGGAGATGAAATGGCCGCCTGATGGCTCAATCGACAGGCAGCAGAAGTTTCCCGGTTAAACACCGTACCGGCGGCAAAGTTGATTATACTTCCCTTTTGGCCACAGGATCCGTTTTTCTGGAACAAGGGAATTATCAAGAAGCCTTGCGCTATTTCCAGGATGCGGCCAAACTCCGTCCGGAGGCGGATGAAAGCTACCTGGCTCTGGGACAAGTGTATGAACGGATGGGGCGACTTGGCAGTGCCAAGCAGATTTATGGGTTGGTTCTGGAAATCAAACCCGGGAACCTCGAGGCCTTGATCCGGACCGCTCAAATCCTGGAAAAGGAGGGGGACTATCATCAAGCCGTACGGATTTACCGAAAAGCTATAGAATCCAATCCCCAAGCCGTGGCCCCGCGTTTAGGGCTGGCCCTGCTTTATCACCACTATGATATGTTTGACGAGGCTAAAGAGACCTACGAAGCACTCCTGGCTAAAGCCCCCCGCCACTCCCTGGCCCTGTTGAACCTGGGCCGGCTTCTTTTCCCGGTTGAGGCTTTATCCGAAATCGGAGAAGAGACCGCTATCGAAGCCGAACCCACCCCCGGTTTTTAGCAGTCTCAAATGTAGTGTCCATCCGGAAATTCCAATTTCCTCAGGGTACATTTGTTGGGCAGAACAGGTCCAAAGCCTCCTTTTTTTAATCCTGCTCATAATCCGTTTGACAAAAACGGGAAGAGTTTCTACCATGTCTCAGTAAAATAATGCGTTTTCCTGGAACCTCATGTCCTTTAAATCCGGCTTCATCGCCCTCATCGGGGCCCCCAATGTAGGGAAATCGACCCTGCTTAATGCCCTCCTGGGGCAAAAGATTTCCATCGTTTCCACCCGTCCCCAAACCACTCGCAACCGTATTTTGGGCATCAAACACCTTCCCGGCGGCCAATGTATCTTCCTCGACACTCCGGGCATATTGGAAACCCGGGGGTTATTGCCGAAAACCATTCTTCAGACGGCTTTGAAAACCCTCTCCGATGTCAACTTGATTTTATTGGTCATTGATCCCCTTTCTGCGGAAGTCGCCATTCCGAAAGAAATCCTGATCCGACTGCCCCGACTTACCGCCCCTATCTTTCTGGTCATAAATAAAATAGATCTGATCGACAAAAGAGAACTCTTGCCCCTGATCAGGCAGGCCTCTTCTTTGTATCCATTTCAAGAGGTCCTTCCGCTCTCAGCCTTGAAAGGTATTGGCCTGGATGAGCTGGAAAAGCAAATTCTTCATCACCTTCCCCCGGGCCCGCCTTATTTTCCTGAAGATATGGTCACCGACCTTTCCGAACGTTTTCTAGCCGGCGAACTGATCCGTGAAAAGGTCTTCGGCTTGACCTCGCAGGAAATCCCTTATGGAACGGCTGTAACCGTGGAGTCTTTCAAAGAACGGGAACAATCGTCCATCATCGATATCTCAGCCCTCATCCATGTCGAGAGGGAATCGCAAAAAGGTATTCTTATTGGAAAAAAAGGGCAGAGATTGAAAACCATCGGGACCCTGGCCCGTAAAGACCTGGAGACCCTTCTGGGTTGCCGGGTTTTTCTGGAATTATGGGTCCGGGTGGAAAAGAACTGGAGCCGCAATCCGAAGTTTTTGAAAAAATTCGGAATTGAAGAAGGGAGTTAATTTCGAATTGCGGAAATCGCCTCGAAAAAATATTCAACCGGACCGTGCAGGAAAAGCCAAGTTTCTGAGTTTTAACTCTTAAACGCTCTTTTCTTTCTCAAAAATCCGGCACCAGGACTACTCTCCGGGCCGGTGAACCGCTTTGATGAATTTCTTCAAAGGTTTCTTTGATCGTGCTCATCGGGCGGGTTTCTATAAACGGTTCGATAATAATTTTTTTCTTTAAGACCAGGTCTAAGACGGCCGGGTAATATTCCGGCAGACAGGCCCAGGTACCGATAACCTCGGCATCGAAGGCCATCAGCCGGCTGATGGAAAATTCGATTTTTGCCGTCCCGAAACCGACGACGACTAATTTTCCGGTGAAACCCAGCAGACCGAGGGCGGTCTCCTGGCCCCCTCTGGAACCGGTGACTTCAAAGATCTTCCATCCGTATCCGGGAAGGTCCTCGGTTTTGCAGTAGGTCTTGAATTCTTTTACGATGGCTGCGGGGTCCTTGCCGGAGGCGTTGATGACCTGATCCGCCCCGTAATGCAAGGCCCTGGCCAACCTTTCCTCGTTCAAATCGATCCCGATAACCGTACCGGCCCCTAAGACTTTGGCGATCTGCCCCATAAACTGCCCCACACCTCCGGCAATTCCGATGACCACCACCCGATCCCCGGGCTCTAATCCTGCCCTCTTGGCCGCTTGATAGGGTGTAGTACCGGCATCGGCCACTACCGCCAGATGGGCCAAAGGAATACCCCCCCGATTTTTTATTTCGCACAAATCAATGGAAGGAACGGGGATATGGCTGGAAAATCCTCCCCAGATGCCCATACTGTTGCCGGGCATCTTCTGATTGAGACAGCGATTCCCCCTCCCGGTCTTACATAAATAGCATTGCCGGCAAGGCATTACCGCCGGGATAAGGACCTCTTTGCCCACCCAGGCCGGGTCTCCGGCCACCACAGTGCCGGAAATTTCATGGCCCAGAGTTAATGGCGGCTTCAAGACTGTTGGGACGCCGTCAAAAAAATAACCCAGATCGGTGTGGCAGACCCCGCAACCGGCTACCTCTACCAGCACCTCATCACCCTTGAGTTCAGGAACCGGCAGCTCTTTTTTTTCTACGCTGCCGGGAAGCGTTTCCCCTGTTTCTTTGTTCTTGGAAAAGGGACGGACCATTTGCCAGGTTTGAATCGTTGTCGGTATTGTTGCCACTGCTTTTACTCCTAAGCAAGGGGTTGTTTTTTTCGGTTCCAGGGGAGCCGGGTTGGAAAAAAATTAAAAGTGACTATAAATTAACTACTTTATAATTACATTATAATTATATAACCCTTGAAAAGGTTGTCAAGACAAAAAGCAATAGGCTTGATTTCCCGGGAAAGTTTATGGTATTTGTATATACCTTTGCTGCTTTCGGTTTTTCATAAAGGTTAAGGTCCGGTCTATGCCTAAGAATCATTTTCCCTATCCTATCCTGTCGGTCTGTTTCTTTTTTCTTATCTGCGGGTGTGCAAAAGCCATTATCACACCCATGCCTCAGGAACGGGCCCCTGCACCCCCCCCGGCCAGGGTCCCTGCCGAACCTGTGAAAAAAACCACCGCTCCGGCTAAGAAAACAGAACGGAAGGAAAGGCCCTACAGCGTCAATGGGACCTGGTACTTTCCCGTAGCCTCCGTAGCTGCTTATAAAGAAAAGGGGGTCTGTTCCTGGTATGGACCTGATTTTCACGGAAAACCGACTTCCTCCGGGGAAACCTATGACATGCATGAATATACCGCGGCCCATCGCACCCTCCCCTTCAATACCCAGATCCGGGTAAAAAATCCTTCCAACAACAAGGAAATCATTGTCAGGGTCAACGACCGCGGCCCTTTTATGAAAGACCGGATCTTAGACCTCTCCTATTCCGGGGCCAAGGCCCTGGGGCTGGTGGGACCGGGAACGGCCCGGATCGAATTGGAGGCTCTGGGGATCTTGGAAGAAGTTGAGGAAAACGGGCAAAGGGTCACCCGGCTGGTTCAGCAGATTGATTTCCAGCAAGGAAAGTTCTCGGTTCAGATAGGGGCCTTCAGAGAACTGCAGAATGCGAAAAATTTAATAGAAAAATTGGCACCCGATTTCCAGCAGATTGAAATCCTGGAAACGATGCGCTCGGGAGAAACGTATTTTCGGGTTAGAACAAAACCGTTTTCAGAACTCCAGGAAGCGATAAACAACCAAAAACAATTGGAGGGACTTGGGTATCCCCAAGCCATGGTGATTGCCGACTGATCGGCTCCTTTAGCTAAATTCCCATAAAATTGCAACGGGTCAGCGTCGCTCCTCAATCCAAACCGTTGTTGACCTTTTTCCTAAGAACACCGGAGGTCTTGAAGACAACTACCTTACGGGCCTTTAGTTGTAAGTCCCTGTTGGTTTGGGGATTTCTTCCCCGGCGGGCCCTTTTTCTCTTGACCACAAATTTGCCGAAACCGCTGATAAGGATATTCTCCTCACTGGCCAGGGATTTTTTCATGATTTCGAGTAATTGTTCGACAACGTCCCTCGATTGACTCTTGCTGAAACCTATTTTTTCATAGATGGTGGCGATAATCTTTTCTTTTGTCAGGGCCATTAGCCGTCTCCTTTCCTCGATCCGGTTTTTCTTATGATGAGAACTTCCCTTCCAAGGGTTCCGTAAATCCGTTTGTACCATAACCCATCTAATTTAAAACGGAAATTAATATGCTATAAGGAAATTAGCTTGTCAAGTGTTTTTGTTCATTTTTTTTAAATGGACCTGGAGAATGGCAATAGCCGCCGGGGTCACCCCGGAGATGCGGGAAGCCTGGCCCAGGGAAGCCGGGCGTAGATTTTCCAGTTTTTCTCTGATTTCATTGGAGAGCCCGGAAAGATTTCGATACTCCAGTTTGTCGGGAATTTGAATTTGTTCAATCTTTTCAAATCGTTTTACCTGTTCTTCTTGAATTTTCAGATACCCTTCATACTTAGCCTGGATGGCGAGTTGATCTGCAATTGGGGCTGAAAATTCGGCCAATTGAGGAAAGAGAGGAAAAAGGTCCGCCCAACCTATTTCCGGACGTCGTAATAATTCCTTAACAGAAATTCTTTTTCGGAGGGCCGGACTGTTCAAATCCTGTAGTAAACGGTTAGTGTCTGCCCCCGGAGAAAGGTAAAATTGATTCAACAAGTCCCATCCTTTTTGAAGGGCTTGTTTTTTTTGGACGAACTTTTGATACTCCCCATCGCCTATCAATCCCGCCATCCGCCCTGAATCAGTCAAACGCAGATCGGCGTTATCCTCCCGTAACAGTAACCGGAATTCGGCCCGCGAAGTAAACATGCGATAAGGTTCTTTGGTTCCTTTTGTCACCAGGTCATCCACCAATACCCCCAGATAGGCTTGAGAGCGGGTCAGAATGAGAGGTGGGCGGCCTTGTATTTTTAAACCGGCATTAATGCCGGCCAGCAGGCCTTGGGCCGCGGCCTCTTCATAACCGGAGGTCCCGTTGATCTGTCCGGCCAAAAAAAGACCTTCGATAAATTTAACCTCCAGAGTGGGCAGCAATTGCAGGGGATCGGCATAATCATATTCGATGGCGTATCCCGGTCGGACCATCTCCACCTTCTCCAACCCGGGAATGGATCGGAGCAGGGCTATTTGGACATCCAGCGGGAGACTGGTGGAAATTCCATTGGGATAATATTCGGTGGTTCTCCGACCTTCAGGCTCCAGAAAGACCTGATGTCTGATCTTTTCCGGAAACCGGACGATTTTATCTTCGATAGAAGGACAGTAACGGACCCCTGTTCCATGGATCCGGCCGCTGAACAAAGGAGAACGTTCCAGGTTGGACCGGATCAGATCGTGGGTTAAGGGTTGAGTATAGGTCATAAAACAAGGGACTTGTGGCCTTGATACAGAATCGGTTGCATAGGAAAAAGGGCGTGGAGGATCATCTCCCGTCTGAGGGGTAAGGGAAGAAAAATCAATGGTTTTACCTTGCAGCCTGGGTGTGGTACCGGTTTTTAATCGTCCCAACTGCAACCCGAGTGTCCTGAGCGAATCGGACAAGGACTGAGAAGCCGGATCTCCCATCCGCCCGGCCGGGAATTGATGGAATCCGATATGGATCAAGCCCTGGAGAAAAGTGCCGGTAGTTAAAATAACCGAGGCGGCCTGAAAGACCTGTTCCAGGCTGGTTTTTATTCCCTTGATTTTTCCCTTTTCCACCCACAAGGCATCGACCATGGCCTGTTTGACGTCCAGGCCCGTCTGGTTTTCCAACACCCAGCGCAGGCGCTGTTTGTAGTCCTCCATGTCGGCCTGGGCCCGGGAAGACCAGACCGCCGGTCCTTTTTGGGTGTTGAGGCGTCGAAACTGAATCCCTGTTTCGTCGATATTTTTGGCCATCTCCCCGCCCAAGGCGTCGATTTCCCGCACCAGATGTCCCTTAGCCACCCCTCCCACGGCCGGATTGCAGGACAGGGCTCCGATATGATCGATGTTGATAGTCAGGAGCAAGGTCCGACAACCCATCCGGGATGCTGCCAGGGCTGCTTCGCATCCGGCATGCCCGGCGCCGACAACAACGACGTCATAGAAGGGTTCGCCGGTTTTGGTGTTAGGAGTCATCATCAATATATCTCAATATCCTTGCAGCGAATCTCGCCACAACCTATTTCTTTTTTGATTATTTTCGTTGAATCCCTCAGCGCTCAATAAAATGCTACGTCCCTTGCTCCGGGCGCTCTACGATTGTTTTAGTGCTTAACGCTTGACAGGCAGCGCTTCACGGGTTTTTTTCAGGATTAAAAAAGGCCTACAGGTTATTTTTTTCCTATAGGCCTTTTAAGTCAACTCCAATTAAAAGTTCACTTTTTCATGGTTCCGTTC